>CASEER010000012.1 GCA_949287085.1 uncultured Coriobacteriaceae bacterium
CGAAGAGGCAGCCGCAAAAAGAAAAACCCGGGCGCGTGGGCAACCCGGGTTCGAACGATCTGGTGTCCCTTACAGGATTCGAACCTGCGGCCTTCTGCTCCGGAGGCAGACGCTCTAATCCACTGAGCTAAAGGGACGAAGCAACCAGCATTATACCCAAACGGAGCATGCAATCAACTTCGATTGATAACTGGTTCGAAACAGTCCGTTTGCCATGGTATACAATGTTGCGACTTACCCCGACACCATGACTCAGGAGACGCTATGATTGCCATCCTCAAGAAAGATGCGGACGAGCAGGCGGTCAGCCATCTCGTCAGCTGGATCGAAAAGAAGGGCCTCCAGGCCCACGTGAGCCAGGGCACCGACGAGCTCATCATTGGCCTGGTGGGCGACACCACCAAAATTGACCCCTTTCTGCTCGAGAGCATGGACATCGTGGAGCGCGTGCAACGCGTGTCCGAGCCGTTCAAGAAGGCAAACCGCAAGTTCCACCCCACCGACACCGTGGTGGACTGCGGCCACGGCGTGCTCATCGGCGGCGGGCACTTCCAAGTAATCGCCGGTCCGTGCTCCGTTGAGGGCGAGAACCTCATCCGCATCGCGCGTCGCGTCAAGGCCGCAGGCGCCACCATGCTCCGCGGCGGAGCGTACAAGCCGCGCACCTCGCCCTACGCTTACCAGGGCATGGGCCCCGCCGGCCTCGACCTGCTGTGCGAGGCGCGCGCCGAGCTCGACATGCCCATCGTGACTGAGATCATGGACCCGCGCGACGTGCAGCTGTTCCTCGACAAGCAGATCGACGTCATGCAAATCGGCGCCCGCAACGCGCAGAACTTTCCGCTCCTCAAAGAGGTGGGCAAGACGCAGACGCCCGTGCTGCTGAAGCGCGGCATGTCGGGCACCATCGACGAGCTGCTCATGGCGGCCGAGTACATCATGAGCGAAGGCAACGACAACGTGATCCTGTGCGAGCGCGGCATTCGCACGTTTGAGACGCGCACGCGCAACACGTTCGACCTCAACGCCGTGCCCGTGCTGCACTACCTCTCGCACCTGCCCGTGGTGGCCGACCCCAGCCACGCGACCGGCTACACCCGCTACGTGGAGCCCATGGCGCTCGCTGCCACCGCAGCCGGTGCGAACGGTCTGGAAATCGAGGTCCACGACGACCCCAGCCACGCTTGGTCGGACGGCGCACAGGCGCTTACGCCCGACATGTTTGACGACGTGATGCGCCGTATCCAGATCATCCGCGAAGCCATTGCGCCGGAAGCGGGCGCGTAGCCATGGCAGATGACCAGCACACCGCAGCGCAATCCGCTCCGGGCGCAACGTGCGGCTCCCCAGCACAGCACGATACAACGCGGCACGGCACGCCCTCGCTGACCATAGGAATCGTAGGCTTGGGACTCATTGGCGGAAGCTTTGCCCGCGCCTACCATGCCGCAGGGGCCACGGTGCTCGCCTTTGACACCGACCAGGACACCATGGATGCCGCCATGATCGAAACGGTCGCGGCGCCGCTCACCAACGATGCCCTGGCCTCGTGCGACCTGATCGTCCTTGCCGCCTACCCCGATGCCTGCATTGCCTGGCTTGACGAGCATGCCGAGTTGCTCGGCCGCATCTCTGACGTGGAGGCGGGAACCGGCCCCGTGGTGATCGACACCGCCGGCGTTAAGGAAGCCGTGTGCGCCCGCGCCTTTGAGCTCGCGCGCACGCACGGCTTTGCCTTTGTGGGCACCCACCCCATGGCGGGCACGCAGTTTTCGGGCTTTGCCCATGCGCGCGCGGACCTGTTCCAGGGCGCACCCATGGTGCTCGTGCCGCCCGCGGTGGACGACACGCACCGGCTCTTGCTGCTCGACCGCACCCATACGCTGCTCGCTCCCGTGGGCTTTGGCACCTATAGCATGACCACGCCCGCCGTGCACGACAAGGTTATCGCGTTCACGAGCCAGCTTGCTCACGTGGTTTCAAACGCGTATGTCAAAAGCCCCACGGCACAGGAGCACCATGGGTTCTCAGCAGGTAGCTACCGCGATCTCACGCGCGTCGCCCACCTGAACCCGGGCATGTGGGCTGAGCTCATGATGGATGACGCCGAGAACCTCAGCCGCGAAATCGGCTATCTGGTGCATGCCCTCACGGCCTACCAGGCGGCGCTTGATGCGAGTGACCGCGAGCAGCTGCGCATGCTCCTGGCGAAGGGCGACCGCATCAAGCGCGCTCTCGACGATGAGCGCGATAACGAGTAGCGCGGCAACGGGACGGCACGCCCATTAGGTTTCCCGATCCCAGCCACACCCTGTCCCTGAGCCAAGCGCATCCTGCACGGATAGAAAGCCTGCCATGTACACGATTGACATCAACTCGTCCGCCCCCTACCAAGTACACATCGGCACCATGCTCCTTGAGCAGGCGGGCACTCTGGTGCGCGCGGCGTGTGGCGGTGCGCGCGCTGCCGTGATTACCGACACCAACGTGGGGCCGCTCTATGCGCACATCGTAACCAAGAGCCTGGCCGATGCGGGCTACCAGGTGTGCAGCTACGCTTTTCCCGCTGGCGAGGAGCACAAACGAGCCGACACGCTCGTCAGCATTCTAGAGTTTTTGGCCGAGCACGAGCTGGGGCGCAAGGACGTGGTCGTGGCGCTCGGCGGCGGCGTGGTGGGCGACGTGGCGGGCTTTGCCGCGGCGACCTACATGCGCGGCATCAACCTTGCGCAAATGCCCACGAGCCTGCTTGCCATGGTCGACTCGTCGGTGGGTGGCAAGACGGCGATCGACCTTGCGGCGGGCAAAAACCTTGCCGGCGCGTTTTGGCAGCCGCGCGTGGTGATCGCCGACGTGGGCTGCTTGGGCACGCTGACACCCGAGCAGCTGGCCGACGGTTGCGGCGAGGTCATCAAGCACGGCGTGATCCGCGATAAAGCGCTCTTTATGCAGCTCGAGCAGACGCCGCTGACCCATGATTTGCTCATGCAGAACCTAGGGCTGGTAGCGGCCATCATTGCACGCAACGTTGAGATCAAGCGCGACGTGGTGGTGGCTGACGAGCGCGAGGCAGGCCTGCGCAAGCTGCTCAACTTTGGACACAGCGCGGGCCATGCGATCGAGGCGCTTGAGGAGTACCACCTGGGTCACGGCAACTGCGTGGCCCTCGGCATGGGCATCGTTGCCCGGGCCGCCGTGGCCCGCGGGCTCTGCGATGCCGACCTGCCGGGGCGCATTGCGGAACTTGCCACACGCCACGGGCTTGCTACGACCTGCCCGTGGGATGCGGACCGCATTTATTCCGAGGCGCTCCACGATAAAAAGCGCCAGGGCAACGCCATCGATGTGGTGCTCCCCCACGCGCTCGGCACCTGTACGATCGAGCATATGACGCTCGATGATTTCCACGCGCTGTTGGTTGAGGGGCTTATGGAGCCGGCATCCACCAGCAAAGAGGGCAGCGGAGCCACGGGGCAGACGCCTGACAACGAGGATTCACGAGCTGCCGCCGTGTGCACACCCGTTCAGGAAGGAACCGCTCGATGATTGCGTACATTACCCCGCAGCCGCTTGCGGGAACCGTTCCGGCTATCGCCTCCAAATCGGTCGCGCACCGGCTCATCATTGCGGCTGCGCTCGCCAACGGCGTGACCGAGGTGACCTGCAACACCACCTGCGCGGACATCGATGCTACCATCCGCTGCCTTGCGGCACTCGGCGCAACCATCGAGGCCACTGACCAGGGCTACCGCATTCATCCCATTCTCAAAAGCCAAGAGCACGGCATTTTGCGCGCGCTGGCGGGCGGGACGCTCGACTGCGGAGAATCCGGCTCGACGCTTCGCTTTATGCTGCCCGTGGCATGCGCCCTGGGGGCCGATGCATCCTTTACCGGCGCGGGGCGCCTAGGCGCGCGGCCGCTTTCTCCCCTGGCGGAGGAACTCATTGCCGGCGGCTGCACGCTGGAGGGACTAGGCGGCCTTCCGCTCACCGCAACAGGAAGGCTTCGCCCCGGCACGTTTAAGCTGCCGGGCAACGTGAGCTCGCAATACATTTCGGGTCTGCTGCTGGCCCTGCCGCTTTTGGGGCGTCCGAGCACCATCGAGGTCACCGGCACCATCGAGAGCAAGCCATATGTCACGCTCACCATCCAGGCGCTTGCAGCCTTTGGCGTGCCGGTGCGCGTTGAGATCGGAAGCGCGCTTGATGGCAAGCCGCTCACCCGCTATGAACTGGATGGAAGCCCCTACCGCACGCCTGGCACGGTAGATGTTGAAGGTGACTGGTCAAACGCTGCGTTTTGGCTGTGCGCCGCCGCCCTGGGCACCGAACCCATTACCGTTACGGGGCTGTTGCCTTCGTCCGCCCAGGGCGATCGCAACGTGCTTGCCGCGCTCTCATGTTTTGGCGCCCGCATCCGCCGGGCAACCAACGCCGCCACGGTCAACCCGGGCACGCTCCACGGGTTTGACCTGAGCGCGCGCGACGTGCCCGACCTGGTGCCCGTGCTTTCCGCGGTGGCCGCACTTGCCGAGGGGCGCACGGTCATTCGCGACTGCGCACGGCTGCGAATAAAGGAATCCGACCGCTTGGAAACCACCACGCAAGAACTTCGCAACCTGGGCGCGCAGGTGACCATTGAAGGCGACGACCTGGTAATTGACGGCGTGCCGGAGCTTGCGGGCGGCGTGGTCGACGCGCACAACGACCACCGCATCGCCATGATGGCCGCCATTGTCGCCACGCGGTGCGCGGGACCGGTTGAGATTCACGGTGCCGAGGCGGTCAACAAGTCGTACCCCGACTTTTTTGCACACTATCGCCTGCTCGGCGGGCATGTTGAGCTCAGGGAGGCATAACAGATGGCTTCGATGATCGGCGACACGTTAAAGGTGAGCGTTTTTGGCGAGTCTCACTCCGCTGCCATTGGCTGCTCGATTGACGGCATGCCTGCCGGCGTGCCGCTCGACCTGGACGAGCTCCAGCGCTTTATGGACCGCCGCGCGCCGGGCCGCGATGCGACGGCAACCAAGCGTCGCGAGGCGGACCGCCCGCGCTTCCTGTGCGGCGTGCTTGACGGCCACACCACCGGTGCGCCCATTGCCGCGGTGATCGAGAACAGCAACACGCGCTCGCAGGATTACGATGAGCTGCACCGCGTGCCGCGCCCGGGGCATGCCGACTGGCCCGCGCGCATCAAGTATCGCGGATACAACGATGTCGCAGGCGGCGGGCACTTTTCGGGACGCTTGACCGCCCCGCTCTGCGTTGCGGGTGGCTTGGCGCTGCAGGCGCTGAAGCAGAAGGGCGTGCGCATCGTGGCGCACATTGCAAGCTTGGGGCCCCAGGGCATCGCTGACGAGCCGCTTAACCCCATGGAGCTTGATGAGCGCCAGCTCGATGCGCTCGCCTCCCACAAATTCCCCTGCATTGACCCCACAGCGGCCGAGCAGATGCGCGCCTGCATTCTGGACGCGCGCGATGACCTCGACAGCGTAGGCGGCGTGGTGGAGTGCGTGACGTACGGCATGCCCCTTGGCGTGGGAGACCCCATGTTTGACGGCATCGAGAACCGTATTGCCCGCGCTGCGTTTGGCATCCCAGCGGTTAAAGGCGTTGAGTTTGGTGCGGGGTTCCTGGCCGCTCGCATGCTGGGCAGCCAGCACAACGATGCGTATCGCATGGCAGGAGGCCAGGTGCAGCCGCAATCCAACAACGCCGGCGGCATCTTGGGCGGCATCTCTACAGGCATGCCCATTGTGTGGCGGATGGCAATAAAGCCCACCTCGTCCATCGGGCGGCACCAACAGAGCGTTGACCTTGATACGGGCGAGAATGCGGACCTGGTGGTCCACGGCCGCCACGACCCCTGCATTGTCCCCCGCGCCGTCCCCGTTGCCGAGGCCGTCTGCGCCCTCACCCTCTACGACCTCCTCCTTTCCACCAATCTGGGGACCAATAGGGGGACGGGTTCAAATTGACCGTTTGTGGTCAACGTAGGCCAAGCCCAGTAGGCACCGGGTGAGCTATGGGATAACAGCGATAAACGCGGGGACCGCCTGCCCCCATTGACAGAAATGGGCCAGAACGAACACGTCCCCAACCGCACCAAAAAGGGCCAGAACGAACACGTCCCCAACTGCACCATCGAAAGGAGCGGGAATGGATTTACAGCAGGTGCGCGAGAACATCGACGAGGTTGACCACGAGCTGCTCGACCTCTTTTGCAAACGCATGAACCTTGCAGCCGCAGTCGCTGAATCAAAGATCGGCACGGGCAAGGCCGTGTTTGACCCCGCGCGCGAGCGTGAGAAGCTTCTGGATGTGGCCCGTCGCTCACCCGAGCGTCTGCAGCCCCAGGCCGTCGCCTTGTTCTCGCTCCTCATGAGCATGAACAAGGCCGAGCAGCAGCGCATCATCGCCGCAGCAAAGGGAGACGGTCGCGCCGCACGCGCCCACGCCGCGCTCAAGCCCGTCAACGAACCGTTCCCCGCCACCGCGACCGTGGCCTGCCAGGGCGTCGAAGGCGCCTACAGCCAGATTGCCGCCTGCAAGCTGTTCCGCGTGCCGGGTATTACGTTCTTCAACACGTTCGAAGGCGTATTCCGCGCCGTGCGCGACGGCCTCTGCGACTTTGGCGTGCTTCCCATCGAAAACTCCACCGCCGGCTCCGTTAACGCCGTCTACGATCTCCTCGCCCAATACTCCTTCTCCATCGTGCGCAGCCTCCGCCTCAAGATCGACCACAACCTGCTCGTGCGCCCCGGCGTCAAACTCGAGGACGTGCGCGAGGTCTATTCTCACGCCCAGGCACTTGCCCAGTGCAGCGACTACCTGGAGCACCTGGGTGTGCGGACCCATGAGCTCAAGAACACCGCCAAGTCCGCCGAGTTTGTGGCCCAGTCCGACCGCACCGACATTGCGGCCCTCTCCTCGCGCGATTGCGCCGCGCTCTACGGGCTCGACGTGCTCCAGGCAAACGCGCAGGACTCGGATAACAACTACACGCGCTTTATCGTGGTCTCGGCCACGCCGCAGATTTTCCCCGGCGCCACGCGCACATCGCTCATGCTCACCGTGCCGCACGAGCCGGGCTCGCTCTACCGCGTGCTCGAGCGCTTCTATGCCCTCGACATCAACCTCGTCAAACTCGAAAGCCGTCCCATCCCCGGGCGCGACTTTGAGTTCATGTTCTACTTTGACCTTGAGAGCCCTGCCGGCACCGAACCGCTCGACACGCTTCTTGATAGCCTGGACGACGTGTGCGAGAGCGTCACGTACTTTGGCAGCTACACGGAGGTGCTCTAAATGACCGCCACGCCGCAGGCCGCCCGCTACGGGCTCCTGGGCCGCACGCTAGGACACAGCTACTCGCCCGTCATCTACCAAAAGCTCGCCGGCATCACGGACTACGAGCGGTACGAGCGCGAACCCCATGAGGTTGAGGAGTTCGTGCGCCGTGGCACGTGGCAGGGCATGAACGTGACCATCCCCTACAAGCGCACCGTCCTGCCGTTCATGGACGAGCTCACCCCTGCGGCGTGCCGCCTGGGCAACGTGAACACCATGGTACGCCTGCCCGACGGGCGGTTGCGCGGCGACAACACCGACTACTACGGCTTTACGGTCTTGGTGGAGTCGCTGGGCCTGGATCTCGCCGGCAAGCGGGCGCTCGTCTTTGGCGGCCATGGCGGCGCGGGAACCACCTGCATGACCGTCCTTGCCGATCTGGGCATGGAGCCTGTTGCCATCAGCCGGAGCGGAGCGTGCACCTATGCCGACTTGCCCCGCTTTGCCGATGCAGCGCTCGCCGTCAACGCGACGCCCGCGGGCATGTACCCCGCCTGCCCCGGTGCGCCGTGCACGCTGGAGGCGCTCCCTCACCTTGAGGCCGTGCTCGACATCGTCTATAACCCCGCGCGCACCGGCCTGTTGATGGAGGCCGAGCAGCGCAACATCCCCTGCGCGGGCGGCCTCCTTATGCTCGTCGCGCAGGCAGCTGGCTCGCTTGCCGATTATACGGGCGAAGAGATCGCGCGCGAGCGCATTGTGGCCGTGACGAACGAGCTCTCACGCGAGATGCAAAACATTGCGCTGATTGGCATGCCCGGCGCCGGCAAGACGCGCGTGGGCCAGCAGCTGGCACGGCGGCTCAACCGCAAGCATGTTGACCTTGATTGGGCATTTGAGCACGAGATGGGCTGCAGCTGCTCAGACTATATAACGACCAAGGGCGAAGCCGCGTTTCGCGTTGCCGAGACCGAGCTGCTGGACCGCATTGCCAAGCAGAGCGGGCAGGTGATCTCGTGCGGGGGCGGCATCGTTACCCAGGACAAGAATTACCCGCTGCTGCATCAGAACAGCACGATTGTGATGCTTGATCGCCCGCTCAACGAGCTCTCGAGCAAAGGTCGACCCGTTTCGCAGCGCGACGGCGTGGCAAAGCTGGCCGAAGAGCGCCTGCCGCGCTACCGTGCCTGGGCAGACGTTGTGGTGACCTCGCGGGCTACACCTGACGCGACGGCCTCTGCCGTTATTGCGAAGCTGTAGGGGTAGCACGGCTTACGAAACACCTCATAACGCTGTTGAAAGGAGCCCTATGAAGGCACTGGTGATCAACGGTCCCAACATCAACATGGTCGGCATTCGCGAGCCCGCCATCTATGGCAGCGATTCCTACCAGGACATTCTTGCCCTGTGCGAGGCCGCCGGCAAAGAGTTTGGCTTTGAGGCGGTCGAGACCTTCCAGTCAAACCACGAGGGAGCCATCATCGACCGCATCCAGGAGGCGTATGGCACCATCGACGGCATCGTCATCAACCCGGCTGCCTATACGCACACCAGCGTGGGTATCTTGGATGCCCTCAAAGCGGTCAGCATTCCCGCCGTCGAGGTGCATATTTCAGCCGTTGACCAGCGCGAGGAGTTCCGCCAAATCTCGTATGCCGGCATGGCCTGCTTTGCCCGCGTTATAGGCGAAGGCATCGAGGGCTATCGCCACGCACTCCAGATTCTTGCCGACCATCTCAAGCAGTAGCTCTCTGAAACCCGGTATCGGCGAGACAAACGACTCACAAAAACCTGAGTTCTGCGAACTAGATGACACGCAGAAACCCAAAATCTATGTAACAAACGACTCCCCGAAACCCGATTATCGGGAGCGTTTGGAGATCACTGCCAGGTGCCAGACTCGGTAAGCATCTGGCGCGCGTGGGTGAGGGATGCTTCGCTCTCGTCGCCCGCGAGCATGCGCGCGATCTCGTGCACGCGGTCCTTCCCCGCTACCTCGCGCAGCTGCGTCTCGGGCACGTCGACATCGCGCTTCTGCACCACATAATGGCGCTCGCCCAGCACCGCCACCTGAGCCAGATGGGTGACCACAATCACCTGATGGGTGCGCGCGAGGTCCGCGAGCACCGCGGCGAGCGAACGTGCCACCGCACCGCCCAAGCCGGCATCGACCTCGTCGAACACCAGCGTGTCTACGCCATCTGCCTCGCCCAGCACCACTTTGCAGGCGAGCATCACGCGCGAGAGCTCGCCGCCCGACGCAATGCGCCGCAGTGGACGCGGCGTCAACCCGGCGCCGCTCCGGTACAAGAGCTCGCAAGTTGCCGGCCCCGCCTCGGTCCACCGCTCGCGTGGCAGCGGACGAGATTCCCACACCAGCTCCGCATGGCCCATCTGCAAGCGGCTCATCTGCTTGCCCACCTCGCGGCAAAACCGTGGCGCCGCTTCGTTTCGCCGCTTTGTAAGCGCCTTCGCCGCACGCGCAAGCTCGGCTTCCGCAGCGTCAACCACTTCCTGCGCTCGGCGTATGCGAGCCGCGCCGTCACTCACCACCGACAGCAGCTCGCGGGCCTCGTCGCGTCGCGCAAACACGTCGTCCATGCGCGGCCCAAACTGCCGCAGCAGCCCCTTGAAGGCGGTGTAGCGCTCTTGCAACTGCTGCAACTCCGCAGGGTCAAAATCAATGCTATCGCGGTAGCGCCGTAAATCAGAAGAGGTATCTTCGAGCGTGATGGCGGCACTCGTGAGCGTGTCGGCAAATTCAGCGAGCTTCGCGTCGACCGAACCCATGCGCGAAAGGTCGGCGATCGCGGTGTTGAGCGCGTCGAGCGCACCACCCTCGCCCGCAAGGGCCTCCGCCGCCTCATGAGCCGTGCCCGCAAGCGCCTCGGCGTGCTCGGCCCGCGGCAGGGTCTCTTCGAGCTCCTCGAACTCACCCGGCTGTGGATTGACCTCGTCAATACGATCCAGCGCAAACTGCGCTTCATCAAGCCGAGAGCCCTGGGTGCGCGCCGCCTCCGCCACGCGGTCCAGCTCCTTTTGCGCAGCACGTGCATTTTTGAGCGCAGCGCGATACCCCTCAAGGGCCGTAGCGACCGCAGACCCCGCCCAAGCGTCGACCATGTCCACGTGCGTTGCGGCATCAAGCAGCCGCTGATGCTCATGCTGACCGCACAGGTCAATCGTCGGTCCCACCACGGCTCCGAGCTCGCGCACGCTCGCCAGGTGACCGTCAATGCGCACGCGGCTTCGGCCGTCCGCTCCCACGCGGCGCGACACGCACACGCCCTCGGCATCGTGGGCATCGCGAAACACCCGGCCCTCAACGAGCGCGGCATCGGCGCCTTCACGCACGAGCGACGCGTCGGCACGCTCACCCACCAGGAGCTTGAGAGCCGAAAGCAGCGCCGTTTTACCCGCACCGGTCTCACCGGTGAGCACCGTCAACCCCGCCGCCGGCGCAAACGTAGCGTCGTGGATGAGCGCAACGTCGGCAACGTGAATCTCATCGACCATGATGCACTCCGTAAAACACACGCGAAACCGAGTTGTAGAAACTCTCCGGACCGTAATCGAGCAGCAAGATGTCACCCGGGCCCCGGCGCGCCACCACGCGGTCGACCACGCTATCCTGAGCGATAAATACGCCATCCACGGCAACGGCCGGAACCGACGGGCGGTCGCGCGACATTTCGATCTCGAGCACATCGGAAGGCGAGGTCAAAAACGCGCGCGCCTGGATGGTGTGCGGAGCTATGGGCACGCAGACCATGCCCGTGTACTCAGGGCTCACAATGGGGCCGCCCGCCGAAAGCGCGTATCCCGTGGAGCCGGTAGCGGTCGAAACCACCACGCCATCACCACGAAGTCGGTCGATGCGATGGCCCGAAACGGTAATCGTAAACTCGACCATGTCCGACAGCGGGCCGCGCGTAAGGGCAAGGTCGTTGAGCGCAAACGTGTCCGTCGTTTGTTCTTTTCCCGCCTCGGTGTGCGAGAACACGTCGATGGCAAGCGTGGCGCGACGGCTCACATGGAGCTCGCCTGCGAGCGCGTCGCTCACCACCGAGAGAATGTCGGTGTCATCGGGGCTTGCCGCGGTCAAAAAACCCAAATGCCCATACGACAGCCCCAGGATGGGGATCTCTTGGTACCCAACAATGCGTGCCGCACGCAGCAACGTGCCGTCGCCGCCGAGCGAAATCACCAAATCGGCACCCTCAATATCGGGCTTCGAGGTAGTCTTAGAGCGCTGGTCAGCCGCCCACGCCACCTCATAGCCCTGGCGCGTGAGCCACAGCTCAAGCGTGAGACCGCTTTCAACCGCTTCGTTTTTATAGTAGTTGGGCACAAGAAATACCTTCATGCGCCTGCCACCTCCTCGATGGTCAAAAGCACCTGGTTGCACGCCGCCTCAAGCAGCTCAGGCGCGGCGCCGTCGTTGCTGCAGTGAAGGAAGAACTCTACGTTGCCCTTAGCGCCCGTAATGGGAGACGCACACACCTGCCGAGGAGTGAACCCGCGCTCCGCAACCAAACGGACCACACGCTCGAGCACCCGGCGGCGCACAGCCGGATCGCGCACGATGCCGCCTTCGCCCACGTCATGGCTGTCGGCCTCAAACTGCGGCTTCACCAGGGTGAGAAACTGACCGCCCGGAGCGAGCATCGCGACGACCGCATCGATGATATGCGCAATGCTCGTAAACGAAACATCGCACACCACAAGGTCAAACGCATGCTCATACCCCAAACCGGGCACGTCAACCACATTCGTGCGCTCGAGCAGGGTAACCCGCTTGTCGTTTCTAAGCGACCAGGCAAATTGCGCTCGGCCCACATCGATGGCAACCACCGACTGCGCACCGCGCTTAAGCAAGCAGTCGGTAAACCCGCCGGTTGAGCAGCCAATATCGGCGCAAGCACAGCCCGCGGGGTCAACCGCGCAGGCATCAAGCGCCCCTTCGAGCTTAAGACCGCCGCGGCCTACATAGGGCAAGCGGCCTTTGACATGGAGCTCGATGCCCGACTCAACCTTCATGCCCGGAGACGTAAGCCGCTCGCCACGTGCCGAAACATCACCGGCCATCAAGGTGCGCAGGGCATCCGCGCGGTCAGCACAGATGCCCTGGGCAATTAACTCATCATCAAGGCGAACGCGCTTCATGGCACGCGCCCTTACGAAGATTGCATCGTAGGCGCCGGAGCAGCTGCATCCGCGTTTCCAGGTGCCGACGAACCGGCAGGCTGCGAAGGGTCGCCTGGGGTCGCGTCGCCCTGTGCCGCCTCTTCAAGCTGCGCCGCCTCTTCGGGGCTCATATCAAAGCTGTCAACAAGCTCCACAGCACGGGCGCCGAGCTCAATCGCCTCGTCATAGAGGTCGAGGCTCCGCTCAAGCGAGGTATCCTTTGACCGCACGACCGAGATAATCTCGTCGAGCCGCCCCGTAATGTCAGAAAAGCTGTTATGCGCAGCGTCGGGCATGTTAGAGGATCCCCTCTCCAGCTGCGGCAAACGCAGACACGGCATCGTCGCTCGCACTGGCCTCGGGCGCCGGCGAAGCGTTGACGCTCACGCTGGCAGCGGGCGCCGGCTCGGCGTGAGCATCGGCCTCGTCGGCACTCACACTAGCAGCGGCCTCATTGCCGAGCTCCGCCGTGTCTGTAGCAGAGACAGCCGCGCGCTTAGGGAAGATGCGCCCGTCGCGTACCACGCGACCGAGCACGCCGTTCACAAAGCTGGCCGACTCGTCGGTGCCGTATGCTTTGGCAATCTCCACCGCCTCGTTGATGACCACCGCGTCGTCTACATGGTCCGGCGCAAACCGCAACTCATACACGGCAAGACGCAGCAGGTTACGATCAGACCCAGGCATGCGCTCAAGCGCCCAGTTCTCGGACACTCGGCGCAAGCCGCGGTCGATCTCGTCCACATGCGCATAGCAGCCGCGCGCAAGCTCGGCAGCATACGGTGCAAGCGGACCCTTGGAAATCAAATAATCGCCTGCAAGCACCTCGTCAACGCTCAAATGACGAATCTCTGCCTGAAACAGCAGCTGCAGGGCCTGGCTGCGGGCGAGGGTGCGCCCGCGTTCAACTTTTAAGCTCACCGCTACTCCTTGGGGAAGACCAGGCCGTCAATGCAAACATCAACGCGCGCCACCTCGACGCCCACCTGAGCATCGATGGCATGCACAACGGCCTCGCGCACAACCTCAGCCAGCTTCTTAAACGGATAGCCGAAGAACACCACCAGGTGCACCGTAATGGCAAGCTTATCGTCCTCAACCGCCGTCTCGACCGCCGGCGCCGTCGACGTGGTACGTGCAGAAAGCATCGAGACGAGGTTGGTGGCGAGATCCTTTACGCCCACCGAGGCAACGCCCTCGATCTCTTCAACGGCGCGCGAAACAACGGTGGCAAGCACCTCGGGCGCGATGCCGATACCGGAAATGTAGATCTCCTGAGCCATGGGGTCCTCCAGATCCTTGCGTGGGAGCAGAAACTAGACGCGGGAGACGAACTTGCCGTCGCGCGTGTCGATCTTGATCATTTCGCCCTCGTTGAGATACATGGGCACCTGCACGACCGCACCGGTCTCGATGGTGGCGGGCTTAGTGGAACCCTGAACCGTGTCGCCCTTGAAGCCCGGGTCGGTCTGGGTGATCTTAACCTCGATGAACATCGGCGGGTTCACGCCCATGAGCTCATCGTCGGCGTACAGCAGCTGGCAGACGTCGTTCTCCTTGAGCCACTTGGCGTTGTCGCCAATAAAATCGGCGGGCACGGGAACCTGCTCGTAGGTCTCGTTGTCCATGAAGATATAGTCAGAACCGTCGTTGTAGAGATACTGCATCTCGCGGGTGGAGAGCATGACGCTCTCAAACTTGGTGCCGGCGTTGCAGGTGTTCTCAACCACGCGACCGGTCTTGATGTCCTTGGTCTTGTAGCGAACAAACGCGCCGCCCTTGCCCGGCTTGACGTGCTGGAACTCGACGATGGTAACGACCTTGTCCTTGATGCGCAGGCCAATGCCGTTCTTAAAATCTGCGGTGGTGATGGTTGCCATGTGCTACCTTTCTACCTTGGTTGTGCTACGCAGGCGAGCCTGCGCTGCATTGAAGCATGAACGCCCAAATTATACGCTTTCACGCCCGTCATCGCAGGCATGGGCAAAACTATCCATACAACCCGCTACGCACGAGGAAGCCCGCTAACGGGAATCCCCGAGACGCAAAACCTTCACGAGGCGGCGAACAGATCACGAACAAGAACGGTGCCACGCTTTTCGAGACGGAACCACTGATGCTGGTAGCAACAGTAGAGCGTGCCCGAGCGATTGCTGCATGAGCAGGGGGTGCACCGCAAGCAACCGGACCTGTGGTGCGCAGCACAATATGGGCATCGCGCTCCACAAACTCAAGCAGCTCTTGGCGGGCGTGAACACCAAGCAACCGGTACGCACGCCCGCCGTCCCGGCCTCCTGTTGCACCTTCTCATCACCTCCCCCGCGCTTGCGCGCCAGCACACGCCAACCTTATGCAGCTACGCTACCACGTGCGGTAATCTCCATATACGTTGTCACGGCATACTGGTGACGCGCTGTCCACGAACCATCATACGCTGTGCTGCATGCGTAGCCGGCATCCTCAAGCGCCTGACGCCCAACAGCGGGGTATGCCGAACTCGTAATGACCAGCGTGCCATCTGCTCCCCACTTAATGGTCTGCGCCGGCATCTCATAGGTAAGATCATGCGTGTACGGAGCATCAAGCGTGGCCTGCACCGCATCAAGCGGCTGCTGATCAACGCTAACCACCTTGGTAAACTGGGCGCTGGAACCATCCACGGCAATTTCCACCGTTGCCGATACCAGCGCATCAAACTGCTGGCCACCAACCGAGCCCACCGTAACCGACTGCGCAAGCGTGGTGGTAAACGTTTGCTTTCCCGCGTCCTTACCCAGTTTTTTCTCAACATCGCTCAGCGAATCCTCTGGCGTTTCACGATACGTTTCAAGCAGGTCGTTCGTCCCCAAACGATACAGACGAGCCGTCACGGGATTGGTATCCGAATCTTTGGTATAAGCCACCCCCCCTGCGGCCGCACCACCTGCGCTTCATGGCAACCTCCCCCATCGAAACGCTTACGCGCCAAAGCCCGCCTTTGGTTCCGGCTTAAGTATGCCCCCTTGTGCGGACAAAATCTGTCATCAGCCGATATGCTTCTGGTGAACGAGCTGACGACACCGGCTTCTTACCATACCTGCAAGCTCCTCTGCCACCCCTGCACATAAATAGCCCGGCCACCTGCGTCGCAATCAGCAGGAAACCGGGCTCACCATCGATAAGGCCTATTGCGCGCGTGCGCATTTAGCAGGCAATCACCTGCAGCTCATGCGGGCTCTGGGTAAACGGCTTAAAGCCATCGGCGGTCACCAGGCCGTAGTCCTCAAGGCGCACGCCAAACTCACCTGGCAGGTACACGCCCGGCTCAACCGTAATGACAGCACCTTCGCCCACCGTGTTATGCGTACGGCCAAAGTTGGGAAGCTCGTGGATGTCGATGCCCACGCCATGGCCCAAACCGTGACCATAGTACGCACCGTAACCAGCGTCGCCGATGATGGCGCGCGAAAGCTCGTGAATCTCGTTGCCGTCTACACCCGCGTAGATTGCCTTGGCGCATTCTTCGTGCGTACGCTGCACGAGGGCGTAGATCTCGCGCATCTTGTCAGACGGCTCGCCCACCGCAACGGTACGCGTCATGTCGGAGTTGTAATCGTGGTAGCGCGCGCCGTAATCCATGAGCACGAACTCACCCTTTTGCACCACGCGGTCGCTTGCAATGGCATGCGGGTTGGCCGCGTTGGGGCCCGATGCCACAATGGAGCCAAACGCCAAACCGTCGGCCCCGTTGGCATACATGAAGTTCTCGAGCTCGAGCTTGATCTGCTTTTCCGTCAGACCCGGACGAATGTATTCGAGCATGTGCTGGAACGCGGCATCAGTGATAGCCTGCGCATGCTTCATAAGGGCAACTTCCTCGTCATCCTTCACAGCACGCATAAGGCGCAAGTCGCTGTGCATCTGAGGCACCGACGCGCAGATCGACACATCTTCAAGCCCGCGCAGCAGTCCCGTGTAAAACGACAGCTCCATGGTGTCCTCAATCGCCACGACGCGGCTCTTGGTGTCGCGCGCACGCTCGGCTGCCCAGCGCGGAATACCGATGACGTCCATGTCGAGCTGCCAAGGGTGACCCTCGGGCAGGTGCTCAACAAAGCTGTTGTAATAGCGAGAATCGGTATGCAGGAAGGTATCCGTCGCGGTGATAAAAGCCGCATGCGGGAGCTCGCCGGTAAAATCAAACACGCCCTCGGCGCCGGTAAGCCAGCGCAGATTGGCCTCGTCGCGAATAATGACGGCGTCATAGCCGCGGTCAGCCATAAGCGCGCGAACGCGTGCGATGCGGCCCTGCGGGCCAGAAACGGTAGATGCCATGGGATACCTTTCTCGTTGCGTCGAAACCTTCCGGACGAAAGGATACACCAAACCGAAAACGAGCATGAGCGCATTCAGAACCGTCACCGCATGGAGCGATGGGCCCATCTTCCGCGAAGCGCATGCCGCGGCGCGCAAGTTCACACACGGCCGGGAACGCGTCGCGTTGGCCCGCCCTCCATGCTACCGGCAGCTACGCCACCAACTCCGCGCGCGACGCCACATAGGCCTGCGCATGACGGAGCAGCACGTCGTCAGGCACTGCGGTCAAACGGATCTGACCCACGTTTTTGGGGAGCGGCAGCAAGAAGCGGTTAGAGCGACGGGCATGCTCGCACTTGATCGCCGCAACCAACGTCTGGGCATCCAAGGCAAACCCATACTCAGAAACGCCTAGGTCCTCAAACAGATCATCCTGGTCAAACACTACTTCGGGGTCAAGGTCCGCAGCTTCCACGGCAAGGCGCGCCTCAAAGCGCATGCCCTCGGCCCGCAGCGCCCAAGCGGGTACCGCGTCCCCCAAACACGTCGCGAGCGCCTGCGCCGTCGCACAGCCATAGGCCAGGGCATGGCGCGCCGAGGGGTTTGCCGCCTTGATCACATTGCGCCGCGCCTGCTGCACGGGCGCCATGATTTCGGCAAGCGCCACCGCGTCGTCAGATGCCAAGCGGGACGCAAGCTCCTCAAGCGACGACCACACGCGCTTACCCTCGGCAAACGCCGCGCCCAGCATGAGAGTGCGGCCCAAACGGCGCGTATCCTCGTCCATCGCGCGTACCAGATCAAAATCGCATACAACCATCGACGGCCGCGGAGCAAGCGTTACCAAGTCCGAACCATCCGCCAGCGCCAGCGGCTGCATTTCGGTCGCCAGAGTGACCATGCCGTCGAGCGTGGTAGGAATGAGCACGCACGCGGTGCCGCCGCACCACAGCTGGGCCGCAGCAGCCACCACCGAGCACATCGCCGCGTCACCTATGCCGACCAGCTCGTCATCAGCGGTAAGCTCAGCTGCGGCACAGCGCTCGAGCACTTGCTGCAGGCACGCAAACGTTGCAGGCTGAGCATCGGCGGCAAGCACGTACTCCTCGACGGCAAAACCGGCGTCGATCAGCGAGCGGCTTACCACCTCGCCATACGCCTCGTGCTCGGCCGTCGCAGCCACCACGAGCGCGCGCTTGGGCATGCCCACGGCCGACGCCACCATACGAGGCAGCTCATCGAGGGCACCCGCACCCATGCGGACATCGATGCTCTTCTGGTTAATATTGAGCAGCTGACGTTTGATCGTCACAGCAAACCACGCTCCAAAAGCATATCGGCACAGATATACAGAACATCGTCGAACGAACGGCCGCGAATGTCCACCGTCAGATTGGCCGCCTGCTCGTAAAGCGGGCGACGGTGCCGGTAGAGTTTGGCCGCATGCTCAGGCGATTTAAAATCGGGTCGGCTCGTGAGCGACCGTATCTGCCGCAGCGAATCGTCAAAATCGCCATCCAGATACACGCAGACGCCCATCTGGTGCATGAGCTCGATGTTGCGCGGGGTTTCTACGATGCCGCCGCCGCACGAGACCAGCAAGCTCCGCTCGGATTTAAGCGAAGCGAGCGTCTTGGTCTCGAGCCGCCGGAACGACGCCTCGCCCTCGGACCGAAAGATGTTGGCAATCGAGCGGCCGCACCGTCGCTCAACCAAACGATCGGTGTCAACGTAGCGACGCTTGAACATACGCCCCAGATTGCGCGCGAGCGTCGACTTTCCCGCACCCAAAAAGCCAATGAAAAAGATGTGGTCGCACCCGTGCTTGCCCTGGGGCGCTCCGGAATCTGCACCCTCCATGCGCGCTACTCCTCGCAGGTAAGGTTGCGGAGCGCGCGACGTTCAAAGATGCGGAAGATGTGCGTGTACCACAGGTCGGCCTTGGCCTGGGGCTTGACCAGAATGGTATCGATGCCCGCCAGGTTACCGGCCCACACGTCGGTGTAGAGCTGGTCGCCCACCATCACGGCCTGGTCTTTGGGCACACCGGTGCGCTTAAGCCCAGCAAGCAGGGCAAACGGCGCGGGCTTCATAGCGTGGCTAATGGCCTCGAGCCCCAGCTCTCCCGCTGAGCGCATCACCTGGTCGCGATGCCAGTTGTTGGACACCATGCACAGGCGAAAGCCCTTGGTGCGCGCCGCATCAAGCCAGGCGGCAACGCCCTCGGGCGCCGTGGCGCGGTCGCGCGGTACGAGCGTGTTGTCGCGGTCGAGCAAGATGGCGCGCTTGCCCTGGGCGTAGAGGTCGTCAAGGTCGATGCGCTCGACAGAGGCAACGTAGCGGTTGGGAGAAAACAGACTCATGACACCGATTCCGAATAAGCTTTGCTGTTGGCACGAAACTCATCGTACGTCTCGCTGAACACGTGCGTGCCATCATGAGACGCCGAAGCCACATAATACAGGTAATCGGTGTTCGCGGGAGCGAGAGCGGCCTTGATAGACGAAATACTCGGAGAACAAATGGGTCCCGGGGTCAGGCCGGTGTGCTCGTACAGGTTGTAGGGCGAGTCGATCTTCAGGTCGTCATAGGTTACCGGGTCCGAGCCGCCGCCGCGCGCGTATACAATGGCCGCGTCAATCTGCAAGGGCATCTTTTTGTCCAAGCGGTTGTAGATAACGCTCGCAATAAGCGGCCGCTCGCTTTCGACGGAGCTTTCGCGCTCGACGAGCGAGGCCAGCGAGACGATCTGCTGGGCCGACAGGTTGTCAGGTCCCGCCGTGAGGTCAAGGTCGGCAATCTCCTTTTTAAATTGGTCGAGCATAGCACGAATAATGTCGTCCGCCGTTGGATCGCCCGAAAAGGTATAGGTCTTGGGATAGAGATAGCCCTCAAGCGAATCGTTGTAAGCGTCTTTGAGGAAGGGATAGTCGTCGCTGTAGTTGGAGGCTTTGGCTTGCGCGAGGAAGTCGTCTGCAGCGATGCCATAGGTAGATTCAACCTTCGCGGCAGTTTGCTCAACGGTAAAGCCCTCGGGGATGGTGAGCGATGCGCCCTCGACGTTGGGGCCGTCGATAAGCTGCTGCACCACTTCTTCGGGATCCTGCAGCGTGGTAAAGCGGTAGGTACCCGGCTTAAGGAGCGAGTCGGCCTGCATATTGCGCACGGCGGCGTAGTACTCCTTGGGATTCTCGATGATATGGTCTTGCGAGAGGATCGAGGCGATCTGGTCGCCCGAGGCGCCCTGCGGGATTTCCACCTGGACCTCAACACCCGCTTCAACGGCAGGCTCTGCGCTGCCGAGCACCATATCGCGCGCGATGGGAAAGACCACAATTGCAAGGACCGCAACCACAGCGATCACGGCAATAAGGGGAATCGCTATGGCCAAGGGCGACGTGCGCCGGTTGGAAGAGGCGGCCGATGCACGGGCTTGGCGGCGATGGACGGGCTGGAGGCCATGATGGTACGTGCGGGTGCGGGCGCGTGCTGCGCTCGTATTGGCTTGAGCCGCATGCCGAGCCGCGCCCGATGACGCATGGGCGCCATAGCCTTGGGTCGCGTTGCCTGCGGGAATGCCGCCCCTAGCTGATACATGCGCGGCGCGGAACCGCGTACCGGCCGCAGGGGTTCCCTGAGGCGCCACCTGGTTACTGCGGGCATGGGTGCCCCGGGGCTGAACCGCGTTGCGGTCAACGGACGATCGAGCAAAATGACGAGCTCCGTCATCCATATGATCTGCCACGGTGTGTTCCTCCGATACGTCGCGTGCACACCACCGCGTGCACGAATCAAAAGGTCTTCGATAGTGTACCGCAGGAGAACACAAACCTTAAAGTTTTCATCGAACCTTGAAGGTTACCCCATCATAAACCGGTCCCACATTGACCGAACGTGGCCAAAAGGGGTTGAAAGGAACACGTCCCCAACCAACCCATTAGGAGCGGTGGAAGAGATGCTTGATGCCTTGTTTGACGACGCCAAAGAACGTGGGCGATTTAACCAGGCGATCAGCGGGCACATAGCTGCGGACGGCGCGCAGCGTGCGCTTGTTATCCTTCGTGGAGAACGAATAGGAGCCATTCTCTTTGGTAAAGATGGCAAATCGTGGAATCCAACGGCCAAACATGACGGAAGCGGCAACATAATCGACCTCATCCCAAGGGACCTGAATGTAATCCTCGGGATTGCGATCGTTGTAGAACTCGAAGGCCTTGTCCCCCACCATCACGTTTCCGTACTTCGATAGACCCATAAACGAGGTCCCGGGAGTCGTAAGATCCACCTTTGTATTTTGGGATTGAGCCACGGGCTCACCCCTCCCTCATAAACCACAGTTCGTTTCGCTGGATTCTAACATAGAGCGGGGTCGTACCTGCAAGCCGAGATGACTCAACCGCACGTACGACCCCGCACCAGTCTTAGCTGCTCATCAAGCGCAGCTAGGCGTTGCTCTTAGAGCAGGCCCACCAGATGGCCAACGATACCGACAACGAACATGCCGATGATGATGACGATCGGGGAGACCTTCTTCTTAAGCAGCCAGCAGCACAGCAGCGTCACGCCCACGGCGGCAAGGCCGGGGATCAGCGAGTCGAGGTTCTGCTGGAGCGTGGTGACCTTCGTGGCCGAAAGCGCCATGCCAGAGGCCTGGTCGCTCAGCGCGCTCAGGATAGCACTGCCCACGCCGTCGCTCTTTGCCATGGCATCAAGCGCGACCGGGTCAATGTAAGCACCCTGGTCGAGCGGCACCGACGAGACGACGGGAGCAAAGCTGATGGACACCCAGCGCTGAACCAGGGAGCCGATGACGAACATACCCAGAATCGAAGCGCCCTCGGTAATCTTGCCGAGCAGGCCGCCCGAAAGGTCGTTTGTGATCGAGGTGCCCAGCTTGTAGCCAAACTCCTGCGTGTACCACTCGAAGACCATACGGATGACGTTCCAAGCCACAAAGAAGATGATCGGGCCGGCGATGGAGCCGCCCATGGCAAGGGACGCGCCGAGCGCGCCGAGCAGCGGGCGCACGGTGTACCAGAACACCGGGTCGCCGACGCCGGCGAGCGGGCCCATCATACCAACCTTAACGCCCTGAATGGCAGCGTCGTCAATCGGGGCACCGTTGGCACGGTCCTCCTCGAGGGCGAGCGTAACGCCCATGACCGGCGAGGAGACATACGGGTGCGTGTTGTAGAACTCCATGTGACGCTTGAGCGCCGCGATCTGGTCATTCTTGTTGGTGTAGAGCTTCTTGATGGCCGGGATGATGGAGTAGCACCAACCGCCGTTCTGCATACGCTCGTAGTTCCAGGAGCCCTGCAGGAACTGGTGGCGCCACCAAACCTTAATTCGGTCCTGCTTGGTAAGCGTAATCTTGTCTGCCATGTATCTCTACCCCCTCTCCTACTCGTAGTCGTCCAGAATGTCGCCGAGCGGGTCGCCAGACCCACCGCCGGCGCCGCCACCCTGCTTGGCCAGGTCCTTGAGACCAAGGTAGATGAGGGCGAGCGAGATGCCAATGACACCGAGGGCGATAAGCGTGAGCTGGGAGATGGCAGCGAGCACGAAGCCGAGCGCGAAGAACGGCCAGACTTCCTTGGTCGCCATCATGTTGATGACCATCGCGTAACCAACGGCAGCGACCATGCCGCCGCCGATGCTCATGCCGTCGGTCAGCCATGCAGGCATAGCGCTCAGCGCAGCCGTCACGGCTTCCTGCGGAATGAAGCACAGGGCTGCAGCCGGAATGGCGATACGGACTCCCTGCATGCAGATGGCAACGATCTGCAAAGCATCGATCGTGCCAAAGTTACCCTTGGCAGCCGCGGCATCCATAGCATGGACTATGGGGATTGCCAGCGTACGGACGATCATGGTCAGGAACAGACCAGCCACGGACAGCGGCACAGCCACGGCGATGGCCGTGGAGATGGCCTCGGACTGATCGGTTCCGCCGTTAAGGGCGATGACCATCAGAATGGCCGACGCGGTGGACGCGAGCGCGGCATCAGGTGCCACAGCAGCGCCGATGTTCGCCCAGCCAAGCGCCATCATCTGTAGCGTACCGCCCAAGACGATGCCCGCCTCGAGGTGGCCGCTCACCAAACCGATGAGCGTGCAGGCCACGAGCGGCTGATGGAACTCGAACTCGTCAAGAATGCCCTCCATGCCGGCAAGGAAGGCAACAATAACGATAAGGATAATCGTAATAGCCGACATGTTACCTCCTTTTTATGCCTGAGCGGCCAGCTCGGACTTGGCCTTCTTGATCATGGCGTCGAAGTTCTCCGGTGAATCGGCCGGAACCTTGCGCACGTCGAACTTGATGCCCTTGGACGCGAGCGTCTCGAGGCACTCGACATCGGCCTCGTCCATCGCAATCGCGTTGGTCACGACGACCTTGCCCACCGAGTGCGCCATCGAGCCCAGGTTGACGGTCTTGATGTCAACGCCGCCCTCGACAGCCTTAAGCACATCCTGCGGGGTTTCGAAGAGCAGCATGACCTTGGTGGCGCCAAAGCGAGGATCCTTGGAGACGTCGATCATCTTCTGGATGGGGATGACGTGCACCTTGACTCCCGGAGGGGCCGCCTGAACGATCATGGTCTTGCGAAGCTCGTCATGGGAGACGGCATCGGAGACGACGAGGATTCGATCAGGGTTGACCTGCTTGGTCCAGGTGGTTGCCACCTGGCCATGGAGCAGACGGGTGTCCACGCGGCAGTGAGCGATCTTAATGTGACCATCGCCCAGCACCGTGCCCTCGGGGATGGCTCCCGTCGGGTGCGTCGGAGCAGCCTCGACCGCCTTGGGCGCCTCAGGCTCAAGGCTCTCGGGCTTCACGCGCACGCCGTCGCGCGACTCCTGGATGATCCCCTTCGCGACATCGTGCGCCGAGGCCTCGGAGTTCATGCGCAGCGTATACGCCGTGATGACCATGGGGAGATTCATGCCGGTGACGGCAGCCCACGTGGGATGCCCGTCGAGCAGACCGTTGATCTGGTTGAACGGCGTGCCGCCCCACAGATCGACGAGGAAGAGCACCTGCTCCTGATCGGAAAGCGTTGCCACCTCCTTTTCGATCTCCGCCTTAAGGTCATCGGGACCCATGCTAGGTTGCAAGCTTACGGAAACCACGTCCGGCTGTTCGCCAAAGACCATGGAGGCCGTCTGCTTGATGCCCTGCGCGAGATCGCCATGACTTGCGAGGACAATTCCTACCATACCTACCTCCTTACTACTTAAGAGGTTACCTACGTGCGTGCGCTGACCTTCTTGCACACGCGATCTTATTATAGGCAATATGTGATGAAATGGTAGAGAGAGTGTGACAGACTTACAGCAATATGGATATTTACGCAGGTAGATATATCAAACAACTTTTAACATATAGGTAATGAAATGCGCAAGGGCGCCGGTAAATAATGAGAGATGACTCAGAGAGGAGGGGTCAAGCGGCACAGCACACAGGGCGCTACGCATCGGTTTGATTGCGGCGGTCAAGCCAGGTTTGAAGGAAGAGGCTCGCGGCCACGCTATCCACCTTACCGCGCATGTCGCGTTCTGAGAGACCCTGCTCACGCAGAATCCGCTTGGCCTCGCGCGAAGATAGGCGCTCGTCGACAAACTCGACGGGCAAACCAGTCGCCTGCCCGAGCTTGCGGGCGGCTTCCATAACTCGCTGCGCCTGTGGACCGTCCTCCCCCGCCATGGTTTCGGGACGCCCGCAGACCAGTACCTCGGGTTCGTAATCTTCAATGAGGTAGCGAAAAGAGCGCGCATGGCCGAGCACCTCGACCGCGGGCAGCACCTTCACGGGCATCGCGAGCCTCCCCGACGCGTCGGAGACCGCGATGCCCACCCGTACCTCACCGATATCTAACGCAAGAGCGACCACGATAGGCTATGCGCTCAGCGCAGCGCGCGCAGCCTCGAGCGCCGCCGGGATTCCGCTCGCATCCTTGCCGCCAGCCTGGGCCATCTGCGGACGGCCGCCGCCACCACCGCCCACGATCGGAGCGATCTGCTTGATGATGTCACCGGACTTGAAGCCCGCAGCAACGGCCTCGTCGGTCGCACCGGCAAGGAGAGCCGGCTGGCCCTTGGAGGTCACCGTGGCGAGCACACAGGCAACCGGCTCATGCAGCTTCTGACGGATCGTGTCCCACACGCTGCGCAGATCCGCCGCCTCGAGGCCCTCGAGCTGGGCAACCACGAGCTTGTAGGCGCCCATATCCTCAGCGTTGGCAATGGCCTCGTCGATGGCGTTGGATCCGCCACCGGTGAGCGCGTTCTTGAGCTTCTGGTTGGCCTCGCGGAGCTCCATCTGGAGCGAGGCGATGCGTGCAGGAACCTCGTCGGCGCGGCACTTGAGCGACGCTGCCGCCTCGTCGAGCAAGCGCGAACGGTCCTCGAGGTACGCGATGGCGCCCTCGCTCGTAACCGCTTCGATACGGCGAACGTTCGAGCCCGTGGAGGACTCGGACACGATCTTGAAGAGGCCAAGCTCGGCCGTATTGGCGGCATGCGTGCCACCGCAGAGCTCGCGGGAGAACGGATGCTCCTCGGCGCCCACGGACACCACGCGCACCACGTCACCGTACTTCTCGCCAAAGAGCGCGACGGCGCCGGCGGCTTTAGCGTCGTCGATGCCCATCACGCGGGTCACGACCGGCTTGGCCGCAAAGATCTGCTCGTTGACCAGATGCTCGACCTCGGCAAGCTGCTCGGTGGAAAGCGCCTCGAAGTGCGTGAAGTCAAAGCGGAGATGCTCCGGCGCCACCAGCGAACCGGCCTGGTTCACATGATCCCCCAGAACATGCTTCAAAGCAGCGTCAAGCAGGTGCGTAGCTGTATGGTTGCGGCGCAGCAGCGCGCGGCGGTGATGGTCCACGGCAGCGGTGAGAACGGCACCCTCGGCAAGCGTGCCTTCCTCGACGGTCGCCACATGGGCGTAGAGGCCGTTATGGCTCTTGGTGTCGGTTACGGCAAGGCGCACGCCGTCGGCCGCAAGCACGCCGGCATCACCCATCTGGCCGCCCATCTCGGCGTAGAACGGGGTGCGGTCGAGCACGACCTCGACGGTCTGGCCCGCAGCGGCCTCAGCAACGCGAACACCGTCGACCACGAGCGCGATCACACGCGCGCCGTCGAGCTCCTCGTCCTCATAGCCGCAGAACTCCGTTGCCGGCAGGCTATCGGAAAGCTCGGTCCACACGTCGTTGAACGAACCCCAGGCGTCGCCCTTGACGTTGGCACGGGCGCGCTCGCGCTGCGCCTCCATCTCGCGGTTGAAACCGTCGATATCGACCTCGTGACCCGTACCTTGCGCGATCTCGACAGTAAGGTCGATCGGGAAGCCAAAGGTATCGTGCAGCTTAAAGGCCGTCGCGCCATCGAGCACCGCGCCCTCATCGAGTGCGGAAAGAGCCTCGTCCAGGTACACGCGACCCGTATCGAGCGTGCCCGAGAAGCGCTCCTCCTCGGCGTTCACGATACCCTTCACGAGCGAAACGTTCTTGAGCAGTTCCGGATAGGCATCGCCCATGGCGTCGTTCACCGCGTCGATAAAGCGGCCCAGGAACGCGCCCTCGATACCGATGAGGCGCCCGTGGAACACCGCGCGGCGGAGCAAGCGGCGGAGCACGTAGCCGCGGCCCTCGTTACCGGGCAGGATGCCGTCGGAGATCATGAAGTCGACGGAGCGCGCATGGTCGGCGATGATGCGGAGGCTGCGGCTCGGCCCCTCGTAGTCGTCGGCCACATAGGTCGCACCCGAAATCTCTTCACCGAGCGCGATGAGGCCGCGCATGAGGTCGCCGTCATAGAACGAGCTCTTGTGCTGCATGATGGCTGCCATGCGCTCGAGGCCCATGCCCGTATCGAGGTTGCGGTGCGGCAGCTCCGGCATGGAGCCGTCCTCCTGGCGGTCGTACTGCGTGAACACGAGGTTCCAGAACTCCAGGAAGCGGTCACAATCGCAGCCCGGATGGCAATCGGGCTTGCCGCAGCCGACCTCGGGGCCCTGGTCGAAGTAGATCTCGGAGCAGGGACCGCAGGGGCCGGTGGGGCCGGCCGCCCAGAAGTTGTCGTCCTCGCCCAGGCGGCTGATGTGATCCTCTGCCACGCCCAGGCTGCGCCAGATGTTGAAGGCCTCGTCGTCCTCGGTGAACACGGTGAAGTACAGGCGCTCGAGCGGGAGCTTGAACACCTGCGTGGAGAGCTCGAGGGCCCAGGCGCAGGCCTGCTCCTTGGACACGCCGCCAAAGGAGAAGTTGCCGAGCATCTCAAAGAAGCTCGCGTGGCGACCGTCGGAGCCGATGATGTCGATATCGTTCGTGCGCACGCACTTCTGGCACGACGTCGCACCGATCTCGTGCATGGTCTTTTTACCCTGGTAGTACTCCTTGAACTGGTTCATGCCGGCGTTCGCGAGCAGGAGCGACGGGTCATCCGGCACGAGCGAGGAGCTGGGATACAGCTTGCAACCGCGCTCCTCGAAGAACTTCAAGAAGGCGGAGCGAATCTCAGCGGTGGTCATCGAAGGAAAATCTGCAGCCATTGAGGTAACTCCTTGGGAATCAACAAATCTCAAACGCACAAAGTATATAGGAAATGGCAGGGCCATGGCATCAGGTTCGCTGGTCCCATCACAGTATCAAATTCTGAATGCATTCCGTCGCGCCGGCACGGCGCACTATCCCACCGCGCGGGCACGCTCACGCGGCCTCAACAGCGAACAAAGCGACGTGACAGGCAGCACTACTTGTCGTTCGGACGATGCAAGAAGGTGAGCCTGCTCCACGGGTTGTCGAGCTCCGCCGGACGCGGGACCGCCTCGCCCGTTGGCGCCACATCGTCGGAGATGAGCTCGGACTCGGCCACAAAGCTATCGTCGCCCAGCGCATCGAACGCGGGCACGGGATTGCCCTCGGCATCGCGAAACGGCGTGCCTTGGAAAATCGCTCCATCATACGAAACAAGCGGCTGGCCCGTCTCCTTTTCAAAATAGAACACGAAGAGGCCCTTGAGCGCCGCGCACAGCGGGATAGCGATGACCATGCCGAGCGGCCCCATCAGCGTTGAGCCGACCACGAGCGCCGCCAGGTTCATTGCCGGATGAATCTGAACTGAGCTCTGCATGACCTTGGGCGAGATCACGTTATCCGTAACGTTCTGCGCAACCATGGTGACCACCAGGGTCCAAATGGCCAGGGCCGGTCCGTAGAACACGGCAAGCAGCGTGGCCGCAAAGGCCGAGATCCACGAACCCAGAACGGGGACCAGGTGCATCACGCCGGTAAGCACGCCCATAAGGGCCGCATACGGGTGCCCCACCAGGGCGAGGCCCACAAAGGCGAGCACGCCGTTGACGAACGACGTGATGACCATGCTGCGCATGTACCCGCCAACGGAACGCGATAAGATGGCAACCATAAAGCGGTAGCTCGTCTCGCGCTCGCCGCCCACGATTGTGCCGATCTCGCGGTGGATGCGCGGGTAATCAAGCGCCAGCCAATACGCCAGCACCACGCCCAAGAAAACGATGAACAGCTGCGAGGCAAACGACGAGATGAACGGGAAAATGCCCGCGCCCAAGTCGCTCGCCAGACGGGTCACGTACGAGGAAGCCACGTCGGCCAGCGAACGAAGCGTCTCGTCAAACTGGTCTGCCCACGAGGCTTTAGAAAGCGCCTCGACATCGCGCGAGACCTGCAGGACCCAGTCGCCCAAGCCCCGAATCTGCTGCGGCAGGCGCGCCAGCACTTCCATGATCTGCTCAACAAAAATGGGGCCGATCACCATGATCACGCAGAGTATCACGGCAATCACGGCAACGAGCCCCACGAGCGCGCCGACCGTGCGGGGGACGCCCTTACGCTCCAGCGCGTTGACGATGGGCGACGCCACAAACGCAATGAGCGAGCCCACCGCTAGAAACTCGATAACCGGCGCCAGCACGCCAACCACGTTGAGCACGACCATGCCAATAAGGAGCGCGCCCACCACGGTCCAAACCCGGTACGCTACCAGACGCGCACCGGGAAGCTTTGCTGTTGCAACCGCTCGCTTTGGGGAGCGCGGCGCGGTCATTTGCGCGCCATGACCCCGTCGGGGTCGATTTTCTCTTGAATCTTCTTGAGCGTACGGCGCAGCAGGCGCGAAACCTGCACCTGGGAGATGCCGAGCTTCTCGGCAATCTCGATCTGCGTCATACCCTTTAAGAAGCGGAGCTCGATGACCTCGCGCTCGCGCGGCGAAAAGCCCTTGAGCGCATCCTCGATTACCAAGCGGTCGTCGGTAAACTCAAGCTCGTTGTCTTCGCTGCCGTAGCGGTCAATCACCGAGGGCGCATCGTCGCTGTCAGAGTTCCCCGTGCCCTCAAGCGGCACCGAGCTATACGCGCTCGACGACTCCATGGCCTCGAGCACCTCATCGACCGAGGCGCCCAAGTAGTCGGCGATCTCTTGCACGGTAGGCGAACGCTGCAGCTGGGTAGTCAGGGTATCGGTTGCCTGGTTGACCTTGGCCGAAAGCTCCTGCAAGCGGCGCGGAACTCGCACGCTCCAGCCCTTGTCGCGAAAGTGACGCTTGATCTCGCCCATGATGGTAGGCGTCGCGTACGTGGTGAACTCAAGCCCGCGGTCGGGATCAAAACGGTCAATTGCCTTGAGCAGGCCCAAATAGCCCACCTGCACCAAGTCGTCGAGCGGCTCGCCGCGGTTTTTAAACTTGTTGGCCAAAAAACGGACAAGGTTGAGGTGAGACATTACCAGCTGCTCGCGCGCATCCATGTCGCCTTCTTCTTTGTAGCGACGGAAGAGCTCGCGCGTCTTCTGCTTGTCCCAGGCCGATTTTGTCGACGTGGTTTTTTCTGCCATATTAGACATCCGCCTTGAGTTCGAGGTGTAGTCGCGCGGGTGCGTCAGTCTTCTCGTACGCATCGCATACCGTGGACAAAATGAGGCCCGCGTACGCGGCGGAGCTATTGGAATCAGGTTCGGGTACCGACCCCTCGCCGAGGGTAACGTCAACCACTACATGCTCGGCGTCAACGGTAAACGTGAGCGCCACATGCTCCCCCGCCTCAACCGAGCACGCATAGATAAACGCCTCTTCGGCTGCCATGCGCACGTCCTCGACGCGGTCAACCGACATCGACGAAAGCGCCGCCACGTTGGCTGCCGTCATACGCACCAGGCGGGCAAACCGCGGATCGGCCGCGACGGTCAAAACAATCGGATCGAGCGGCTGTGTGTTAGTCATGAGAAGCGTCTCCCTGGGTCGTGGGGTCAGAAGCAGTTGAAGATTGGGCAGCCGAGGCGTCGGCGTCGTAGGTGTAGTACCGCGGAGCGGCTGCCTCGGGCGCGGGCGCCGCCTCATCGGCAGGCTCAGACGCAGGAGCCGCAGCCTCGGTGTTATGGGACGTATCGGTTGCCGTGTCGGTCAGCGCGCGGTCCGTGTCTGGAACACCCGGCTTGATCTTGGCAAAGAGCCGCTGCACGGCGCCGGAGGCCGAATCGGCCACACCAGAGACGGCGTTGCCGGCACTTGCCGCCGCGCCCGTCACCGCCGATACATCACGCACCACGGCTTCGACCTCAACGAGATTGGACGTCAGCGCGTCAACGGCCACATTTGCCGACGTGAGGAGCGGCTCAACCTGGGCGAGAGCAGGCTGCAGGTCATCGAGCGCGCCGTCGAGTTTAGACACCACCGGGCGCGTCTCGGCAAGTAAGTCGTTGACTTCAACAACGGTTTTATCAAGCGAGTCGACCGTGGTGCGCGCACGCCGGACGGTGAGCGCCACCTCGACGACCGCCCAAATAGCGGCGATCGCGAGCACGATAAGCAAAATCTGGAGGGGTTCCATTGAGCCTCCTTGCATGGATGTCGGAACAAACTAGTGCTGATTCTACCCCATCGTCGTACCTTCGAACCCACGGTGGCCAAGACCGCTACGTTGACGCAGGCCGCGACGCGGAACCCTGCTCGTAGCGGTACTGCTCCCAGCCACGTCCGTCCGGATGCCAGAAGCACCCGCGATCGAGCCCCTCAGGCAGGTATCGCTGCTCCACCCATCCTTCGGGATAATTGTGCGGGTACAAGTACTCGCCGTACTCATCTGAGCCGGGACGGTGCCGGTCACGCAGGTAGCTGGGCACCTCGCGCTGACCACTCGAGCGCACGTCAGCCAGGGCCGCATCAATGGCCGCCTCGGCCGCGTTGCTCTTGGGCGCAAGCGCGTTATAGATAGCCGCCTGTGCCAGATTGATGCGGCACTCCGGGTAGCCAATGACCTCCGCCGCCTTAAAGGCAGCCTCCGCCACCAGCAGGGCCTGCGGGTCAGCGTTGCCAATGTCTTCGGAGGCGGCGATCATGATGCGGCGCGCAATGAACTTGGGGTCCTCACCCGCATCTATCATGCGCGCCAACCAATACACCGCGGCATCGGGGTCGCTGCCCCGCATCGACTTGATAAACGCCGAGATGATGTCGTAATGCATGTCTCCGCTTTTATCGTACGTAAGCCCCCGGCGCGGGTTTGCCATCTGCACGTCTTCGAGCGTGATGGCATAGGCCTCCCCCGGCGCCGGCTCGGGCGTGCCGTCGGTATCGGGACGCGTGACGGCGATTTCGCTCGCAAGCTCCAGCGTCGTGAGGGCCGAGCGCGCGTCGCCCGCGGACAGCGTGCAAATGGCATGCACCACCTCGTCGGTTGCCGCAAAGCGGCCGTCCAGCCCCTGCGGTGCCGCAAGTGCCCGGCGCACCAGCACGGCAATGTCGTCGTCTGACAGATGCTCCAGTTCCACCACGCGCGAGCGCGACAGCAGCGCGGAGTTTACCTCGAAATACGGGTTTTCCGTCGTGGCGCCCACGAGCACCACCGTGCGGTTCTCCACCGCATGAAGGAGCGCATCTTGCTGCGACCGGCTAAACCGATGGATCTCGTCGATAAACAAAATGGTTCGGCGGTCAAAGGTCATCAGGCGTCGCTCGGCCTCGTCAATTTCGCGCCGCAGGTCTTTGACCGACCCCGTAACCGCCGAAACCTCGACGAACTCGCTCCGCGTATGTGCGGCAATAATGTGCGCGAGCGTTGTTTTGCCCGTACCGGCCGGCCCATACAGGATCACGCTCGAAAGCACGTCGTGCTCGATCGCCGAACGCAGCCACGAGCCGGGTCCCACGGCCTTTTGCTGCCCCACGTAGTCATCGAGCGAACTTGGCCGCATGCGCACGGCAAGCGGCGCATTGCGCAGCGTCTTCTCTTTTTCTACCTGGGTAAAGAGGGTCTCCATAAGCTCCTGTCTTCCCTACCGGTATGTGCTGGGGCCGTGCGGCGCCGCTGCTGCCTCGTGGGCGCTGAGGTGCTTGCACCCACGAACGCTGAGGCGCGAGCACCCGTGAACAGACGCTCCAGGCGGGCATGCTGGTGCGTCCAAACACCCAGCGGCTACCGAACAGACTCGTTGATATACGTGCGCCGCGGAAAATGAATCTCGGGGAAATACGCACTCGCAAGCTCGGCAAAATAGCCGTCCGTCATGCTCGCAATATAGTCCACCACCGTTTGGTCAAGATCATCTTCCCAGTGGTACGTGTGCCCGTAGTGCGCCAGCTGGGCCTCGCTGCGCTTGATGTGATGACGGAAGATGAAGCTATCCTCGTCGCCCCGTTTAAGATCGCTCAGGCAGCGCTCGTACATCAGCTCAAAGGCACGGGCAAGCACCTCGGCACGCTCGCCCTCGATGCCGCTCGATCGGTAAATCTTGGCATAGTTTTCGGCCTTGGCACGACGAATCTCGCTAAAGAGCGCTTCGCTCATCTCTATGCGGTCCTTGCCGTAGCTGTGTTCAATGATGTCCGCTGAGGCATGCCGCAAGATCCACGAGTTGTACGCGCCGCCCAAACCGTCTTCAAAGGCGTCTCCATCGAGCAAGCCCGCCTCAATGGCATCCTGGCGATCGCGCCCCACGTAGGCAATGATGTCCGAGATGCGCACGACGCAGCCCTCGAGCGTCATGGGGCGCAAATGGCCGATCACGCTGCCGCCACCCCTGACGCATGCCTCAACCGTGCGATCGAACTCGTCGAACCCGCTCAAGCCCGAAAGCTCAAACACCCGCTGCTCATATTCGCCGTTGTGACACAGGGCGCCATCGAGGGTTTGCAGCGTGATGTTGCGCCCGTACAGCTTGTCGAGCACGCGCACCGAGTGCACGTTATGGAAGAACCAGCGGCCCGTGCGCGCATGGAACACGTCGTTCAGGCAGCGCTCGCCCGCGTGGCCAAAGGGCGTATGGCCCAGGTCGTGGCCCAAACCGATCGCTTCAATGAGGTCGCAGTTAAGACCGAGCGCGTAGCCGATATCGCGTGCGATGCGCGCTACGAGCTGCACATGGAGCCCGCGCCGGGAAAGATCGTCGTTGCTCCTAAAGCTGAACACCTGGGTCTTGCCCGCATAGCGGTTGTACGCAGGCATATGAAGGATCTTCTCGACATCGCGCACGTAGGCAGGGCGCCAGATGTTCGCTCGGTCGCCGGGGCGGTCTTCGCGACGAAGGGCATCGGCATCCTGGGCGCGGTACGGGTTTACCCACCCCTGTGCACGGTCCTCGGTAATACGCTCAATGAGCTCATCCGAAAGCGCATCGGGAATGGCATCCATGCGAGCGCGCACCTGCTCGCGTGTCATGGGCGTCTCTGGCATGGGCGACCTCCTAACCAGCATGCTTTTGCTTGGATACATCTTCTCACATCGTGCGGACACGAACAAGGGTTCGTTACACGGGCAGCGGCGCCAGATATTTAAGGGATTCGTCACGCGGGACAAAGCAATCTGGCGCCGCCACACCACAGCGCACTTACCCGAGCCCACCCGCTGCACCAAGCAACACAAAGGTAGCAGCCAAAAACGGCAGGAGCGGGAGCGCCCGCTGGCAAAGCACCATGCCCGCCACCGCGAGGTCCACCAACGCAGCCGCATAGGCCGCAACCGCACACCACGGCGCGGCGAGCATCAAGGCAGCAAGCGCTTTAAGGTCGCCCATCCCCTGTCCGGCTGCACCGCGCCGAGCGCGCCACCACAACTCGAAGGCAACGAGCACACCGCACACCACGAGCGCGGCCAATGCGTTTTTGCCGAGCACCGCCGCACCGCCAGCACTGAACGCATACGCCGCAGCAACCACTGCCAACACGGCAGCCAGCGCGTTGGGCAGGCGCCGTTCACGGGCATCAATCACGCCCGCCAGGACCAAGAGCGCCATCAGGCCTACCGCTAGGGCACGAGGCAGCGTCAATCGTCTACCACCAGGCATCCCATATTCAACCGGCCCGAAAACTCGCCAATCACCGCAGCCTGGCCACAGCGTGTGAACACACCGGCAAACTGGTTGCGGAAGAGGAAGAGCCCCTCCATATTCATGTAGGGCTCAAACGGGCGGTCAATCCCCGCGACGCCACCCTCAACGTTAGGCGAGGCGTACGGCGTGACATACTCCTGCACGGTGCCACGGGTAGCCACCATCTCGTCCAGCACCTCACGCCACTCGGCGTCGGTACAATCCTGGCCGGCACGCACGCCAATGCTGTTGTAGCCGTCACGCGGCTTGGCAATCCAACGCGCGCGGTCGGCAAACTGCTCTAGATCGGTCTGCTCATCCAGAATATAGGTAGCGGGCACATGGTCGCGCACAAACGCGCGCTCGTCGCGTGTAAGCACGTCGTCTACGAGCGGGCTATGCAGCACCGCAAACACGGTCTTGGTCGCACACGGCCACGTGCGAAAACCGCCCACGATGGGCACCGTAGCATCGGCGGCGCATGCCATAAACGCATCGGCACCCGGGCAGGGCTTCTCGAGCATCTCAGAGATCACCACGCGGCGCCACACGCAATCGATGGGGCCCGCCGCATCGGACAGCACGCCGTCCTGGTAGCGCAGGTCGCGAATATCGGCAAACCGCAAGCTGGCACCGTGTTCCGCAAAGACGCGCGCGTATTCCTCGATTTCCTCGCGCACAATGCTCTCGGCATAGTCGACAGCGACGACGCGCGGGTGATCGGCAGCTCCACCTGCCTCGCGATAGCAACCCAAAATCGCGTCGACGCATGCACCGTAGATATCAAACACCGAGACCGCGTGCTGTGCCGCAAAGCGCTTGCCCGTCGCCGTGAGCAGATTGGTGCGCGAGACCTCCTCGGTTGACAGCATGCCCGACGAGCCGTCGGTGTTGAGCTCGCAAAACTTGAACGCGCCCGTTTGCTCGTCCAAGAAAATGTCCACGCGCGCGATGGGGATCTGCGTGCTGAACGCATTGGGCAGGCATGCCAGACGCTCGATACGCGGATCGAGCTCAAACGCCGCGCGAAACGCCGCGTCCTCCACAAAGCGACGGGTCACCTTGTCCATAATGCGCCCCATGGTCTGGGCAATCCACGCAAGGTAGCCCAGGTCACGACGCGAGAAGATCTTGGGCACGAAGCTCCACTGAAGCGGCCCGCCATGATAGAGGGCATTGGTGGTTGCCAGGTAGGCGTCCCCCGCCTCGTGCGAGGCGGCGTCGCCCATAAGCTCGCGCGCATGGGCCACGTACTCGTCTTCGAGCGCAACGCTATCAAGCGGGAATACCGGCGCGGGCTCGGCTGCGATGGGCAGCTCGAGCACAGCGGGTTCAACAGATTGCGATGCCATAGGCGCTCCTTTGCTTGCGATTAATGCGCCGCCGACCCGCTCGGCTCACCCACCACATCGTCCAAGGTGAGCGAAAGGCTATGCGGCGTGGGCACCCAGTCCACCTTGAGGAAGAGGGCGGCCACAATGAGCGGGATGTAGGTAAACATGAACAGCGGGAACGTAAAGAGGTTGGCAACAACGCGCCAACGCTTCTGGCAGTGGATGTGCTTGCGCTCAAAGAATGTGGTCAGCAAACCCATCACAAAGTAGGTCTGGTAGAGCGTGAGCAAGGTCATGATGATGGACTCGAAGCAGCTCTGAAGCTCGGCGTCGGTGGCCAAAAAGCCGTGGCTCAAGAGGCCGACGACCAAGAACGCGCCGTTTGCCAAGATCGAGATGAGCGTCAGCAGGTTGCCGGGTGCCACCGTCATGAACATGTCGTAGGCCGAAAACCGGCGGAACGCAAAAATAGACTTTATAAGCTGCGCGCCATAGGTAAAGAACACCTGGTAAAAACCCTTGGTCCAACGCATGCGCTGCTTCCACGAGGCGGCAAACGTCACCGGCTGCTCGTCAAAAAACTCCGCCGGCGCATAGGCGATACGCACGCCGTGCACCGCGCAGAAGGTAGAGAACTGAATGTCCTCGGTGAGCGAATGGAACTGCCAGCCGCGCATGCCCTCAACGATCTTGGCCGAGATCAAGTAGCCCGATCCCGACACCGCGCAGGACGTGCCGCACATCATGCGCGCGTTGTTAAGAAAGCGCGCCTCGCGCAAAAACGCGGTGGCATATGCCGCCGAAATCCACGAGCTGCCAAAGTTTTTGGAGTTGCGGTAGCTCGTGATGGCCATGTAGCCCTGGTCAAACGCGTCGTTCATGATGCGGGTGTAGCTGGGGCTAATCAGGTTATCGGCGTCAAAGACAAAGAAGCCCTCGTGCACGCCCGGGTATTCGCGCAAAATGCGCTCGAAGCCATAGTCCATAACCCAGCTCTTGCCCTTGCGCGCCAGGTCGTTGCGCTCGTACACGATGGCGCCGGCCGCGCGCGCCTTCTCGGCCGTGTCGTCGGTGCACGCATCGGCCACCACAAACACGTCGATGAGCTCTTGCGGATAGTCCTGCTGCTTGATGGAACGCACCAGGTTGGCGATGACGGCCTCTTCGTTATGGGCGGCGATAAAGTAGGCGTAGCGATGGAGCGTCTTGGCCGGTGGGTACTGGCACTCGCCGCGGACCGCGCCAATGATAAAGAAGACGGCCTGGTACGCAAAAAAAACGGTGAAGAGCACCATGACGATCAGGTTGAACTGTACGATCGGCGTGGCGTGTAAGAAGTCGACAAGAAAGACGGGCACGTGCAACCTCTCCCGGAGCTCGGCGGTTACTGATAACAGCCTAGTCTAAAACAATGCCCGCCGCCCGGTTGCGAGGGTCCGTACCATGGTCAAAGTTCCTAAGAACATCCACTGCTGCAGGCGCGGGCGCGGGGCACAACGGCGCATGACATGAAATGCGAAAAGGTGCTCAACATGCCGGGTGCGGTGCGACATGGTGCTCAGCAAACCGGGCGGAGTGCAACATGGTTCTCGGCTCGCCGAGCACGGCGCGGGCACGCCGTGCTAGTAGCCCATCAGCTGCGGAATGACCTTTTCGCCCGCAGCGGTGCGACCAAGCGACAGAGGCTCGATCTCTTCAAGCACGGCCTCAAGATCCCAGGGCAGCGTGTCTCGGCGCTCAATGAGCTCGCCCGTCACGGGGTGCGTAAAGGCCACGCGCCACGAATGCAAGAACTGCCGGGTGAGCCCGCGGTCGGCACGCTCGGCACCTTTGCCCTTGCCATAGAGCGGGTCACCCACCAGCGGATGGTTGATGTGCCGCATGTGCACGCGAATCTGGTGCGTGCGACCGGTATACAGATGGCATTCCACGAGCGTATAGCCGTCGTCGGTACGCGAGGCGTCAAACCGCTCGAGCACGCGGAAGGTCGTGATGGCCTGGCGCGCAAAGGGGTCGTCAGAGACCGCCATCTTAACGCGGTCGCGTGTCGAGCGCGCGATGCCCGTGTTGATGGTGCCCTCGTCATGCGCGATGTAGCCGTGCACGAGCGCGATGTAGCGACGGTCGAGCGTACGCAGGCGAATGAGGTCCTGAAGCGCGCGCTGCGTCTCGTCGTCCTTGGCGGCAAGCATGAGGCCCGAGGTATCGCGATCGAGCCGGTGCACGATGCCGGGACGGTCCTCACCCTGCAGCGTGCCCAAATGGTCGATGCCGCAGTGGTAGACGAGCGCGTTGGCGAGCGTCCCGTCCGCATGCCCATGAGCGGGATGGCACACGAGCCCGCGCTGCTTGGAGAGCACGATGAGGTAGTCGTCCTCATAGCGGATGTCGAGGGGAATGGCCTGCGGAATCACGACGCCCGGATCGCGCTCCTCGGGGAGCTCGACCGAGATGCGGTCGCCCGCGGTCACCGCGTACTTCTTGGAAAGGCAGGTCTCGCCGTTTACCGCAACCGCGCCCGCCTCCACCAGGCGCGCGCACGCGGAGCGCGAGGGACAGCCGTCCTGTGCACCCAAAAAGGCGTCCAGACGCGTGCCCGCGCAGGCTGCGTCAACAAGAATGTGCAGGTCGCCCGTCATGAGCGCCCGCCTTTTTTGGAGCCGCCCATCCGGCGCTCCCGATCGGCAACAGCGCGCTCTTTGGCCGCCTGGTTAGCAGGCGAAAGGAACATGAAGCCGATTAAGGCCACCACGACACCCACCGTGATGCCAACGTCAGCGATATTGAAGACCGGGAAGTCAATGAACGCAGTCGCGATAAAGTCAGTCACCACGCCATGGAGCACACGGTCGATGGCGTTGCCCACCGCCCCGCCGCACACCATGGCAAGGCCCACGACCTCGCAGCGCGACACGAGCGGCGCGCGCAGTACATAGATGAGCGTCGCCGCCACCATGATGACCGCAAGGGCAACAAACACCACGCTGTAGCCCTCGCCCAAACCAAACGCGGCACCGTTGTTAAACACAAGCTCAAAGTTGAGGATGTTGGGGATGACCTGCACGCCCACGGTCCCCGCCGGAGCAAGCGTCACGCGGGCCACAGCCTTAGCGATCTGGTCAAGGCAGATGAGCGTGACGGCGACCACCGCGAGCACCCCGAGCCGCCACAAGAGCGCCGGCTTGAAGTTCTTCACATCAACTCGTTTGGTAGCCACCGTCATCCTTTCCATCACCGGGGGCACCAGTCAGCGC
>CASEER010000013.1 GCA_949287085.1 uncultured Coriobacteriaceae bacterium
CGCGCCTCCGGGGACGCTGGGGCCGCGTTCTATGCCGCATGACACGCGAAGCGCACGCCCGAAGCGTCTTCTCGTGCCAAACGGCATAGAAATCCACCGCACACGCATCCGCCGCACACGCATCCGCCGCACACGCATCCGCCGCACACGCAAAAGCGGGACGGAGACCGCGTGGCCTCCGTCCCGTCTGCTTGAGAGCTGCGTATCGTTTGGCGTGAGCGTGCAAGCTGGTACGAGCTTACGAGCTGGAACGAGTGTGCGAGCGCTTACGCCAGCTCGTCGTCGCGGCCGGTGAAGATGAAGCCGAGCACCGCGCCCACGACCGTCGCGATGGCCATGCCGATCATGGCGAACGCAAAGTTCATGACGTCCTGGCTCACGAAGGCCGGGAAGGTGGTCACCGAGCCGAACACGAAGGCCGTGCAGACCACGTGGGTGAGGCCGCAGAACGCGCCGCCCGCAGCGCCCGCGATGATCTGGGCGCCCCAGAGCTTCTTGTTCTTCACGAGCATGCCAAAGAGCGTGGGCTCGATGATGGCGGAGAGCGCGATGGTCACGACGCCGGAAGCCGCGAAGCTCTTGAGCTTCTGGTTGCGGGCCTTGAGGAAGACGCCGATGGCCACGCCGATGACGCCAAAGTTGCACGCAAAGGTGAAGGGGCAGATGAAGTCGAAGCCGTTCTGGGCAATGTTGTTGATCATGATGGGGTTCACGGCCCAGTGGATGCCCATGGAGACGAGCACCGACCAGCCGCCGCCCACGAGGATGCCCGCGAGCACTGAGCTCTTATCGATGAGCCAGTTGACCACAAACGCAACGCCCTCGCCCGCATACACGCCGATGGGGCCAATGATCATCATCGTCAGCGGAACCATGATGATGAGGGACACAGCGGGCAGAACCACGAGCTTGAGGGTCTCGGGGATCTTATCGTCGAGGAACTTGTAGAGGAACGAGTACGCCCATACCGCCAAGATGGCCGGAACCACCGTGGAGTTGTAGTTCATGAGCACGACGGGAATGCCAAAGAAATCGGTGGTTGCGCCGTTGCCGATCTCGCCCATGAGGTTGATGAAATCAGGGTAGAGCAGGCACGCGCCGATGAGTGCCGAGAGGTACGGGCTTGCACCGAAGCGCTTGCCGGCCGAGAACGCCAGCAGCACCGGCAGGAAGTAGAACACGCTCATCGAGAGGGTATACCAGATGACGTACGTTCCGGAACCCTCGGCGATCACGCCAAGCTGCGTGAGCAGGATGAGGATGCCGCGCAGGATACCGGAGCCGGCCATGGCCGGGAGGAGCGGGGCAAAGATGCCCGAGACGGCACCGAAGATCTTGCTGATCACGCCTTCGTCGCTGCCACCGCTCTCGGCAACGACCTCGGTAGCAGAGCCCTGAACGAGCGGCACGAACTTCTCGTAGAGCTTGGGCACCTCGGTGCCAATGAGAATCTGGTACTGGCCGGCGGAGCTGACGGTGTTAATGACGCCGTCGACCTCCTTGACGGCAGCGTCGTCGCACGCCTCGTTGCTCTTGAGGTTAAGGCGCAGGCGCGTGGCGCAGTGCGTCATGCCCGAGATGTTCTCCGGGCCGCCCACGGCATCGAGAATGCCACGAGCAGTTGCATCCCAATCGCGTTTTGCCATAAGGGCTTCCTTCCTTTCTTGCCGTGACCGAGCACCCCAGGCACTCGGCCCCCTTTATTCCACGCGCCATCTGCAAGAGTTGAGAGCGCATGGGCCACGGGGTCGGACAGGCGATTCCGGCCCCAATCAAAGCCAAATCAGTACGGGTTCATTGATGGGTTACTGGGTTGTGTAGCGGTTACAGCTGGTGAGCGCGCCAGCGCGCAGGCTTATCGCGGCGAGCTTGCGGGCTCTTGGTAGCAAGCGAGCCGCTGACAACCGGCGAGGCGCTGTGACACCGCTGCGGCGCTACTCCGTACAGGCGCCCAGGAGGCGTCTCATGAGCGCGGCGGCCTCGGTGCCGCTGTTGGCGTCAATCACGCGCTGGACCTCGTCGAGACCCACGGTGTCAAGTGCGCGGTCGAGCATGCTGATCATGGCGATGTTTTGCGCGCACTCCTCTTCCGCGTCCTCGATGACGGGGAACGTGTCGAAGTAGATAGCGCTGTCGTACTGGTGCTTCTTGAGGTAGTAGAGGAACTCGAGCGTCTTCATGGGCGACGCCGTGCCGATCATGAGGCCGTCGTCAAAGCGGCCGTAGCCGTCGTTCAGATGCACGCCAAAGAGCTTGCCGCGGGCGCCAAAGATGTCGCAGGCCATGGCCGGGTTCTCGTGCTTCATGAGCATATGGCAGTAGTCGAGCGTGACGCCTAGGTTAGGGCGGTCGACCTCGGCGAGCATCATACCGGCGATGCCCATGCTGTCGATGAACGCGTAGGCGCGCTCCTCGTACGGCTTGTATTCGATGCTGATCTTGAGGTCAGGCGCGTAGTCGCACACCGTGCGGTAGGCATTAACGAGCTGGTTCCACACGCGGGTGTAGTCAATCTGGAAGCTATAGTCAAAGCCGTCGTAGCCAAGCCAGATGGTCACGGTGCTGCCACCAACCGCGCGGCAGTAATCGCACGCCTCGCGGCAGAGCTGCAGGGCCTTATTGGCAATGACGGGATCGGCGTTGCCCAGCTCGCCGTTGATGAAGTCGCCGCGAAAGCGCAGTGCGGTACCGTTGAGCTTAAGATGATGCGCATCGAGCAGGGCCTTCATGTCCGCAGCCGGCATGGTGCCCACATGCTCAGGGTAGTTGAGGTCAACGTGCGTAAGGCCAACCTCTTCAAACTGAGCAAATACTCGGTCAAGGTCTTTGTCGCCGGAACGGAAGTACGAGTTGATGCGAGTGGCGAGCTTCATCCTGAATACTCCTTGCGTCGTGGTCGCGTGCCCCTGGAGGACGTTGTGTTGCTGCGCGGCGGCGTCACGTCGTAACGAAGCGCTCCAACACGCTCCTGTTACCAAGCCCCTACCGCGATGCAACACTCAAGGCGCGTGCGACCGTCCCCTCTGGCGAGCACCTCAGCACCCACCGGTTTCTCCTGACGCCGTCCATTATATTTCATTAGTTTCCAGATTACATCAAGTATTTTTCAGATATTTTCACTGTTTGTCACAGAAGTTCATGTTTAGTAATCATGATATAAGCTTTGACCTGCGTTTTTATTAATAGTGATGAAGGTGGAGACATTTGAATAGATTTGCTATAACGTGATAATTAGTGTCAAGATATGCCGTCCACCGTCACAAACCGACCGTTCACCCGCATGAAGCGCAACGGCTAGCAACCCCGATTCGCAGATTAGCTGCAACCCGTCCCCATCAGTTATGAAGTCTATGCAACAAAGAAATAGCCGCCGGACGCTCCAAAGAGCGTACCAACGACTAAACATCTTGGCAGTTTTGCTTCAGGCTCCCGCATTTCCAAGACCGTCCCACGCGGCACCGCCGCGCAGCGGCGAGCCACCAGCCCCCCCTTCCCGCCCGTCAGAGCTCCATGCTCGTAACACGGAGCGATGCTGCGCAGCAGCGAGCTGCCTGAGCCCCTCTCATCCCCTCCACCACCGCCGGCGAGCCGGTAAACGCAGGAAGGCCCCGGTTTTCTCCTGAGCGATTCCGCAGCAGGTCGGCGAAAGCCGACCTGCGAGGACCAGCGAAGGAGAAAACCGGGGCCTTCCGGTGGGAGTCAACGACTCAGTTTAGAACTCGTGGCCGCACTTCTTGCAGACGCGAATCGAGGTCTTGTGACCATCGAGCTCACCCTGCTTGTGACCGACACGAGTCGCAGCACCGCACTTGGGGCACACGAGCATCGCGTTGGAGGCGTCGAACTTAGCCTCCTGCGACACAATGCCACCCTGCTGGTTCTGCTGGTTGGGGCGCACGGCCTTCTTGACCACAGCAACACCCTCGACCTTGATCTTGCCCTCGGCGGGGTACGCGCGCAGAACGGTGCCCTGCTTGCCGCGATCCTTGCCGGAGAGAATCTTGACGGTGTCGCCCTTCTTGATTTGCATCTTAGGCATGTCTATCTCTCCTTTCCTTACAGGGTCTCGGGAGCAAGCGAGACGATCTTCATGTACTTCTTGTCACGCAGCTCACGCGCCACGGGCCCAAAGATACGGGTGCCCACGGGCGAGCCGTCGTTGTTGATGACGACGCAGGCGTTGTCGTCAAAGCGGATGTAGGAACCGTCCTTGCGACGGACCTCCTTCACCGTGCGAACGACGACGCACTTGACAACGTCCTTCTTCTTGACGTTGGCGCCGGGCGTGGCCTCCTGGACGGCAGCCACGATCACGTCACCGATCCCCGCATAACGGCGCTTGGAGCCACCGAGCACCTTGATGCAGCGAACCTTGCGCGCACCGGAGTTATCGGCGACGTTCAGCATGGTTTGCATTTGAATCATGGTAGTTCCTCCGAACTTAGGCCAGCGAGAGGTGCGCGGGGCCTACCTTCCCCAACCCCAGAGGCCGCGGGCGTAGCGTCCGCGCACGTCACTGGTGCGAACAATCAAAGCAGCCTACTTGGCGCGCTCGATAATCTCCACGAGACGCCAGCGCTTCATCTTGGACAGAGGACGGGTCTCCATGACGCGAACACGGTCGCCCACGCCGGCAGTGCACTCCTCATCATGCGCATGAAGCTTCTTGGTGGTGGTCATCATCTTGCCGTACTTGGGGTGGCGCTTGCGCTCCATGGTCTGGACAACGATGGTCTTGTTGCCCGAGATGGAGATGACCGTGCCGGTACGGACCTTACGCGAATTACGCGTGGTATCGCTCATGTTCTCTCCTCAAGCTCTACTCTGCCGCAGCGGACTTCTGGGCCGCGATCTCGCGAGCGCGCTGCTCGGTAAGAACGCGAGCGATGTCCTTCTTCACGGTCTTGACGCGGGCGGTGTTATCAAGCTGGCTCGTAGCCATCTGGAAACGAAGGTTGAAGAGCTCGGCTCGACCTTCCTTCAACTTTTCGGCGAGCTGCTCGTCGGAAAGCGCACGAATCTCTGTGGGCTTCATTACTTATCCTCCTCGGCCTCAGCGGCGGCAGCCTCGGGATGCTTCGCAGCCCACTCGGCCTCGCGCTCTTCCTCGGCCTCGATCTCGGCCTCGGCGCGCTCCTCAGCGTCCTTGGCGATGACGATCTTGGTCTTGATGGGAAGCTTGTGCTGCGCCAGGCGCAGGGCCTCGCGCGCGACAGGCTCGGTCACGCCGGAAATCTCGAACATAATACGGCCGGGCTTAACAACGGCCACCCACTCCTCGGGGTTACCCTTACCGGAACCCATGCGGGTCTCAGCGGGCTTCTTGGTAATGGGCTTGTCGGGGAAGATCGTGATGTACACACGGCCGCCACGCTTCATGTAACGGGTCATGGCAACACGAGCAGCCTCGATCTGACGGTTGGTAATCCAGTGAGCCTCGAGGGCCTTGATACCATACTCACCAAAATGCAGCTCGGTATTACCCTTGGCCTGGCCCTTCATGGAGCCACGCTGCACCTTGCGGTGAAGAACACGCTTAGGGGCAAGCACTACTGACCCCTCCTCTCGGAGTTACGACCCGGGTTCGGGACGGGCTGGCCGGGAAGCTTCTCGCCCAGGTAGATCCAAACCTTGACACCGCAGGAACCCATGGTGGTACGAGCGGTAGCCGTGCCGTAGTCGATCTTGGCACGGAGGGTGTGCAGCGGCACGCGACCCTCGCGGTACCACTCGCGACGGCCCATCTCGGCACCACCCAAACGACCGGAGCACTGGATACGAATACCCTTGGCGCCAGCCTTGCGGGCGGACTGAACGGCCTTGCGCATGGCGCGACGGAAGGCAACACGGCCCTCGAGCTGCTCAGCGATGGACTGGGCAACGAGGTTGGCGTCGAGCTCGGGGCGCTTGATCTCGATGACGTCCACCGAGAGCTCACCCTTTTTGACGCCGGCAACCTTCTCGAGCTCGGTACGAATCTGGTCGATCTCGGAGCCCTTCTTGCCGATCACGATGCCCGGACGGGCCGTGTAGATGATGACCTTGACCTTGTCACCAGCACGCTCGATCTCCACGCGGGAGACGGCGGCACGACGGAGGCGCTTGGTCAGGTACTTGCGGAGCTCGAGATCGTTACCGAGGGTCTTGGCGTAGTCCTTGTCGCCAGCGAACCAGCGGGAGCGCCAGTTCTCGGTAATGCCGAGACGGAAACCGGTGGGGTAGACTTTCTGACCCATTGTGCTTATGCCTCCTTTCGCGGAGCGACGACGATGGTGATGTGGCTCGTGCGCTTCAGGATGCGAGAAGCGGAGCCCTTGGCGCGAGGACGGATGCGCTTGAGCGTGGGGCCCTCGTCCACATAGGCAGCGGCAACGACCAGGTCGTCGGCGCGCATGCCGTTGTTGTTCACAGCGTTGGCCACGGCGGAGCGGAGAACCTTCTCCACATCGACCGCCACAGCGCGCTCGCTGAAGTGCAGGATGTCGAAAGCCTGAGCGACAGACTTGCGACGGATGAGATCGACCACGAGGCGAGCCTTGTACGGCGAGACGCGCACGAACTTGGCGACGGCGCGAACCTCGCGGGTCTCGGTATCGGTAGCTTTAGTTGCCATTTACGTGAAACCCCCTACTTGGCCTTGTGACCGCGGAACGTACGGGTGGGCGCAAACTCGCCGAGCTTGTGACCGACCATGGACTCGGTAACGTACACGGGCACATGCTTGCGGCCGTCGTGCACGGCGATGGTATGGCCAACCATCTCGGGGAAGATGGTGGACGCGCGGGACCAGGTCTTCACAACGTCCTTCTTGCCAGCCTCGTTCATCGCGACGATACGCGAGAGCAGGCGAGCTTCCACGAACGGCCCTTTTTTGAGACTTCTGCTCATAGGTGCTTAACTCCTTCTCGGTATCTTCGGCTACTTCTTGCGGCGACGGATGATGAGGCTGTTGGAAGCCTTGTTCTTCTTGCGCGTGCGGTAGCCCTTGGTCGGCTTGCCCCAAGGCGTGACGGACGGGCGACCAGAGGTGTGGTTCTTGCCCTCGCCGCCGCCGTGCGGGTGGTCGACCGGGTTCATGACGGTACCACGGACGGTCGGGCGCACGTTCATGTGACGCTTGCGGCCGGCCTTACCGATCACGATGTTGGCGTGGTCGGCGTTGCCAACCTCGCCCACCGTGGCGCGGCAGGTGATGAGAATGCGGCGCATCTCGGAGGACGGCATACGCACGATGGCGTATTTGCCCTCCTTGCCCATGAGCTGGCAGGAGTTGCCGGCGGAACGGGCGATCGCAGCACCCTTGCCGGGCTGGAACTCAACGGCGTGGATGAGCGTACCGACGGGGATGTCGGCAAGCGGCAGAGCGTTGCCGGGCTTGATGTCGGCATCGGAGCCGGACATCACGGTGTCGCCTACCTGGAGGCCCTTAGGGCACAGGATGTAGCGCTTCTCGCCGTCCACGTAGTGGAGAAGCGCGATGCGCGCGGAGCGGTTGGGGTCATACTCGATCGTGGCAACTTTGGCGGGCACGCCGTCCTTGTTGCGCTTGAAGTCGATGCGACGGTAACGGCGCTTCACGCCACCGCCCTGATGACGGGTCGTGATGCGACCCTGGTTGTTGCGACCGGCCTTCTTGGGCAGCGGCTCGAGAAGCGACTTCTCGGGCTTGGTGCAGGTAATCTCGGCAAAATCCGAAATCGTCTGCCAGCGGCGGCCCGCGCTGGTCGGCTTAAGGTGTTTAACAGCCATTACAAATCCCTTTCGTCTCTTTCCGTTGGCCAGCACATCAGGGATGCGGAGCGCGCGGCTCCTGTGGGTGTGCTGACACCGGATTACCACGGTACCGGGCGACTCCATCTTAGAGCCCCCGATACGCTTACCGCCGAGGCGGTAAGCTCACGGGCGCAGGCATTAGGCCTGGTTGCCGTAGATCTCGATCGAGTCGCCCTCGGCGAGCGTGACGATGGCCTTCTTCCACTGACGGGTCTTGCCAGCCACATAGCGCACGCGCTTGGTCTTGGGCTTCACGTTGATGGTGTTCACCGCGGTGACCTTGACGTTGAAGATCTCCTCGATGGCATCCTTGATCTGGTACTTGTTCGCGTCGCGAGCAACCTCGAACGTGTACTTGTTCTCCTCCATGAGGTCGAAGGAGCGCTCGGACACAATCGGGCGAATGATGATCTCGTGGGCGGTCATTTATGCAAGCACCTCCCCGAAGTGAGCGGCAACATCGGCGGGCATCAGCAGGGCGCCGTTGTTGATGAGGTCATAGGTGTTGGCCTCCTGCGGCGTGATGATGAACGTCTTGGGGATGTTGCGGAACGACAGGAACGCATTGATGTCATTGTCGCGGACGATGATGGTGAGGCGCTTGCCCTCGAGGCCCAGGGCCTTGAGCATGGCGACGGCGGCCTTGGTGGACGGCTTCTCGAAACCGTAGTCGTCCACGAGCACGAGCTCGTTGTCGCGCACCTTGGCGGAAAGCGCGGAGCGCATGGCAAGCTTGACCTCTTTGTTGTTCATGCGCTTGGTGTACAGGCGCGGCTTGGGGCCGTGGATGACGCCACCGTGACGCCACTGGCCGGCGCGGATGGAGCCCTGGCGGGCACGACCGGTGCCCTTCTGACGCCACGGCTTGGCACCGCCGCCGGAGACGTCGGAACGGCCCTTGGTGGACTGGGTGCCGGAGCGCCAGCAAGCCATCTGGCACTTCACGATGTGGTGCATGACGTGGGTGTTCGGCTCAATGCCGTACACCTCGGCTGCGAGCTCGGTCTCGTTGACCGTCTTGCCCTCGCTGTTCTTTACTTCAAACTTAGACATGAGGTGTTCTCCTTGGTATGACGTGGCTTATCGGTTGGCAGCGATTACGCCATACGGATGGCGACCAGGCCGTTCTTGGCGCCGGGGACGGCACCCTTCACGAGCATGAGGTTCTGGTCGGCATCAACGCGGACAACGGTCAGGTTCTTGACGGTCACGCGCTCATTGCCCATGTGACCGGCCATCTTGACGCCCTTGAGGACGCGCGCCGGGTAAGCGCACTGACCGATGGAGCCCGGGTGACGCTTGAAGTGGGAACCGTGCGTCATAGGACCGCGGCGCTGACCCCAGCGCTTGATGCGACCCTGGAAGCCCTTGCCCTTGGAGGTGCCGATGACGTCGACCTTGGCGACATCAGCAAAATCGGCGACGGTGACGACCTCGCCGACCTGGTGCTCCTCGCCCGGCTCGGTGCGGACCTCGCGCAGGTAGCGCACGGGCTCGACGCCGGCCTTGGCAAAGTGACCAGCCATGGGCTTGTTCACGTTCTTAGCCTTGATGTCTCCGAAGCCGATCTGCACGGCATCGTAGCCATCGGTCGCCTGAGTTTTAACCTGCGAGACGGCGCAGGGGCCAGCCTGGATGACCGTGACGGGCACGACGTTATCGTCGTCGTCCCACACCTGGGTCATGCCGATCTTGCGGCCAAGAATCATCTTGATCATGAATGATCCTAACCCTCTGTGGTCTTGGGACCATGCAAGCGCCCCGTGCGCTCGCCCCCAGCGGACCACTTCCGACAGATGTGCCGCCGGTTTGAGTTCCATCCCGTTCACGAGACCGTGCAACCCATATTTGGTCCACACCGGCGAGACAGAATCCTCCCCATAAAGGCACAGCTTCAGTAGTATACACGGGGGCGGGCGTATCCCTTAGCTTCCATAAAGTCTTCACGCGGTGCGCGGTCCCTGCGGGCCGCCGAGGGGGCTACCAGGCAGTGCGGATGGCGTCGAGGATGCGGGCGCAGCGACAGGTTGCGGCGTGGGGCATCAGGGGGCTTTCGATGTCGCCCGCACGCATAAGGGCGCAGAAGTGGGTAATCTGGCCGTAGAAATCGTCAACCTCATAGGGTGCGTCGAGATCGCGGGTAGGCTCGCCCGCAATGCGAAGCTCCGCATGTTGAGGACGGTGCAGGTCGTCCACCGTGAGGATGCCGCGCTCCCCTTCCACGACGAGCTGCCGGGGCCGCGCGCGGTCGCAGGCGCATTCCAGCTCCGCGGCTACCCCGCCGATTGTCATGTGGGCATCAACGTAGACGTCGGACCCTTCATAGAACGCCGTGTCCACGCGCTCGACGGTGATCTCGCCGGGAAGCAGCTCGTCGAGCCAGCTCGCGCAGTAGATGCCACAATCGAGCAGCACGCCCGACCCCGGGCCTCCGCCAAGAATATAGGTATCGCGCGTGCGGAAGGATGCAAGCGCATCGTTGCAAAGCGACGCATGCACGCGCGCGACGGGTCCCAAAGCGCCAACCGCGTCCACAACGTGCGGGTGCAACGGCACAAAGCGCGTCTTCATGGCTTCCATGAAGAGCAGGCCGCGTTCGCGGGCAGCAGCGGTAACCTCAGCCGCCTCCGCCTCGGAGAGCATCGCGGGCTTCTCGCAGAGCACTGCCTTTCCCGCATCGAGCGCCCGCAGGGCCCACGCATGGTGAAGGTCGTGCGGCAGGGCGAGATAGATGGCGTCAACCTCGGGGTCCGCGAGCAGAGCCTCATGGTCGCCGTAGGCCCGGGCGCCGAGCGTACACGGAACCTCGGCAAGAAATGCTGCAGCCTTCCCTGCCGTCCGGCGGCTCGCCGCCACAAGCTCGGCTCCCTCAACCTTTGCCAAGCTCGCCGCGAACCGATGCGCGATCTTCCCCGCGCCCAAGATGCCAAAGCGAATCATCTTGAACTCCCATCTACAGCGCCATTGCCTATCTCGGCCACTTCCTCGCGGTAGCTCGGGCGCCCCATGACCGTGCCCCGCGCCGCCGTAAGCGCCGCCGCAAGCACCTCGGCGCGCTTGAGATATTGCCTGAGCAGGTACTTCAGATCATCCTCTTTGAATCCCTCTATAAGCTGCTCGGCCTCCCCAAGGCGCGCATCCACTACGAAGGGGTTGCTGCACACCTCGGCAAGCAGCATGAACCGCCCCAGCCGCGGATATTCCGAAGCGTCCACCGCATCGACCCGGATGAGGAAGCCCAGCTGCTCGAGCTCGCACACCAACTCCCATAAGCAAAACAGCACGCGCACCGTCGCCCGCTTTTGCGCATGCTCCTCGGGGGTAGCTTCGGGCAGCTTGTTCACATACGCCGCAGCCTGCGAATGCACCATCTGGATATGCAGCAGCGCCTCGCTTGACGTCACCGCGTCAACCGAGCCGTCCAGGCTCTGACGCAGGAGCGCCCAATAGCGCTCGAGCAATGAAAACAGTTCGTGCACGTTGGCCAAAAAGAGCGTGCGGTCGCTCGTGGGCATGACCAGCCGGTTAACCACGAACACCAGCAGCACTGCAGCGCCCAGGCACGCCAGGCGCATCCCGATGGCGTAATGGTCGCCAATGGAGATGGACGCCATCGAGAGCGCGTACGCCGTGGCAAAGAAGGCCATCACCGTGCCGCCCGGCGTGGACGCATACAGGCACGAGATAAGCACCATGCCCACCGCCATGACAGCCTCGTACGGCAGGTTACAGGACGAAAGCGCGTACACAAAGAGGCAACCGAGCACCGTGCCCGCGGTGCGCGTGCGCATGCGGCGGAGGCTCTCGGCAGGATACGGCTGCGTGAGCAAAAACGCGGTGAGCGGGAACCAATAGAGATGGTCAACGGGCGCAGCAAAGCTCACCGCGCACGACACCGCAAGCACCGCCGCGCAGCGAACCGAGAACCGCAGCTCAAACGAATCGAGCGTAGGATGCTTGCGGAACGACGCAATGCGCAGCAGCACCGTGGGCGACAAGCGCCACGCGCGATGGAACCGCCGGCCCGCGTCGCGCAGCACCAAGAGCGTCATATACAGGTAGCTGCGATAAAACAGGCGAAAGCGGTCGTTTTCGATCGCGTCGGCCTCGGGCAGGAGCATGCGTGCCCGCGCGATAACCGCCGACTTATCGCCGCGGCCGATCACCGCGCCCACCGCACGCGTAAGCCCCGCCAGCTTGCGCAGATAGGGAGCATGCGGGCACCCTGGGCCCTCGTGCCATTCAAGACGCCCCACCAGGTAGGCGGTGCGCTGAGCAAGCATGGCAAACATATCGTACAGGTTTGAGACCGTGGGCTGCGCGTTGGCGTCCTCACGCACGCTGTATGCGAGCTTGGTGTAATCTGCGCGCAGGCGCAGCAGCTCGCGCCGCGTCTGCGCGGTGATGCCCGTTGCCGCCATATGGTCGAGCTCGTCGGCCAGCCGATCGATCATGGTGTGGAGGCGATCGAGGTTCTCGTCTGCCTTATGATACGCACGGCCCGCAATCAGCAGCGCCGCTGTTAACACCGTACAGCTAACCGTGAGCAGTGCAGCCTGGAGCAGCATATGGTCGAGGTATTCGGGTCGGAGCTGCAAAAACACGAAAAGCATCGTGTAGGGAAAATAGCGACGCGGGTTGAGCTGCGACGACCGCATGAACACAAAGACGAACGGCATCACCATGTTCACCAACACGCAGAGCGGCAGACTGAGGGTAGCCGCGCGCGCCGCCAGCAAGGCAAGGTAGCTCACACCAAAAAACCGCAGGTACTGTGACGCGGAATTATATTTGTGATGGCGCACGTTAAAGAGCGTAGTGTAGCACGAGACGGGCATGACGTACGCCACGCCAAAGAGCGCGACCACAATCCAAAAGAGCACGATAAAAAATGCTGCGACGGGGAGCGCCTTTTGCGCTTTGGCGGGAAGCATAGGCAGCGTGTCGTTACGCCAGGTAATAAAGACGCGTTTGAGCGATGCGACGGCACGCTCAACGGATGCGCGTAGCATGCGTAGGCCGTGCTGTTCCTGCTCTGCCTGCTCCATCGCCACGCGCGCGTCACATCCCCATGCATGCTCATTGATCCCACTCATCGGTCCCACGCTTTTCATCTTACTCCAGCAGCCGGAACGGCAACGCCAGCATCGCAGAAAAGTGAGGGCCGCGGCTGCAAAATGGCTCGCGCGCGAAGCTGCACGGGGTGGCCGCGGGCTTTCCGCGGCCGGGACTCCTCGCCAAAAAGCTGCAAAATGGCCAGCGCGTGAGGCTGCACGAGGAGGCAGCGGGTTTTCCGCGCCCGGCACCCCCTCCAATTTTCCGCGGCCGGCGCCTCGCTCCAATTTTCCGCGCCCGACACCCTTCCCTCCAAAAAGTTCGGGCGTATTTTACGTATATAAGTGCCAGCAAGCAGCGTTATATACGTAATTTACGCCCGAACATTATCGAGGTGGGTTCGCAGCCCCGGTGGGGACACAGCGCGCAAAATGAGTCGCGACCCTTAAGCCCAAAACGCAGGAAGCCCCCGGTTTCCTCCTGAGCGATTCCGCAGCAGTTCAGCTCTGCTGAACTGCGAGGACCAGCGAAGGAGGAAACCGGGGGCTTCCGAAGGGAGTTACAGCCCTTTGCGCTTAGAGCTTGATCTCGATGTCCACGCCCGCGGGCAGGTCAAGACGCATCAGCGAATCGACGGTGCTGGCGGTGGGGTCAAGGATGTCGATGAGGCGCTTGTGGGTGCGCATCTCGAACTGCTCACGGCTGTCCTTGTCCACGTGCGGCGAGCGGATGACCGTGTAGAGGTTGCGCTCGGTGGGCAGCGGGATGGGGCCGGAATCATAGCCCTTGAGGCGGATCCTGATCTTCTGGGTAGACAACGTTACCTCCTTGATGCGCGCGTGCAACGCGCGATTGATACCTAATCGAGCGATCGCGCGTGATTACGCGTTGCCGCCAGCCTTGCTGACAACCTCGTCCGCGACCGACTTGGGCGCCGGCTCGTAGGAGTCGAACTGCATGGTGTAGGACGCGCGGCCCTGGGTCTGGGAACGAAGGTCGGTAGCGTAACCGAACATCTCGCCCAGCGGCACCTTGGCGCGAATGACCTTGTTGCCGGAGCGATCGTCCATGCCCTCGATCTTGCCGCGACGGCCGGAGATGTTGCCCATGACGTCGCCCATGTACTGCTCGGGCGTCTCGACCTCAACGGCCATGACGGGCTCAAGCAGAATCGGGTCGGACTTCTTGAGGGCGTCCTTGATGGCCATGGAGCCAGCGATCTTAAAGGCGGCCTCGGAGGAGTCGACCTCGTGGTAGGAGCCGTCGAAGAGGGTCACCTTGACGTCGACCACCGGGTAGCCGGCGATGACACCGGTCTCCAGCGCCTCCTGGATGCCCTTGTCGATCGAGGGGATGTACTCCTTGGGCACGACGCCGCCAACGATGCCGTTGACGAACTCGTAGCCAAAGCCCTCCTCCATCTTCTCGAGCTTGATGACGGCGTGACCGTACTGGCCGCGACCACCGGACTGGCGCACGAACTTGCCCTCGGCGCGGTCCACGTTGTGGCCCGGGGCCTCACGGTAGGCAACCTGCGGCTTACCGACGTTGGCCTCGACCTTGAACTCGCGGAGCAGACGGTCGACGATGATCTCGAGCTGGAGCTCGCCCATGCCGGCGATGATGGTCTGGCCGGTCTCGTGGTCGGTGCGCACCTGGAAGGTCGGGTCCTCCTCGGCGAGGCGCGCCAGAGCCATGGACATCTTGTCGCGCTCAGCCTTGGTCTTGGGCTCAACGGCAACGTCGATAACCGGATCGGGGAACTCGATGGACTCGAGCACGATCTCGTGACCCTCGGCGCACAGGGTGTCGCCGGTGGTGGTGTTCTTAAGGCCCACGGCGGCGAGGATGTCGCCGGTCGCAGCGGCGTCGACGTCGATACGGTCGTTGGCGTTCATCTCAAGGATGCGGCCAAAGCGCTCGCGGTGGCCGTTCGTGGCGTTGACCACGTAGGAGCCGGCCTCGGCGCGACCCGAGTACACGCGGAAGAAGGTGAGCTTGCCCACGTAGGGGTCGGTCGAGATCTTGAAGGCGAGCGCCGCGAAGGGCTCGTCATCGCTCGGGGCGCGCGTGACGGTCTCACCCGTATCGGGGTCGGTACCCTCCACCGGCGGCACGTCGAGCGGGCTCGGCAGGTAGTCGACGACGGCGTCGAGCAGCTCCTGCACGCCCTTGTTCTTATAGGCGGAACCCACGAGCACGGGGTTGAGCTCGTTGGCGAGCACGCCGGCGCGGATGGCGGACTTGAGCTTCTCCACCGGAATCTCGGCGTCCTCAAGGATCATCTCCATGAGCTCGTCGTCAAAGTTGGAGGCGGCGTCGAGCAGCTCCTCGCGCTTCTCGGCAGCGATCTCCTCGAACTCGGCCGGGATGGCGTCCATCGGCTCGGGGTAGGTCATGCCCTTGTCGTCGGCCTTGAAGTCCCACGCGGTCATGGTCACGAGGTCGATGACGCCCCAGAAGTTATCCTCGGCGCCCATGGGGACCTGGATGGCCACGGCGTTGGCGTTGAGGCGCTCCTTCATGGTGTCGATGGCGTGCCAGAAGTCGGCGCCCACGCGGTCGTACTTGTTGATGAACGCGATGCGCGGAACGTTGAAGTTGCGGGCCTGGCGCCACACGGTCTCGGACTGGGGCTGCACGCCGGCAACGGCGTCGAACACGGCCACAGCGCCGTCGAGGACGCGGAGCGAACGCTCGACCTCGGCCGTGAAGTCCACGTGGCCCGGGGTGTCGATGATCTGGATGCGGTAGGCGGGGCCGTTCTTCACGTCGCCGCCCTTGTGCCAGAAGCAGGTAGTGGCCGCGGACTGGATGGTCACGCCGCGCTCCTGCTCCTGAACCATGAAGTCCATGGTAGCGGCACCCTCGTGCACCTCACCAATCTTGTGGGTCTTGCCGGTGTAGTACAGGATGCGCTCGGTCGTGGTGGTCTTGCCGGCGTCGATGTGCGCCATGATGCCGATGTTGCGGGTATCGGCAAGGTTGTACTTCTTCTTAGCCACTCTCAATTCCCCCCAGAATTACCAGCGGTAGTGGGCGAAGGCGCGGTTGGCCTCGGCCATCTTGAAGAGGTCCTCGCGACGCTTGATGGAAGCGCCGACGCCGTTGGAAGCGTCGAGAATCTCGTTGGCAAGACGCTCGGCCATGGTCTTCTCCTTGCGGGCACGGCTGAAGTTCACGATCCAGCGGATCGCGAGCTGCGTGGAGCGACGGGAATTGACCTCGACCGGCACCTGGTAGGTGGCGCCACCCACACGACGGGGCTTGAGCTCGAGCGTGGGCTTGACGTTGTCCATGGCCTTCTTGAAGACGGCGAGAGCGTCCTGGCCGGACTTCTCGGCCACCATATCAAAGGCGCTGTAGACAATGCGCTCTGCAACGGACTTCTTGCCGTCAAGCAGAACCTTGTTGATGAGCTGGGTCACGAGACGGTTGTTATACACGGCATCCGGCATAACCTCGCGACGATGAGTCTTAGATGCACGACGCGGCATAGTTAAATCTCCTCTAGCGTGGTAGTGATCATGCGGCGCGCCCCATTACGCTGCGGCCGCAGAATGAATCTGTGGTGAATTGCTTACTTCTTGGGACGCTTCGCGCCGTAGCGGGAGCGGGACTGCAAACGGTTCTGCACCGCAGCGCAGTCGTAGGCACCACGGATGATCTTGTAACGCACGCCAGGGAGGTCGCGCACACGGCCGCCGCGGACGAGCACGATGGAGTGCTCCTGCAGGTTGTGACCCTCGCCGGGGATATAAGCGGTAACCTCGATACCGTTGACCAGACGCACACGAGCCACCTTACGAAGAGCCGAGTTAGGCTTCTTGGGCGAGGTGGTGAACACGCGGGTGCACACGCCGCGCTTCTGCGGGTTGTGCTGCAGTGCCGCGTTCTTGGACTTCGCGGGCTTAGACTTGCGGCCCTTGAGGACCAGCTGGTTAATTGTAGGCAAAGCGTACTCCTTCTGTAAGATTCCAGCTTATACTTGGTGCAACGGCTTGAATCGAGGCGTCAGCATCCACCTTCGAAACACGCAGTTCGCTAGCTTACGCGCGATGACGAGCGATGTCAACAGACCACGCGCCCGGGCGTATCCGCCGCGCGCAGCAGTTCCCGAATTTCTCCATACAACCACGCCCGCTCCCCTTTGGCGCCGAGGCAAAATGAGGACAGAGGACATTCCTCCTCTGCGCATCTGCGCATCAGGCTTGCTTTGAGCGCAAAAGATGCCACTTGACGCTCATAGGGCATCGGTTTGCCGCCTATGAGCGTCAAGTGGCATCTTTTGTGCTGACGTGACATGAGGAGGTGAAATTTCCTCTGTCCTCATTTCGCCTCTTGAGGAGGCGGTGGGCGAAGACGAGCGCTGCGATGCAGGTGACGAAGGTGAAGAGCGTGGGATCGGCAAACACGGCGTAGAGCACGTCGTTCCCCAGGGTGCCCATGAGGTTGTAGACGGCATGCATGAGCATACCGGGAGCAAGCGAGCCGCTTTTGTGGACGAGATACCCCAGCAGCAGCCCAATCACAAACGTGTAGAGCCCCTGGGTCAGATTCATGTGAAAGATGCCAAACGCCAGCGCCTGCACCACGTTTGCCACCCAAAACGGCATGCCGGCGCGCTCGAGGTACGTAAGGCCCAGCCCGCGGAACCCTGTTTCTTCGACCAGCGGCGGCAGCACGAGCGTGCTTATGACCCACATAAATCCATAGCTCTCGATACCCGAATTGGTTACGAGCGTGTTGTACTCGTCCATCACCTGAGGCAGCAGCATGGCTACAAGCATCATGATGAGCTTGGTGATGAGCTGGATACCATAGGCAATAAGCACCGCGGCCACATAGATCCGTCGGTCTATGCCGCGCACGGTAAAGCGCACCGTGGGCAGGGCGGGCGCACTTTGCTGCAACGCGGTCAACTGGCCGGACGCGCCTTGTGGAAATGCACTGGACTGTTCGAGTGCGCTTTGCTGCAGCGAGGCGGGCTGATCGGGCGTGTCTTCTCGCAACGCACTAGACTGGCCGGGTTCACTTTGCTCCAACGTATTGGACTGGCCGAGGGCATCGTGCTGCGACTCGTCAGATACCTGAGCGTCCGTGGCTTCAGCTGACGCCGCCCCGGCATCTTCGCTGCTCGCCATAGCTATCGGCGCAGAGCATTCCCCTGCGTGCGCCTGCCGCAACAAGCGCAACGCGCGCTCACGGCGGCGGTCGCTGCGATGCATCATGAGCACCCATATGGCAAGAGGCACGCCAAAGAGCAGGTACGATGCAGCCGACACGGCGTTGATATTGTCTTGCAGCGCAGCATACACCTGCTCAACCACGGCCCCGGTAAGGCCACCGCTTTCTAGACCAGCGCCCACCATAGCGCCGGTAACCACCAGCGTGCTCGTAACGTCGAGCATCGTGATCATATAGACAAACACAATGGCGGCAAGCAGCGCATATTTCCAGCGCGGAGTCGTTACCGGAGAATGAGCCATAGCGTCTCCTCAGATAGCTGCACGTTGCTTCACAGTCTACCCAATTTGCCACCGCAGCCAACCAGCCCGCAGCGGCCAATCAGCTCAGCCGATGCCGCATAGCCTTCCGAGCCCAATCGGCCCGCCGCAGCCAATCGGCCCCGCCGGCACTGCAAAGCCCACCATCGCGGAGCGCCCCCATCTCGGCCGCAAAACACCCTGCCACCACAGCAAAAAGCCCGCCTCAAAAGAGACGGGCTTTGCACAGCGCATCTATGCGGATGAACGACTAGTCCTCCGTGGAGTTGTGGCCGTTCGGGTCCTCGGGCGAATCGCCGTCGTCGGTGTCGACGAGCTTGTTGAGCAGGGCCTCCAGCGAGGGCATGTCCTCGTTGATGATCCCCGAGCTCGCGTTGTCGGTGCTCGAGCTCTCGGCCGGAGCGCCGATCATCTCCTCGTCGTCCTCGTAGTGACGCGGCGCGCTCGTGCCCAGCAGGATGTCGTCCGGACCGTCCGGGCTAAACACCATCTGCAGGAGCTGCGAGAGGTCTTCCTCGTCGGCCACATCGTCGTTGTTATCGAGGATGTAGAGCAGGTTGTGCTCCTCCAGGCCATCGCGGAGTTCCTCGATCGCCTTGGCACCAATGCCGTCGATGCGGAGCAGGTCCTCCTCGCTCTTGCCCACGAGGTCGCCCACGGTCTCGATGCCCACCTCGCTGAACTTGTTGGTCCAGCGCTGCGACACACCCAGGTCGTCAAACAGGTACAGGCGAGCGTCCTCGGCCGAGATAGTGCGGCCGTTGCGGGTGAACGAGCCATCCGCACCGCCAAACTCATCATAGCCGTGGTAGCTCGTCTCCTGCGGCACCTGCTCGTCGAGCTCCTTGAGCTCGGCCGGCGCCCAGTCGGGCAGGCTGCGCGCGGTCGGCGACGTGGGGCCGTCCACGTCCACGTAGCCCTCGGGGGTGCGATAGGTCAGTGTCGCGTTGGCATACGGCTTAAGGCCCGTACCAGCGGGGATCTTCTTGCCCACGATGACGTTGGACTTGAGGTCCATGAGGTGGTCGACCTTGCCCTCGATAGCCGCCTCGGTCAGCACGCCCGCCGTACGGATGAACGACGCGGACGACAACCAGGAGTCGATGCTCGAGGCAACCTTCAGCGTACCCAGGATGACGGGCTCGGCCGTAGGCGCGGTGCCACCCCTGCGGGCCACGCGCTCGACCTCGTCAGCGAACTCGTAGCGGTCCACGTACTGGCCGAGCAGGTACTGCGAATCGCCGGGGCTGGTGATCTGCACGCGACGCAGCATCTGGCGCGCGAGCACCTCGATGTGCTTGTCGTTCAGGTCAACGCCCTGCGAGCTGTAGACTTCCTTCACCGAGTTCACGAAGGTATGCATCGTGGTCTCGATGTCGGTGAGCTTGCGCAGGTTGCGGAAGTTCACGAAGCCCTTGGTGATCAGGTCGCCGGCGCGCACATCGGTCGTGGTGCCCTGCTTGAAGTTCAGGTGCGCCGACGCCGGGATGTGAATCTCGTCGATGATGCGCGTGGGGTCCTCGGTGTCGGCGATGGTCGCCACGTAGCCGCTCTCGTCGGTGCTCATGGTGAGGATACCGGAGTGCGGCGCGAGCACGGCCTCGGCGCCCAAGATCTTCTCGTTAACGTTACCGACGATGTCGAACATACGCGAAACGGTCGGCAGACCCTGCGTAATGTCCTCAACGCCGGCCACGCCGCCGGAGTGAATGGTACGCATCGTGAGCTGCGTGCCGGGCTCGCCGATCGACTGCGCGGCGATAATGCCCACCGCGGTGCCAATGGCCACCGGACGACGCGTGGAGAGGTCCCAGCCGTAGCACTTCTGGCAGACGCCGTGCTTGGAGCGGCATGTAAGCAGCGCGCGCAGCTTGACCTTGGTAAGGCCGGCATCGAGCATGGCCTGGATGTCGGCGTTCTTCTCGATGTACTCGTCCTTGTGGAAGAGCACGGTGCCGTCGGGCGCCACCACGTCTTCGATGAAGCAGCGGCCCACGAGGTCGGTGTTGAGCTCGTCGGACTCGGGCAGCGTGAGGTCGTAGGTCACGCCCTCGGTGGTGCCGCAGTCCTCCTCGCGCACGATGACGTCCTGGCCCACGTCAACCAGACGACGGGTCAGGTAACCGGAGTCAGACGTGTGCGAGGCGGTGTCGACGAGGCCCTTACGCGCGCCATAAGTCGAAATGAAGTACTCGAGCGGCAGCAGGCCCTCACGGAAGTTCGCCTTAATGGGCAGGTCGATCGTCTCGCCCGACATGTCGGCCATCAGGCCGCGCATGCCGCCGAGCTGACGCAGCTGGGTCTTGGAACCACGGGCGCCGGAGTCGGCCATCATGTACAGCGGGTTCTCCTCGTCGAACATGGCAAGCATGAGCTCGGAGACCTTGTTGGTGGCCTCAGTCCACACGTCAACGACCTCTTTGTGGCGTTCGCGGCTCGTGATGAGACCGTTCTCGTAGTTCTCGTTGATCGTGTCGGCGTCGTCCTGCGCCTTGGCCAGGATCTGGGGCTTCTCCTCGGGGATGAGGGCGTCCCACACCGAGATGGTGAGGCCCGAACGGGTGGCGTAGTGGAAGCCGGTGAACTTGATGTTGTCGAGCATCTCGGCAACCTCGGCCTGCGGATAGCGGTCGCAGCACTCGGCCACGAGCTTCTTCACGTCACCCGAGCCCATCTTGTAGTTGATGAACTCGTAGTCGCGCGGCAGGCACTGGCGGTTGTAGATGATGCGGCCGATGGTGGTCTCAAAACGTGCGGTCTTGTTGCCGGTCACGTCGAGCTCCAGGATGTCGCCGCCGCCGTTGTTCACACGGAACACGCGGGTGCCGTCCTCGTTCTCCACGTTGGCGTCCTCGCCCGCCACGCGCACCTGAATCTTGGCCTGCAGGTCAATCTCGGCGCGGGCATCGTAGGCGTTCATAGCGTCGTCAAAGCTGGCGAACACATGACCCTCGCCCGCCAGGCCGTCACGGGCCTGGGTGAGGTAGTACACGCCGATGATCATGTCCTGGCGCGGGGTGTTGACGGGCTTGCCCGATGCCGGCGAACGCAGGTTGTTGCTCGAAAGCATGAGCACGCGTGCCTCGGCCTGGGCCTGCTGCGAGAGCGGCACATGAACCGACATCTGGTCGCCGTCGAAGTCCGCGTTGAAGGGCTCGCAGACGAGCGGATGCAGGTGGATGGCCTTACCCTCGACCAGCACGGGCTCAAAGGCCTGGATGGACAGACGGTGCAGCGTAGGTGCGCGGTTGAGGAGCACCAGACGGCCGTCGATGACCTCTTCGAGGATGTCCCACACAAAGCTGGCGTTGCGCTCGATGGCGCGCTTGGCGCCCTTGATGTTCTCGACCTTGCCAAGCTCCACCAGACGCTTCATGACGAAGGGCTTGAAGAGCTCCAGGGCCATGGTCTTGGGCAGGCCGCACTGGTGCAGCTTGAGCTTGGGGTCGGTAACAATAACCGAACGGCCGGAGTAGTCCACGCGCTTGCCGAGCAGGTTCTGGCGGAAGCGGCCCTGCTTGCCCTTGAGGGCCTCGGCGAGCGACTTGAGCGGACGGCCACCACGGCCCGACACCGGACGACCGCGACGGCCGTTGTCAAAGAGCGCGTCCACGGCCTCCTGCAGCATGCGCTTCTCGTTGTTCACGATGATCGCAGGCGCGTCGAGGTCGAGCAGGCGCTTCAGACGATTGTTGCGGTTGATGACGCGACGGTACAGGTCGTTCAGGTCGGACGCGGCAAAGCGGCCACCGTCGAGCTGGACCATCGGGCGCAGGTCGGGCGGAATCACGGGGATGACGTCGAGGATCATGTTCGCGGGGTCATTGTTGCCCTTAAGGAACGCGTCCACGACCTCCAGGCGCTTGACGGCCTTCTCGCGCTTCTGCTTCTGGCCGTCCTCGTCGGCGATGATGGCCTTGAGGGTCGCGGCCTCCTGCTTAAGATCGATCTGCTGCAGGAGCTCGCGGATGGCCTCGGCGCCCATGTCGCCCGAGAAGTACATGGAGTAATAGCGCTTCATCTCGCGGAAGAGCGGCTCGTCCGAGATCAGCTCGCGTTCGTTGAGCTTCATGAAGGCGTCAAAGGCGTCCTGACGGAGCTGCTTCTCGTCCTTCGTCTCTTCCTCGATGTCGGTGATGCCGGCAGCGATCTCCTCGGGGGTAAGGGGCTCCTCGTCGCTGAATTCATCAAAGTTCGCGGGGTCGCCCTGCTCCTTGAGGCTCTCGATCTGGCGCGCGCACTCGGCATCGAGCTCCTCGAGGTCGGCAGCGAGCTCCTCGCGAAGATCGTCGGCGTCGGCCTCGCGGGCCTCGTAGTCCACGTGCGTGATGATGTAGCTCGCGAAGTAGAGCACCTTCTCGAGGTCCTTGGACTTGATGTCCAGAAGACGGCTCATAGGGAAGCTCGTGGGGCTCTTGAAGAACCAGATGTGGCTCACGGGAGCGGCGAGCTCGATATGGCCCATGCGCTCGCGGCGGACCTTGGAGGTGGTCACCTCAACGCCGCAGCGCTCGCAGGTAATGCCCTTAAAGCGGATGCCCTTGTACTTGCCGCAGGAGCACTCCCAGTCCTTGGAAGGTCCAAAGATCTTCTCGCAGAACAGGCCGTCCTTCTCGGGCTTGAGGGTGCGGTAGTTGATGGTCTCGGGCTTCTTGACCTCGCCGTGCGACCAGGAGCGGATGGTGTCCGCGCTGGCAAGCGAAATCTTTACCGCATCAAAATCAGTAGCTTCGAAATCTGCCACAGTCAACTACTCCTTATCTGTGGTCGTGGCGGTAAGGTCAGCAGCGAGCAGGTCGTCGGTATCGGCAACAGGGGCCTCCGCCGCCTCCTCGGTCTCATCGCCCTCGATCACGGACTGGTCAAACGCGTTCTCCTCGGCCTCGCCCTCAACTTCGGCCTTGGCAGCGGGCGTGACCTCGTGCAGTGGCTCGATGTCGAGCGCGAGCGAACGAATCTCCTTGACGAGCACCTTGAAGGACTCGGGGATGCCCGCGGTGGGGATGTTCTCGCCCTTGACAATAGCCTCGTACGCCTTCACGCGGCCCACGGTATCGTCGGACTTGACGGTGAGGATCTCCTGCAGCACGTTGGAGGCGCCGTACGCGTAAAGCGCCCAGACCTCCATCTCGCCGAAGCGCTGGCCGCCAAACTGGGCCTTGCCGCCGAGCGGCTGCTGGGTCACGAGGCTGTACGGGCCCGTCGAGCGCGCGTGGATCTTGTCGTCGACCATGTGGCCGAGCTTCAGGATGTAGGAGGTACCCACGGTAATGGGCTCGCGGAACTCCTCGCCGGAGCGGCCGTCATAGAGCGTGGTCTTGCCGCGCTCGTCAAGCTGCGTCACGAACTTGGGGTCCATGTGCTCGCCGTAGCGCTCGGTCGCAAGGTTCAGCATGTTCTTGTTGGCGCGACGGATGACCTCGGCGATCTCGTCCTCCTTGGCGCCGTCAAAGACGGGCGTGGAAACGAAGAACGGACCCGGCACGTACTTGCTGGAATCAGGGTCGTCCACGTCCCAGCCAGCGGCAGCGGCCCAGCCAAGGTGGCACTCCAGGAGCTGGCCCACGTTCATACGCGAAGGCACGCCGAGCGGGTTCAAGATGACGTCGACCGGGGTGCCGTCGGCCATGTAGGGCATGTCCTCGACGGGAAGGATCTCGGAGATGACGCCCTTGTTGCCGTGGCGGCCGGCGATCTTGTCGCCCTGCTGGATCTTGCGGCGCTGGGCAACGTAGACGCGCACCTGCTCGTTCACGCCGGGGGCGAGGTCGTCGCCGTTCTCGCGGCTGAAGCGCACCACGTCGATGACGCGGCCGTAGGCGCCGTGCGGCATCTTGAGCGAGGTGTCGCGCACGTCGTGCGCCTTGGCACCAAAGATGGCCTTGAGCAGGCGCTCCTCGGCGGTCTGGGTGCTCTCGCCCTTGGGGGTCACCTTGCCCACGAGGATGTCGCCCGGGCCCACCTCGGCGCCGATGCGGATGATGCCGTCATCGTCCAGGTTGGCGAGCATGTCCTCGGAGAGGTTGGGCACCTCGCGGGTGATCTCCTCGGGGCCGAGCTTGGTGTCGCGCGCGTCGATCTCGTGGCGCGAGATGTTGATGGTGGTGAGCAGATCCTCGGCCACCACGCGCTCGGACACCACGATAGCGTCCTCGTAGTTGTAGCCTTCCCAGCTCATGTAGGCCACGGTGAGGTTCTGGCCGAGCGCGAGCTCGCCGTGATCGGTCGAGGGGCCGTCGGCGATGGGCTGGCCCTGGGTCACCGTGTCGCCCACGCGCACGAGCGGGCGGTGGTTGATGCAGGTGGACTGGTTGGAGCGCTGGTACTTGGGCAGACGGTACTCCTCAAGGCCGCCGGAGGTCTTGATGGTAATCTTGGAGGCGTCGGCAAAGACGACCTCGCCGTCGTGCTTGGCCAGCGTGACCTCGCCCGAGTCGAGCGCGGCGCGGCGCTCCATGCCGGTTCCCACGTACGGGGCGGCCGGGTGAATGAGCGGAACGGCCTGACGCTGCATGTTTGCACCCATGAGGGTACGCTTGGCGTCGTCGTGCTCGAGGAACGGAATGAGGGTGGCGGCGACCGAGATCATCTGGCGCGGGCTGACGTCCATGTAGTCGACGTCGTCCACGGGCACGTCGGCCGGCGCACCGAACTTGCCGTCGTAGTCGCGCGTACGGGCCACGATGGTGTGCGGGCGCACGAGGTTGCCCTCGGCGTCAGCGACCACGAACTCGTTGGTCTTGGGGTCGATCGGCGTGTTGGCCGGCGCGATGATGTGGTTCTCTTCCTCATCGGCGGTCATCCAGTCGATCTGATCGGTAACCTTGCCGTTCTCCACGCGACGGTACGGGGCCTCGATGAAGCCGTATTCGTTCACGCGCGCATAGAGGGCAAGCGAGCCAATGAGGCCGATGTTGGGGCCTTCGGGGGTCTCGATCGGGCACATGCGGCTGTAGTGCGAGTTGTGGACGTCGCGGACGGCCGTCGGCACGTTGGTACGGCGGCTCGAGCCGGACTTGTGGCCCGCCAGGCCGCCGGGGCCGAGCGCCGAGAGGCGGCGCTTGTGGGTAAGACCCGTCAGCGGGTTGGCCTGGTCCATGAACTGCGAGAGCTGCGAGGAGCCGAAGAACTCCTTGATGGCCGCCACGATCGGGCGGATGTTGATGAGGCTCTGCGGGGTGATCTCGTCAATATCCTGCGAGCTCATGCGCTCGCGAACCACGCGCTCCATGCGGCTCATGCCAATGCGGAACTGGTTAGCCACCAGCTCGCCCACGGTACGCACGCGGCGGTTGCCAAAGTGGTCGATGTCGTCGGTGTAGAAGCCGTCCTCGCCCGCGGCAAGCGCCAGCAGGTAGCGCAAGGTGGCCACGATGTCCTCGTCGGTGAGGATCTTGACGTCCTCCGTGGTCGTGAGGCCGAGCTTCTTGTTGACCTTGTAGCGGCCCACGCGCGCCAGGTCGTAGCGCTGCGGGTTGAAGAGCAGACCCTCGAGCAGGCTGCGGGAGGCGTCCACCGTAGGCGGCTCACCCGGGCGCAGACGACGGTAGATCTCGATGAGCGCGTCCTCGCGGGTGAGCGCCGTGTCGGACTCGATGGTGCGCTTGACGATGTCGGAGCTGCCCAGCAGGGCGAGGATCTCGTCGTTGGTGGTAGCGATGCCGAGCGCGCGCAGGAACATCGTGGCGGACTGCTTGCGCTTGCGGTCGATGGAGACCATGAGCTTGTCGTGCTTGTCGACCTCAAACTCAAGCCAGGCGCCGCGGGCCGGGATGATCTGGGCTTTGAAGACGTCCTTGGGGCGGGACTTGCCGTCGCTATCGGTCACCGTGCCGTCCTGCTCGCTCGAGAAATACACGCCCGGCGAACGGACCAGCTGGCTGACGACAATGCGCTCGGTGCCGTTGATGATGAAGGTGCCCTGGTCGGTCATCATGGGGAAGTCGCCCATGAAAACGAGCTGCTCCTTGATCTCGCCCGTCTCCTTGTTGGTCAGACGGACGTCGGTGAGCAGCGGGGCCTGGTACGTCATGTCCTTGGCGCGGCACTCGTCCTCGGTGTGCGGGGGATCGCCAAACTCGTGATGGCCAAAGGTGACCTCGAGCACGTGGTTCTGGCTCTCGATGGGGCTCGATTCCTTGAATGCCTCCTGAAGGCCCTCGCTCATAAACCGCTCAAAGGATTCCTTCTGCACGGAGATGAGGTTGGGGAGCTCCATGGCGGGCGGGATCTTGCCAAAGTTGACGCGAGCGCGCTCCGTCGGTGTTGCCTGCGGGATTAATGTTGCCACCAGGTTGTTCCTCCTTCTTGAAAAGGCGGTTTGTTGGCTCCATGCGGGTGCGAGCAGGGGGCGGTGCCGTTGAGCCGCGGCGGCCTGCGTGGGCTTCCGGCGGCGCTGGGCACGCTTCCCCGGCCTCGCGACCGAATGGGGCCAGTTTCGCAACCTATAAGTTTACCAATCACCTACCGTTTAGCAAGATTTTCCTTGACGCGGCCTAGGTTTTGGGGTAGCGAAATTGTTGTGATACATTTGCGCAGGTAGACAAGCATACTACGAACATTTGTTCATGATATTTATGTGAGGTGATGCTGCGTCGTAACCGCCGTGCACGCGTTTACGGCAGGCACCGCTGGCTACCGCGCAGAAACACATCCCCGCTCAGAAGCTAGTGCGCACGGGAGACGCGCACAGGCACAACAGCCCCTCCGTGAGCGAGCACACCACGCTGAGATACCGGGCAGAACGGTCCAAGGCCGTCACGAGGCCCGCGCTACCAGGTCCTGCGGTCAGCAACCCAATGAGCCCCGTTGCCAAAAGCACCAGCGAACATATAAACAGCACGGCGCACGCTGCGCGATACCAACGCGACCAGCCCGCTTCTCTCGCCAAGTACCTCTCCCCCTCTACCTCGCGCTTAGGGATACGTCGTTTGGCTCTCATGCTACCACCCCGCATGCGCTCGCAGCAGAGTGCCACGCTTGACAGCAAACGGCCGGGCTGCAGCAGCAAAAGGCCGGACCGCCACTCGTCGGTGTAACGAGGTGCAGCCCGGCCACGCATGTCCGGTAAACCAAACTTGTCTGGTAAGTCTTGTTGGCTCTGTTAGCGGGTAAGACCGCCGCGCTCCTCCACGGCATCCCAGAAGGCATCGCGGAAGCGCGGGTCGGACGCCGCCATAAGGGCGTTGGTGGCCATCCAGCCCGAGGGGGTGCCGGTGTCGTAGCCAGAAAGCGGATCGATGACCACGGCGTACATGGCCTCGCGGTCGAGCGAGCGCGCCATGGCGTCGGTGAGCTGCACCTCGCCGCCCGCACCCGGCTTCTGGTCGGCCAGCAGCTCCATGACGAGCGGGGTCAGCAGGTAGCGGCCCACGATGTAGAGGTTGGAGGGAGCATCCTCGGGCGCGGGCTTCTCGACCAACCCCGAAACGCGCCACACGGCGCCGGGCTCGCAATCGCCGGCGTCCTCGGCACCGGAAAGCGACCCTGCACGCTCGCCCGCGATCACGCCGTAACGACTTACCTCGTCCGGGGCGCATGCGGCCACCGCGATCACCGAGGCGCCGCCGTGCTCACGGCTCACCGCGAGCATCTTGTCGCAAATGTCGCGCGCAGGCACCACGTAGTCGCCCAGGAGCACTAGGAAGCTCTCGCCCGCCACCGCGTCGGCTGCCGAGCGAATGGCATGGCCCAGGCCGTTGGGCTTGTACTGGAAGCGAAAGTCAACCGGTAGGCCGCCCGCCTCGGCCACGGCGTCGGCATAGGCGGTCTTGCCGCGGGCGCGCAGCAGCTGCTCAAGGGCAAGGTCGGGCTGGAAGTAGCTGAGGAGCTCGGGCTTGTTGGGGCTCGTCACAATGATGGCGCCATCAACCTCATCGGGCTCGAGCGCCTCCTCTACCACGTACTGGATAACGGGCTTGTCAAGCACGGGGAGCATTTCCTTGGGGGTGCACTTGGTAGACGGCAAAAAGCGGGTGCCCAGGCCCGCAGCGGGGATGATGGCCTTCATGAGTCCTCTTTGTTCCTTTCAGACGCGCCCTTTGCGGAGCGACGGCGCCCCCGGTCCCCGGCGGCGCACCTTGATGAACTACGAGCAGCATGGTAGCGCGTTTTGACCCGCGCGCCTCATATCTCAAGCAAAATACAAGGCTCCCCTTCAATGATTGGCCGTGAGCGGTTGGCCTTCCCGCGCGAACGGGAGGAGGCTGTTCATGGCGAGCAACCCGCGTGGCAAGCTCCCCTCCCCCCTAACAAAAAACGGGGTCCAGGTACACCCTGGACCCCGTTGGTGGCACGTAAGCCAACCGCGTTACGCGGCACGTTCAAGCAGGCGATGCGCCCGCGGAGAACTACTTGATGGAGACGGCAGCGCCGGCAGCCTCGAGCTTCTCCTTGGCGGCGTCGGCGTCCTCCTTCTTGACACCCTCGAGAACGGCCTTCGGGGCGCTCTCGACGACCTCCTTGGCCTCCTTGAGGCCAAGGCTGGTGAGCTCGCGGACGACCTTGATGACCTGGATCTTGTTGTCGCCGAAGCCCTCGAGCCTCCTCGGCGGGAGCAGCGCCAGCAGCGGGGCCAGCCACGACGGCGGCGGGAGCGGCGGCGGAGACGCCGAAGGTGTCCTCGATCATCTTGACGAGCTCGGAAGCCTCGAGCAGGGTCATTTCCTTAAGAGCATCAATGATCTCTTCGTTGGTAAGCTTAGCCATGGTAAGCAATCCTTTCGGTTGCCGCGCCCGGGTGGGCACGGAGCTGAATTCGTTCATGCGGCGCGCGCGAGCACGCCAGGGTGCGTGGAAACCCACGCGCGGCTGCTAGGCAGCCTTCTGCTCGGAAATCTGCTGGACGGTACGAGCGAGACCGCTCGACACGCCGTTGACGCAGACCGCGATGTCGCGAGCAAAGCCGTTGATGAGGCCGGCGATCTGGCCAAGAAGCTGGTCCTTGGTGGGCAGCTCGGCCATGGCCATGGCATCCTCCGCAGAGATTGCCTTGCCCTCGGAGATACCGCCCTTCACCTCGATGACGTCCTTGGCCTTCTGGGCGAAGTCCTTGAGCACCTTGGCGGCGCTCACCGGCTCGTCCTTGTAGAAGACGTACGCCAGCGGGCCGGCGAGAATCTCGTCGATCTCGGGCTGCTCCTGGTTCTTGAGGGCGAGGCGGACGAGGTTGTTCTTGTAGACCTTCATCTCCGCACCGGCCTCGCGAAGCGCATGACGCAGCTCCTGAGCCTGCTTAACGGTGAGACCGTTGTAGGACACCACGTACAAACCAGCGCTGGCCTGCACGTGCTCCTCGATCTCGGCAACTTTGTCGATCTTGTACTGCTGTGGCATTTGTTACACCTCCTCGTTGCTTTCCGGGCACGGGCCGCCTAAGACTGTGGCGGGGATGCCTCGGAAATGAAACGCTGAAACCGGGTTTCTGCGTTTCAAAAAGAAACCCCCGCGCTGCATGAGCGACGGGGGCGAGAAGACATGCAAAGTGAGCTATCTGCTCGACCACCTCGGCTGGCGGGTTGCCCCATTGAGCCTTGGGTGTGCACCGTAGGTGCGCCCCGTGGCACCGGCTGTCTCTGGCAGCGGGTCCGTGCGTGAACCAAGGGGTAGTATGCCGCGGGGTGGGGCGCGCGTCAACCTTTGCGGCGCACGCGCCGGCCTCCCTGCAGGAAAATCGCACATATGGCCATACCGGGCCGCATGCCCGCCGCGCCGCGGCAGCTGCGGTACCATACGGCCAAACCCGTCAAGCGCGCAACCTGGTTGCAGCGCCCGACCCAACCGGGTTGCCGTTCCCGCCCTAAGGTTTGCATGGTTCGCACCAACCAGCTAGCCCAGGTAGGTGCGAACCGCCCGTCAGCACCCGCCAGAAAGGAAAATCCGTGGCAGCACATAAGCCATCCAATACCCGCTGCACGCCCCCTGATGCCCGTCGCACGCCATCCGTTACCCGCCGGACGCTCCACTATTTCTGGGGCGTCACGCGCATCCAGCTGCCCATGTTCGTCCTCGACGTCGCCGTGACCCTGGGCTACGTGTTCTTCCTCACGTTTGCGAGCCCGCTCATCGTGGGGCGCATCGTGGACATGGTCGGTGCGGGCGGCATCGCCGCCGCCGACGTGCTTCCCGTCTTTGGGCCCTACATCGCCGCGCTCATCGGCGTGAACATCGCCGGCCAGGTATGCAGCAAGCTGCAGGATTACGCCTGCGCCAAGTTGGAAATCCGCGCCGGCTACGAACTGGGGCGCCAGGCTTTTGACACGCTCTCCAACCAGTCCATGACCTTCCACACCAACCGCTTTGGCGGCTCGCTCGTAAGCTCCACGCAAAAGTTCATCTCGGCCTACAGCCTGCTCATGGACAATTTCACCTACTCCGCGCTGCCCACGGCCTCAACGGCGGTGCTCACCATCTGCATGCTCGCGCCGCTTGCACCCGCCTACGTGGTGGTGCTCCTTGCGGTGCTCGTGGTGTACGTGGCCATCGTCTTCAAGCTGTACCGCAAGATCCTGCCCATCAACGCCGCGGCGAGCGCAGCGCAAAACCGCCTCTCGGGCGAGCTCTCGGATTCCATTACCAATATCCTGGCGGTCAAGACCGCCGGACGCGAGGCCTACGAGCAGAGCCTCTTTGAGCAGGCCAACCAGGAGGTCAAGGCCGCCGACAGCCAGCGCATGCGGCGCACGGTCAAGACGGGGGCGGTCACGAGCTCGCTCATCGTGCTCATGATGGGGCTCGTGGCGGTGTTCATCGCGGGCGGCAACGCATGGTTTGGCATCAGCGCGGGCACGCTCGTCATGATGTTCACGTACACCAACTCGCTGACCGGGCGGTTTAACATGCTGAGCCAGATGTTCCAACAGATCAACCGCTCGTTTGGCGAGGCGCACGACCTCACCGCGGCGCTCGACGAGCCGCGCCTCGTGGCCGACGACCCCCATGCCCCCGCGCTCACCGTGCCGGCGGGCGCCATCGACTTTTGCAACGTTACCTTCCATTACGCCGACGCGAGCGACGACGACGCGGTGTTCCGCGACTTCAACCTGCGGATCCCCGCCGGGCAGCGCGTGGGTCTCGTGGGCCGGTCAGGCTCGGGCAAGACGACGCTCACCACGCTGCTGCTGCGCCTGGCCGACCTCTCGGGAGGGCAGATCCTCATCGACGGGCAGGACATCGCCCACGTGAGCCAGGTGAGCCTGCGCCAGCACATTGCCTACGTGCCGCAGGAGCCGCTGCTCTTTCACCGCAGCGTGCGCGAGAACATCGCCTATGGGCGGCCGGACGCCACCGAGGACGAGATCCTGCAGGCAGCGCGCGAGGCCAACGCGCTCGAGTTCATCGAGAAGCTGCCGCGCGGGCTCGACACGCAGGTGGGCGAACGTGGCGTGAAACTCTCGGGCGGACAGCGCCAGCGCATCGCCATCGCGCGCGCCATCCTCATGGACGCGCCGATCCTCGTGCTCGACGAGGCCACGAGCGCGCTTGACTCCGAAAGCGAGAAGCTCATCCAGGACGCACTCGAGAACCTCATGCGCGGGCGCACCTCGCTCGTTATCGCGCACCGCCTTTCCACCGTGGCCGCGCTCGACCGCATCGTGGTCATCTGCGACGGCGAGATCGTGGAAGACGGACGCCATGCCGACCTGGTGGACGCCGGCGGCGAGTATGCGCAGCTGTGGAGTCGCCAGTCTGGCGCGTTTTTGGGGAGCGAGTGATGGGCGGGGCGCGGCGCACGGTTGCGCGGGCGGCAGGCGCCGCAGCGGATGTGGGCGCCAGCGTGGCGCCGAGCACAGAGACGCTGGACGCAGGCACCGAAGCCCCGCTGCCGCCACGCGTGGAGCTCATGACCTTTGGGTCACATGACCTAGCAAACCAAAAGGCGCGTTCTGCCGCCGCGCTTCTGCTTGACGATGCCGCGGAAGCGCTCGTCGCATATGCGCGCATGGCGCTGCGCGAGGCAGGGCCAAACAAGGCGGCCATCCCCGAGCTCGTTCGGACAAACGTACAGCCTGACTGCGGGGGCGCTGCCGCAAGCGCCTGGAATAGCATTGAAGTGCGGCCATCATCGCAGCCCTGCGACGCCGTCGTTGGCGCGCTCGACGCTCCCGCAGAGGCATGGCAGGCATGCGAGCTCGAGTGCGCGCTTGCCGCAGCTTGCGCGCAGACGGAGCTCCACGCCCGCGCCTACGCTATCGTTGCCACGTGCGGCCCGGATGAATCCAGCGCTATGCAGACGCTGCAGCGCATGGCAGCTGCGTGCGCGCACGTTGGCCTCATCTGGTCCGGTGGCCTGGTCGTAACTGACGCCGAGCTTATCCCCCGCCTCATGCGCGCCCCGCGACTTGGCGCTTGGCGACGGCCGGTTTCCGAGGCCATCGACACGCTCATCGCTGCCGTTCGCCTGAACTGTTCGCTTGACGCCGTCGACAGCCTTCTTGAGGGACATGCCGCAAGCAGCGATTCGGGCGGTTACCTCGTCGCATCACCCAACCATCTGTGGCGGTCGGTTGCGAGGCTTATCGAGCGGAAATCGTAAACATCCGGTTTTGGATGACCGCCCCGTTGCTCACAGCATTCGCTGTAAAAACTCCCGAGCCGTCATACTAGAATTTGTAGCTCCTTTTTAGGAGGGCGGACGACCGTTCACTTATATAGCCATCTACCTGCGAATTGACCATATAAGACCCGGTATTAGATGACTATGCGTCACCTCAGGAGCGGCTGCAGCGTCTCGCTCCAGCGCGCGACGAGGCGCTCCGGGCTCCACGCCGCGTTCGCCGGACTCGTCGAGGGCAGCACGACCGCTTCGATGCCCGCTCGTTTTTCCAGGTAGCGATGGTATAGCCGCCCCGCCGCGCCACCGTTGCACACCACCGCCTCAATGGGCGCCGCACCCGTGATGCGCTCGATCTGGGCGGGAACCACGTTTTTGATGCTCGCGTCCGAGGAACCCTTGATGTCGCAGCTCTCGATCACGTCCCAGAGCGCGATGCCGTGACGTAGCAGCAACGTACGCTTCATCTCGATTGACTCCGTGAGCGTCGCAGGACGCCCCACCTCCGGCAGCACGTCGCCCTCGTTGGACGGCACGGGCTCACCCAGCACCGCCGCCATCACGCGCCAAAAGCGGTTCTGTGGGTTGCCATAGTAAAAAGCGTTCGCACGCGAAAGCACCGACGGGAACGACCCCAGCACGAGCACGCGCGAGCACTCGTCGAACACTGGCTCAAACCCGTGCGAAATATGCTGGTAATCGGCCATCATCTCGAGCCCCTTTCACCGTTGCCGGCGCATAATCTTGCCAAAGGGGACAACCGCTCGCCACGCAAGAGGGCCCCACGCCACCATTCTAGTTAGCAGGAGCGCCATGAGACCAAGGGTTATAGTCTTCATTCTCTACTGGCTCAGTGCGTTATTGCCCCTCGCAATCGTCTGCCTCTTTATTCCCATCCTGCCAGATCAAGTTGCCGTTCATTACAACGCGAGCGGCGCGGCAGATCGATGGGGCCCCACACTTGAACTGTTCATTCCCGGCATCATAAGCCTTGTCGTGGCAACGCTGGTTTACCTTTCCGTTATCTCTACTGCCGCTACCTTCGGAATCACGATTAGCTCAACGCAATCGATAAGACCTGCTCGTTCGTCTGTCCCCAATGGCAGGCCCACACCGAGCGGCTCATTTGCCGTTAGGGGCTGTCCCCAACGGCAGAAGCGCTACGCCAGACCCAACAGCATGCCCGCAGCGTGCACGACGAATGCCACGATCCACGCCACGCCGCACTGCATGCACACGACGGCGAAGGCCATCTTGCCGCCCAGCTCGTTGCGCACGGCAGAAATTGCAGCCACGCACGGCGTGTAGAGCAGCACAAACGTAAGGAACGTAAACGCGGTAAAGGGCGTGAAGAGCGTCGAGAGCGCACCCACCGAGCCGCCCAGCAGCACCGTGAGCGTAGCGGCCACGTTCTCCTTGGCGCCAAAGCCAGCCACAATGGCCGCCGCCGCAATCCAGCTGCCAAAGCCGAGCGGCGCAAACACCGGCGCCACAAACGTGCCCAGCCCTGCCAGCATGCTCTGCGCTTGGTCGGTCACCACATCAAGGCGGATATCAAAGGTCTGCAGGAACCAGATGATCACGCTTGCAGCAAAGATGATGGTGAAGGCCTTGGTCACAAATCCCTTCGCCTTGTCCCACGCCAAAAGAATCGTGGTCTTGGCGCTAGGCAGGCGGTAGTTGGGCAGCTCCATCACAAACGGCACCGGATCGCCCTTAAAGGCGGTGCCCTTAAGCACAAGCGCCACGAGCACGCCCACGGCCATGCCCATGAGGTACATCACGATCATCACGAGCGCCGCGCAATCCGGGAAAAACGCCGCCGAAAAAAGCGCGTACACGGGCAGCTTTGCCGAGCAGCTCATAAACGGCGTAAGCATCACGGTCATCTTGCGGTCATGTTCGGACGGCAGCGTGCGCGTGGCCATGATCGCAGGCACGCTGCACCCAAAACCAATGAGCATGGGCACGAAGCTTCGACCCGAAAGGCCCAGCTTGCGCAGGATCTTGTCCATCACAAAGGCCACACGCGCCATGTAGCCGGAGTCCTCAAGAATAGAGAGCAGCAAAAACAGCACCACGATGATGGGCAAAAACGACAGCACGCTGCCCACGCCGGCAAAGATGCCGTCGACCACGAGCGAATGCACCACCGGGTTGAGGCCAAAGTTCGTAAGCGCCAGGTCCACAACACCGGTAAACGCCTCGATGCCAAGCTCCAGCAGGTCAGATAGCCGCTGGCCCACTGCGTCGAAGGTGATCCAGAACACGAGCGCCATGATGAGAATGAACACCGGGATGGCCGTGTACTTGCCGGTAAGGATACGGTCGGCGGCCACAGAGCGCAGGTGCTCGCGGCTCTCGTGCGGTTTGACCACGCTCTGCGCGCACACGCCCTCGATGAACGAGAACCGCATGTCGGCCAAGGCGGCCATGCGGTCGGTGCCGGCCTCTTCCTCCATCTGGTGAATGATGTGCTCAACGGCATCAAGCTCGTTTTGCTCGAGCGCGAGCGCCTGGATAACCAGATGGTCGCCCTCAATAAGCTTGGTCGCCGCAAAACGCACCGGAATGTGCGCGGCCTCGGCGTGGTCGGCAATCAAGTGTGAGATGCCGTGGATGCAGCGGTGGAGCGCGCCGCCGTCGGGACCGTCCGCCGCGCAAAAATCAAGCCGCCCCGGGTGCTCGCGGTAGCGCGCCACGTGCAGTGCGTGCTCGGTAAGCTCGCCAATGCCCTCGTTCTTAGCAGCCGAAATAGGCACCACCGGAATGCCGAGGGCCGCCTCAAGCGCATTGACGTCGACCGTGCCGCCGTTTTCGGTGAGCTCGTCCATCATGTTGAGAGCGAGGACCATCGGCCGGTCGAGCTCCATGAGCTGAAGCGTAAGGTACAGGTTGCGCTCGATGTTGGTGGCATCCACGATGTCAATGAGCGCATCGGGCTGCTCCTCCAAGATGAACTGTCGGGTCACAACCTCCTCGCTTGTATATGGCGAAAGCGAATAGATGCCCGGCAGATCGGTGATGGTGGCGTTGGCGTGGCCCTTAATCTGGCCGTCTTTGCGGTCCACCGTAACGCCCGGGAAGTTGCCCACATGCTGGTTTGAACCCGTAAGCTGATTAAAGAGCGTGGTCTTACCGCAGTTTTGGTTGCCCGCGAGCGCAAAGCGCAGCGGCGCGTTTTCCGGCAAGGGAGCAGTGCCCTCGCGGCGCGGATGCGCGGGTTCCTCGCCCAACGCCGGGTGCGCGGCAAGGTTGACCGGCGGGTTTTTGCGCGGGTTGTTGTGCGCGTCGTGGATGTTTTCGAGCGTGATGCGCGCCGCGTCGGCCTTGCGCAGCGTAAGCTCATAGCCGCGCAGCCGAATTTCGAGCGGGTCGCCCATGGGCGCGTATTTCATCATGGTCACTTCGGTGCCGGGCGTGAGGCCCATGTCGAAGATGTGCTGACGCAGGACGGCGTCGTCCGAGTCCACGGACTCGATGATGGCGTCCTTGCCGATCTCTAGCTCGTCAAGCCGCATATGTATCCCCTCTGGTGGCGCGGGGCCCGGCTGGCGCCCGGCGTGCGCCGCGTTGTTGTCCACAGGGGATTGTATCTATATGCGCGCAGGCATGAAACCCGCCGCCGCGATTGTTACATATGTCTTATATCCCGTGGCGCGCGAATCCCGCCTGCACACTTATGCTCAAAGGACGAAATACCGCAGTAGCTCAGCACCCGGTCAAAGCGGGCTTTGGGGCACCAAAAGGCCGCAATAAGGTTGAGGTGCTCCCGGGAAGTGAGGTGCGCCTACATCCAATCGGCATTGCCCGGAACAAAGAACACGTGCTTTGCATATTCCGGGCGGCGCGAGCACGGAATGCCGCCGTATGTGATACCGCCAGCCCGCAAAAGCGACGTTTTGCCCGCAATTGCCTCGAGCAGCGTTGTTTTGCCGCGGCCATTGGGCGCAACCAGGCCAACGATGCGCCCTGGTTCGAGGGTGAACGACGATTGCTTGATAAGCGTTTGGCTGCCATGCGCCAACGCGGTATCTGACACACTCAAGGACGCCTGCGCTCCCGCGGCCGGCGCGCTTTGCTGCTTGTGACCGCGCCCAACCGACCTGCGCTGCACCACAACGCGCACGCACCATGCCAGGATAAACAGGGCAACCGTCAGAGCCGCAATGAGCACAAGACCGCGCGCAAAGGATGCTCCGTGAACAGGGAACACGTCGGCCGTTGAAACGTAGCTAAACAAGCCCGCAGACGCCGGCATGTAGAAGTACATGAGCGGGCACCAAGCCAGCCATGCATTTCCGCCGCCTTGGCTCAGCAGGGTATTCAGCAGCATGGGAGAAAGAAGAACCACGGCGCTTGCCGCTGCGCCGATGACAGAGCGGCGCACGAAAGCATGGGCGAGCTGACTCATACCATCAAAGAGCTCCGCCGCCAGACGCAGCGAAGGGCCATCGGACACCAGATTACCCGCACGATACATGCGTAGGTCAACGTCATAGGATTTACTTGCCGCGCGAATCAGCTCGGCACCCGACGTAGCCGCCGCCATCTGGTCAAGGGCAAAGGCAACAAACCCCTGATAAGAGGAGGTGGTAAAGTGGCCAGCGCAGAGCGAGGTAGAGAATGTGGCATGCCAGAGTCGCCAGAGTGGCCAAATATTGCAGTGCTAGGTGTTTTGTCCTGGCGTTTGGCGGTGCCATTTTGCTACGGGCCTGGTAGAGGGCTTGTCACGGGGCCTCTACCAGCACGGTGAGCGATGCGCACTGCCGTTTCGCAGGACAAAACACCTAGCACTGCAATATTTGGCCACTTTCCCCATAGTTGGCCTGTCGCGCGGCGACCAAACCGTTAGACACGGCGCCCCGCCAAGCGTCCCCACGCCCTTTGGTGGGACAAAACTGCATCTTGATCACCGAGCTTCCAGGCAGGACCACACTCCCAGCGCCACGCTCAAGATACGCCCGCCGCAAGCATGCTGCGCAATCAGTATGATAGAAGCTACCTGCCAGCGTTTTTCTTGTTTAGAGAGGAAGTTCCCATGGCATCCATTACCAACATTGTTTTTGACATGGGCGGCGTGCTCATGACGTTCGATAGCCTGCGGTTCGCGCGCGCATTCACCGACACCGAGGACGACGCCGCCCTGCTTAACCGCGCTCTGTTTGCCCGCACCGAGTGGTCGCTCCTCGATGCCGGCGCGATCAGCCACGAAACGCTCGCGCGCATTGCGGCCGCCGCGTTGCCCGAGCGGCTTCTTCCCAACCTGCAGGAATGCATCGCCCACTGGCCAGAGCATTCCGAGCCCATCATGCCCACGAACGACCTTGCCGCACGGCTCAGCAAAGAGGGCTACCGCCTCTACCTGCTCTCGAACGCTAGCACGCGCATTGACGAACAGCTTAACCATTGCCCCGCCTACCCGCTTATGTCCGGCCGCGTGGTCTCGGCCGAAGAGCGGCTCATGAAGCCCGACCCTTCCATCTACCAGCTGTTATGCGATCGCTACAGCCTGGATCCGGCTACGTGCCTGTTTGTAGACGACAACCGTAACAATTGTCAGGGCGCCGAGGTGGCCGGCATGCAGTCGTTCCACTTCTGCACGGTCGATGCCGCCGCCAATGTTGCCAAACTGGAAGCGCTTCTGGAACGGTAAACGCCCGGGCAGCAAACAACACCAGGGCCCACGACCGTAAATTACACCAACGGAACAAGAGCAAATGGCGCCATCTGCCGAGCTCATCGTTGACAGACGGCAGCGCCCGCCAAAAGCGAAGGCATCCCTCCGAGCAGGAGCAGCGCCCACCCCAGGGGTGCCATGGGGGCGGGGGCGCTACCTCCCGCCGGGCAAGGCCACCTGCTATCATGGTGAGCCGAACAGGTAGGGCGACCCGCCGCTTGCGCGCGTCGCCAACAAGTAAAGGAGCACCATGGACCGCACCAAAATCGTCCAACTCTACCGCCGTGCCAACGAGCTGGGCGGACAGACCGTCACCGTTGCCGGGTGGATCAAGTCCGTCCGCGATATGAAAAACTTTGGCTTTGTGACCATCAACGACGGCAGTTGCTTCAAGGACCTGCAGATTGTTATGAACCGCGAGGCGCTCGCCAACTACGACGAGATCGCCCGCCAGAACGTCTCGGCCGCCATCGTGGCCACCGGCGCGCTCAAGCTCACGCCCGACGCGCCGCAGCCCTTTGAGCTCACCGCAGCCACCATCGAGGTCGTGGGCCCCTCCGCGCCGGACTACCCGCTGCAGAAGAAGCGCGCCACCGTGGAATTCCTGCGCACTCAGCAGCACCTGCGCCCACGCACCAACCTCTTCCGCGCCGTCTTTCGCGTGCGCAGCGTGGCGGCCGCGGCCATCCACCGCTTCTTCCAGGACCGTGGGTTCGTGTACGTGAACACGCCCATCATCACGGCGAGCGACTGCGAGGGCGCGGGCGAGATGTTCCGCGTCACCACGATCGACCCGGCCAACCCGCCGCTCGTGACCGAGGAGCAAGCAGCCGCCTCGAACGGCACGCTCCATGCGGGCGATGTGGACTGGAGCCGGGACTTCTTTGGCGTGCCGGCGAGCCTCACCGTGTCCGGCCAGCTCAACGCCGAGAACTTTGCCATGGCATTTGGCGACGTGTACACCTTTGGCCCCACGTTCCGCGCTGAGAACTCCAACACCACCCGCCACGCGGCCGAATTCTGGATGATTGAGCCCGAGATCGCCTTCGCCGACCTCGAGGACGACATGGACCTCGCCGAAGCCATGCTCAAATACGTGATTCGCGCCGTCATGGAGCAGTGCCCCGACGAGCTGAACATGCTCAACCGCTTCGTGGACAAGGGCCTCATCGAGCGCCTGGAGCACGTGGCGTCGAGCGACTTCGCGCGCGTGACTTACACCGACGCCATCAAGATCCTTGAGGAGGCCGTGGCGGCGGGCCACCACTTTGACTACCCCGTGAGCTGGGGCATCGACCTGCAGACCGAGCACGAGCGGTTCCTCACCGAGCAGCACTTCAAGCGCCCGACCTTCGTGACTGACTACCCTGCCGAAATCAAGGCGTTCTACATGCGCATGAACGACGACGGCAAAACCGTTGCGGCGGCGGACTGCCTGGTGCCGGGCATTGGCGAGATCATCGGCGGCAGCCAACGCGAGGAGCGCCTCGACGTACTCGAGCGCCGCATCGACGAGCTGGGCATGGACAAGAAGCAGTACAAGTACTATCTGGACCTGCGTCGCTACGGCACCTGCAAGCACGCGGGCTTTGGTCTGGGCTTTGAGCGCCTGGTCATGTACCTCACGGGCGCGGGCAACATCCGCGACGTCATCCCGCACCCGCGCACCGTGGGCAACGCCGAGTTCTAGTGAGGGGCGCTGGGCTTTTAGATTCTGGTCAGCTACCTTTACGCGCAGGCAGATTTCGACTAGCTATCCTTACGCGTGGACAGCTTCTGGTCAGCTGGCCTTACACGCGGGCCAACTCCGGTCAGAAAGTGGTCAGAATGCCTGGTAGATACTACCGTCTACCGAATAAACCGACCGCTTGGACAAAGCTGGCACAGGCACCTACCTCGCGCGCCTATCCTCGCGGGCAATCCATTCCCACATGGTCTGCAAAGCGAGGTTAGCATGACGAGCCAACCGCCCCACAGCTCTTCCCCACGCCGCGGCGCGCCGGCACCGCACATCGCGCCGCGGCGTGCCGGCTTTACCACACCCCACAGTCAAACGCCGCGCCATGAGTCGCCCAGGGCCCCGCGCGACGTGTACACGCTGCGCATTCTGTCGCTGCTGTACCACGATACCGATGAGCAGAACTTTTTAAGCTCGTCCGCCATTAAAGAACGCCTCGCCCATCCCAGGGAGCAGGGCGACGAACCCCTCCTTCTTTCGTGCTCGTCCATCCGGTCGTCCATCGAGGCGCTGCGCGTCGCGGGCTTTGACATCGCGGGGCAAGCGTCACGCGGCTACGCCTTGGTAGCACGCCCCATTCCATCCCGCGACATCAAGCTGATCGTGCAGGCGCTGCAAACGTGTGCGTCGCTCACGGGCGTACAGCGCAGGCGGCTCATTGGTGAGCTTGTCGCTCTTGCCGGGCCCACCCAGCAGCGCCTGCTTGCTGGTGCAGGCGGCTTAGCGGAAACCGACAACGCAGCGACCACCGCGCTTTCATTCCAAACGCAGACGCCGCTGGAGCTTGCTCGCTATGCCAATGAGCAGGGAATTCCCCTCTCCTTTGAACTCGCGCAGGCAGCGGGCGAGCCGCCCTGCAGCGCGCGCATTACCATGATGCCCGAATCGCTCACGAATGCTGGCAGCGCATGGTATCTCGCGGGCACCGTAACGTCTGCGGCCCGCGCGACGAGCGACAGCCTTCGAGCCTTTTGCCTAGACCGCATGGTCAACCTTACCCTCGTTGACCATGCGGGCACAGTGCGCATGGCGCGTGGCTCCCAACGGGCCGTGCCCGTCGTAGCACAAGCGTCCGCTCCGGCCGCTCCGCCGCTCGCCGACGCACAACGTTAACAATTAATAACAATCCCTCCACATAGGCCACCGCGCGGCATGCACCGGTATGATGGAAAAACCCGCGTTACCGTGGGTATTTTCATCATTCGTTGCCGAGCGCCGCTCGGCTTTTTCACGGAGGACCTATGGAACAGTTCAGCATCTCGCGTCGTGCCCTCATCGCCTCGCTTGCCGCCGCTGGCTCGCTTTCGCTTGCTGCCTGCGGTAACAACGCCGCCGAGGGCAGTGCGGCGGGTTCGGCTGCCAGCGCCGGAGACGCCAGCTACAAGATCGGCGTGCTGCAGCTCACCGAGCACGGCGCGCTCGACCAGTCCAACGAGGGCTTTGTTGACGCACTCAAGGATGCCGGCATTTCCGAGGACTGCATCGACCAGCAAAACGCGCAAAACGACCAGTCCGCCTGCCAGACCATCGCGCAGACGCTCGTAAACGACGGCGACGACCTCATCTACGCCATTGGCACGCCCGCCGCGCAAGCAGTGGCCGGCGCCACGAGCGATATCCCCATCGTGGGCTGCGCCATTACCGATTACGCCGAGAGCGGCCTGGTGAAGTCCAACGACGAGCCCGGCGGCAACCTGACCGGCTCCTCCGATATGACCCCCGTCGCCGACCAAATCGATCTGCTGCAGCAGCTGCTGCCCGACGCCAAGACCGTGGCGCTCCTCTTCTGCTCGGCCGAGGCCAACTCCGAGATTCAGATCAAGATGGCCGAGGATGCCCTCGACACCGCGGGCATCGCGCACGACCGCTACACCGTCTCGAGCTCCAATGAGATCCAGCAGGTCGTAGAGTCGATGGTGGGCAAGGCAGATGCCATCTACGCCCCCACCGACAACACCATCGCCGCCGGCATGGCCACCGTTGCCATGGTTGCCAACCAAAACGGCCTGCCCACCATCGTGGGTTGCGACACCATGGTCGAGGACGGCGGCCTGGCCTCGTACAGCGTGAACTACTACGACCTGGGCTACAAGGCGGGCAAGATGGCCGTCAAGATTCTGCAGGACGGCGAGGACCCGGCTACGATGCCCATCGAGTACCTCTCGAGCGATGAGTGCACGCTCATCGTGAACCAGGAGACTGCCGACGCGCTCGGCGTCGATATTTCGGGGCTTGATAACCCCAAGATCGTTTAGGTTCCCCTCCGGGTGCAGCACGGAGCGCTCGGTGGTGATATTCCATGAGCCAAGGGTAAGGAGAGCATTATGGAACGCATGAACATGACACGTAGGACCTTTGCCCGGGGCGTTGCAGGCGCTGCAACCGTGGTGCTCGGCGGGCTCGGGCTCGCCGGTTGCAGCAACGGCGATAGCGCGGGCAGCGGCTCGACCTCCTCGAGCGCCAACAGCGGCAAGACCTATAAGATCGGCGTGCTGCAGCTCACCGAGCACAACGCGCTCGACGCCGCCAACAAGGGCTTTGTCGAGGCGCTCGACGATTCGGGCATCAGCTACACCATCGATCAGGAAAACGCCCAGAACGACCAGTCCGCCTGCCAGACCATCGCCCAGAAGCTCGTGAACGACGGCTGCGACCTCATCCTGGCCATTGCCACTCCGGCGGCCCAGGCTGTGGCGGGCGCGACGACCGACATTCCCATCGTGGGCACCGCCATCACCGACTTCGCTGCCTCGGGCCTCGTGGATTCCAACGACGCGCCCGGCGGCAACCTGACCGGCTCGTCCGACATGAACCCCGTGGCCGACCAGATCGACCTGCTCCAGGAGCTCGTGCCCGACGCCAAGACGGTGGGTCTCCTGTACTGCACCGCCGAGAGCAACTCCAAGGTTCAGATTGACATGGCCAAGAAGGAGCTCGACAAGGTGGGCCTTAGCTACACCGACTACACCGTTTCGAGCTCCAACGAGATCCAGCAGGTCGCGGAGTCGATGATCGGCAAGGTTGACGCCGTTTACGCTCCCACCGACAACACCATCGCCGCGGGCATGACCACTGTTTCTATGGTAACCAACCAGAACAAGCTGCCCGTGATCTGTGGCGAGGTGGGCATGGTCGAGAACGGCGGCCTGGCCTCGCTCTCCATTAACTACGAGGAGCTTGGTAAGCGCGCGGGCGAGATGGCCGTGAAGATTCTCACCGAGGATGCGGACCCGGCCACGATGCCCATCGAGACCATGAGCGCCGACGAGTGCGACCTGGTCTACAACAAAAAGACCGCCGACGAGGTGGGCGTGGACGTCTCGAGCCTTGCCAGCGATGGCGGCACGGATGTGAGCGCCGCGTAGAAGCGCACGTCGCGCGGCCGGCTCTTGGTTTCTGCTCCATTTCGTACTGGGAAACAAAACACCCCGGCAGCAGCGTTGCGCATGCCGTCGTGATACACTTCTGCCATATTTTATGCAAGGACTTTGCATCGACCCCGGCGAGTTTACTCGTCGGGGTTCGTTGGCTCAAAGAAGAGAGGGGCTGCAATGGGACTCGCCATGCTCGGTGCCGTCTCGCAAGGCATTCTCTGGGGCGTCATGGTGCTGGGCGTCTTCATTACCTACAAGCTGCTCGACATCGCCGACCTCACGGTCGACGGTAGCTTCGCGCTCGGCGGTAGCGTCTGCGCGGTGCTCGTGGTGGGCGGCATGGACCCGGTCCTCGCCATCATCGCTGCTATGCTCGCGGGCATGGCAGCCGGCGCGGTTACGGGCTTTCTGCACACGGTGTTCGAGATTCCCGCGATTCTCGCCGGTATCTTGACGCAGATCGCGCTGTGGTCCATCAACCTGCGCATCATGGGCAAGTCTAACACGCCGCTGCTGCGCGTGGACACGCTCTTTACCACCGTTACCAGCGCCACCGGCCTGCCGCAAAACGTTGCCTCCATCATCGTGGGGCTCATCTTTGCCGTGGTCATCATCGTGGCGCTGTACTGGTTCTTTGGCACCGAGATCGGCTCGGCCTGCCGCGCGACCGGCAACAACGAGGCCATGGTGCGCGCGCTGGGCGTGAATACCAAGGTCACCAAGATGATCGCGCTCATGCTGTCGAACGGCCTCGTGGGCCTTTCGGGCGGCCTGGTGTGCGAGAGCCAGAGCTATGCAGACATTGGCATGGGTACGGGCGCCATCGTGATCGGCCTCGCCGCCATCGTGATCGGCGAGGTGCTCGGCCGTCTGACCCCCGGCAAGCTGCGCTCCTTTGGCAGCCGTCTTACCGCCGCCGTCGTGGGTTCCGTGGTGTACTTCCTCATCCGCGCCATCGTGCTGCAGCTGGGCATGGATGCCAACGATATGAAGCTCATCTCCGCCGTGATCGTGGCGCTCGCGCTGTGCGTGCCCGTGGTGTGGGAGAAGTACCAGCTCCGCCGCTCATACAGCCGCGCCGTAAAGGCGGCGCCGGCCGATACTGCCACCACCTCTGAAGGGGGGCGATAGCGCATGCTGACCCTCAACGGTGTATGCAAGACCTTCAACGCCGGAACCATCAACGAGAAGCGCGCGCTCGTCGACGTTAACCTGCACCTCGAGCCCGGCGACTTTGTGACCGTGATCGGCGGCAACGGTGCCGGCAAGTCTACGCTCATGAACATGATCGCGGGCGTGTACCCCATCGACGCGGGCACCATCACGCTCGACGGCAAGAACATCTCGCGCCTGTCCGAGCCCGCGCGTGCCAAGTACCTTGGTCGCGTGTTCCAGGACCCCATGATGGGCACCGCCGCCGACATGCAGATCATCGAGAACCTTGCCATGGCCAAGCGCCGCGGCAAGACGCGCACCCTGGCCTGGGGTGTTACGCGCGCCGAAAAGGACGAGTACGCCGAGCGCCTGCACGAGCTGGGGCTGGGCCTCGAGAAGCGCCTGACCACCAAGGTGGGTCTGCTTTCCGGCGGCCAGCGCCAGGCGCTTACGCTGCTCATGGCCACGCTTACCGAGCCCAAGCTGCTGCTTCTGGACGAGCACACCGCAGCCCTTGACCCCAAGACGGCCGCGAAGGTGCTCGAGCTCACCGAGAAGATCGTCGCGGAGCACCACCTCACCACCCTCATGGTGACGCACAACATGAACGACGCCATCCGCTTGGGCAACCGCCTCATCATGATGCACGAGGGGCACATCATCTACGACGTGCGCGGTGCCAAGAAGGCTGCGCTCACGGTGCCTGACCTGCTGCAAAAGTTCGAGGAGGTCTCGGGCGGCGAGCTGGCAAACGACCGCATGCTGCTGAATTAGCGCTTCGGCTGCGTTCAAAGGAGCCGCATGGACATTCAAGCGGAGCTTGCCGACCCTGCATACCGCACGTTCCAAATGAAGTTGATTCCCACCGTCGACCCCGCGTGCATCCTCGGCGTTCGCATGCCCGCCCTGCGCAGCTTTGCTCGCACGCTGTGGCGCGCACGCCCCGGCGAAGCCCGCGCGTTTCTGGACGAGCCGCTCCCCCATGCGACCTATGACGAAATGAATCTCCACGGTGTGCGCCTGGTACTTCTCGTTTGCGCTCATCAAGCAGCCCAATGCCACGCTGCCCCTCTTTGAGCAGCGCGATTCCCACGGCCAGCCCGTGCTGGACCCCTGGACGCACAACAAGTCGCTGCAAAAGGCACGCGAGAGCCGCCGGATTCCCGCTCACCAGAAGGCATACCTTCAGACGCTCAAGGTATAGGGGCCAAAGGCATAGGGCCAAAGGTATTGGGGGCAACGAGGCGAAAGCTATGGGCGGGCTCGTTGGCCACAGCGTTCAGGATGTCCTGCGAGCCGTCCTAGAACCAGTCGATATCGTGGTGCAAATACACCGCGACCCCGCCCGTATCGTCGATATCGGTCACCATGGTCACGGTCCAGTTGCCCGGGTCGATCACCGAGCCGCCATCATCCGTCACAATAATCAAGTCATTCGGGTCGACGCCGTAGGCCTCGAGCATGCGCAGGGCATTCGACCACTTCTGGTTGATAATGCCCGTCAGGTCGGCTGCCCGGAGTGGCTCCGCATCCTCACTGTCGGACGCCGCGGCATCCGATGATCCCCAGCTGCCTGCGCCCGCCGCGGCCCCGGCGGATGCCTCCGCGCGCTGCTCGGCCTTATCTGCACGCTGCTCTAAGACGGCATACGAGGCAGCAAGCTCACCGAGCTTCTGGTAAGCAGCGAACGCCACAACGGTTACCGCGCAAATCGCCACAACCAGAACGCCAGCAAGCACGCCCAGCGCGATCTTGCTCCGCTTGAGGCTGCGTTCGGCACGCGCAAGGCGTTCATCCTGACTTGACGCGTGGGCATCGGGCTGCGGCGCGGAATCGGATGCCGGCGCCGGCGTGTCAATGCGCTTGGTCCAATCAACTTGCGTATCGTCCATGGTGCTCCCTTGGTATGCAGGGGTTGTCCCTTTTATCTATGGTCCCCCACAGCATACCCCGCCCCATACCTGCGTAAACGCAGTGCTGCGCCCGCTGAGCTGTCGTGAATAAACGGTGAAGCGCCCTCGCGGCAGCTATGCGAACGTTACGGCCTCGGCACCGTCAATGCGCACGTCAGCCTCAAAGAACGCTTGCAGCGCCCGCGTGGCCAGGCGCACGTCGCACACGCCGGCCGTTTCATACGACGAGTGCATCGCCAGCTGCGCGCACCCCACGTCGACCGCGTGCATGCTCGCCTGGATGTTCGACAGGTTGCCGAGCGTCGAGCCGCCCGCCATGTCGCTGCGGTTTGCAAAGCTCTGGCACGGTACGCCCGCGCGCTCGCACACGGCGCGAAACACCGCGCGGCTAAACGCATCGGTGCAGTAGTGCTGGTTTGCGGCCTCTTTGACCACGATGCCGCAGTTCAAGCGGCAACGATTGCCCGCATCGTACTTCTCAGGCTTGTTGGGATGCACCGCATGCGCGTTATCGCAGCTCACGAGCATCGACTTCGCCAGCGCGCGACGGTAGTCCTCCGGCGCAAAGCCCAGCGCGGCCGTCGCGCGGGCAAGAACGTCGGGCAAGAACGTGGACATCGCGCCCTGCTTGGTGTTCGAGCCGACCTCCTCGTTATCAAAGCAGCAGAATACCTGGACACAGCCGGGATTCCGAGCTGCCAAAAACGCGGTGAGCGAGGTATAGACGCACATGAGGTCGTCGAGCTTGGGCGACGAGACAAACTCCCGCGCGGCACCCCACACGCGCGCAGGTTGGCGGTTCACAAGGAAGAGGTCGCGCGCCAGCACTTGACCCGGCTCCACGCCGGCCTCCTCGGCCACGAACGTATCGAAGCTGCCCGCACCCAGCTCACCTGCAGAAACGAGTGGGCACAGGTCGCTTGCGCGGTTGGGCGAGAACCCGTCGTTCACGCCGCGGTCCAGATGGATGGCGAGGCTCGGGATGAGCAGAAGGTCACGATCGGGCGCCACGAGGCGGCTCTCCACGCGGTCGCCCGCGCGCACGAGCACGCGGCCCGCCACGGAAAGCGGCCGGTCGAACCAGGTATAGTCGATCATGCCGCCGTATGCCTCGACGTTCAGGCGCAGCGTGCCTTCGGGGCCGTCGAGCTCGGGCGCTGCCTTGACTTTGAACGTCGGCGAGTCACCGTGCGCCGCGGTGAGCTGGAAGTGGTAGCGGTCGGGATCGTCCACGGCGCGCTCGCCCACCTTGAAGGCGATGACGCTCGAGCCGTTGCGCACCACGTAGTAGCAACCGCCTGGCTCGAGCTTGCCCTGCCACGACGCGCCCTCGGGCAGGCGCACAAAGCCCTGCGCCTCCAATCGTGCCGCAATGGTCGACGCCGTATGGAACATGCTCGGGCAGCTCTCGATAAACGAAATAAGCCCCTGAACAGCCTGAATATCCTCTTCTGTCACCATAGCTCTTCCTTTATCACGTACTTCGGCAGCCAACGGGGCGCCGAGGTGCACCGGATGCCGGGGGCAGCGGTGTCTGTGGGCGCCTGCCGGTGCCCACTGCCTGCCGGGGGCACCGCTGCCTGTGGGCGCCCGTTGCCTCCTGCCCCCGCCTTGCTGCGCTAGACCAGCTTGCCCGTGCAGTGGTCGATCGCGTGCTGCACGATCTCGGCCGTCCAACCCGACAGGCGCTTGGTGCGGCTCACCAGGTTGCCGTTTGCCACCACCTGATAGCCCACGGTAATCATCTTGAAGCGCTTGACCTCGCTCACGTCCTCGAGCGAAAGGCAGCTCTCCTGCGCTTGGTACGGCTGCGCGGCCACCTTGATCTTGGGGTTGAGCATCACGTACGTGCGGCCGTTATCTTCGTAGGCAATGATGGCCTTGGTGGAGCCGATCTGATTGGCGGCCAGGCACACGCAGTCGTCGAGCGCCTCGAGCGTGTCGCGCAGGTCCTGCACGACCTCGGCATCGTCGGTGGTCGCGGGCTCGGCCGGCTTGCTCAGGAAGTCACGGTCCTTCACGATCTCTTTAATCATCTTGGTCCTTTCGTGGCCAGCGCTGCGCGGCGCAGCGCAAACATGCGCACCCACCATAGCACACGCACCCAGCAGAGGTGAAATAAGGACAGAGGAAACTTCACCTTTGTCCTCAATTCACGTACGTGCAGTCGGGGTCCTCGATTGTGCCATTTTTAAGACATAAAACGGCACAATCGAGGACCTCGTCGTCGTGACCAATAGGTGAAAACCCTCTGTCCTCATTTCACCTAGGCGATGTAGCGGCCCGTGATGCTCTGGGGGCATGCGGCCACCTGCTCGGGCGTGCCGGCCACCACCACGCGGCCGCCGGCCTCGCCACCGCCCGGCCCCATATCGATCATGTAATCCGCATTGCAGATCATGTCCAGGTCGTGCTCGATCACCACCACGGTCGCACCGTTATCAATGAGCCGTTGCAGCACGCCGAGCAGTACCTCAACATCAAACGGATGCAAGCCGATCGTGGGTTCGTCAAACACAAAGAGCGCATCCTGCTGGCTGCGCGTGAGCTCGCTCGCCAGCTTGAGCCGCTGCGCCTCGCCGCCCGAGAGCGCCGGCGTGGCCTCGCCCAAGGTGAGGTAACCGAGCCCCAGGTCAGAGAGCACCTGCAGCTTGGCCTTGGCCGAACGCAAGTTGGTCTCGGCCAGCGCATCGCGCGCTTGGTCAACCGTGTAGGAAAGCAGCTCGGGCAGGCTGATGTCGCCCGCCAGCCGCACGTCGTAGGCTGCGCGGGCATAGCGCGCGCCGTTGCAGTCGGGACACGGAACGTCAACGTCGGGCAAAAACTGCACGTCGAGCGAAATCTGCCCCGTGCCGTCGCACGTGGGGCAGCGCAGGCTCCCGGTATTGTACGAAAACGCGCCCGCCTTGAGCCCGCGCTCCTTGGCCTCGGGCAGTTTGGCGTAGGCGCGCCGCAGGTCGTCGAGCACGCCGGAGTACGTGGCCACCGTCGAGCGTACGTTAGCGCCGATGGGCGTGGCGTCGATGAGGTTCGCACGTCGGATGCCCTCGGCCTCTACCACCCGCACGTGCGCCGGCAGCGGCTCGCCCGCAATGCTCGCCCTAAGGCCCGGAATCAGGCTCTCCAGCACGAGCGTTGTCTTGCCGCTGCCCGAAACGCCCGTGACCGCGGTGAGCCGTCCGCGCGGAATCTCAACTTCCAGCGGCTTGACCGTGTGGATGGCTCCCATCGCAAGACGGATGGTGCCCAGGGCAAACTCCTCACCCGCCGATGCGCGCTCGCGCGTCCGAATGCGCCGCGCGCCCGAAAGGAACGGACCGATCCGCGTAGCCGGCGCCGCCTCGACCTCCTCGACCGTGCCCTGCGCAATGACCTCGCCGCCGTCCGCGCCGGAACCCGGGCCAATCTCGATGAGGTGGTCCGCATGGCGGAGCACACGCACATCGTGATCCACGAGCACCACGGAGTTGCCGTCGTCCAAAAGGTCGTCCACCACGCCGAGCAGCCCCTCCACGTTTGAGGGATGCAGGCCAATAGAGGGCTCATCGAGCACGTAGAGCACGCCGTTGGTACGGTTGCGCACCGCACGGGCGAGCTGCACGCGCTGGCGCTCGCCCGTGGAAAGCGTGGAGCTCGCGCGATCGAGGCTCAAGTAACCAAGACCCAGCTGCTGCAGACGGCACATGGGTTCGGAAAACTCGTCCACGATGGTCTGCGCCATGGGGCGGAGCGCCTCGGGCATGAGCGCGGGCACGCCGGGCACCCAGCGAGCGAGCTCATCAAGCGTGAGCGCCGTGGCGTCACCAAGGTTCATGCCGTCGATTACCGGCCCGCGCGCCGCTGCCGAAAGCCGCGTGCCGCCGCAATCCGGGCACACGTCCTCGCGCAAAAACTTGGCCACACGCGCGAGACCCTTCTCGTCCTTGGCCTTGGCGAGCGCATTCTCCACCGTGTAGACCGCATTGAAATACGTAAAGTCGAGCTCCGCGAAGCTGTCGCCCTTTTTAGCGTGGTAGAGAATATGCTTCTTTTCGGCCGGCCCATGGAATACGATCTCGCGCTCTTGGGAAGTGAGCTGGTTAAACGGCACGTTGGTGCGCACTCCCATGGCGGCGCAGACCTGCTTCATGAGGTCCCACATGAGGCTCCCCCACGGCAAGACCGCGCCGTCGTCGATGCTTATGGATTCATCGGGTACGAGTGTCGACTCGTCCACCGTGCGCACGATGCCCGTGCCGCCGCACGTGGGGCACGCGCCGGCGCTGTTGAAGGCGAGGTCCTCGGCACCGGGGCCGTAGAATTCATGCCCACAGTTTGGGCAGGTAATGGGCTGCATGAGCGCCACAGCCATAGAGGGCTCGGCGTGCGCCCCACAGTGCGGGCACTGGTGGCTGCCCAGACGCGAGAACATGAGGCGCAAGTAGTTGAGGAGCTCGGTCGAGGTGCCAAAGGTGGAGTGCACGCTGCCCACGCCCGGGCGCTGGCGCAGCGCGAGGGCCGCGGGCACGTGGCGCACCTCGTCCACCGTGGCGCGTGCCGTCTGACCGATACGCCGGCGCGTGTAGGTGGAGAGCGCATCCAGGTAGCGGCGCGAGCCCTCGGCGTAGAGCGTGCCGAGTGCGAGCGAGCTTTTGCCCGAGCCCGAGACGCCCGCGATGCCCACGAGCTCGCCAAGCGGGATGTCGACATCGATGTTCTTGAGGTTGTGCACCCGCGCGCCACGCACCTGGATGCACGTCGGCTGCACGCGCCGCTTTCGATCGCCCATAACGCCCCCTCTTATTGCCGCGCTTGCGCGCAGCACGGGCCCTCCGTACCTGTTCGAGTCGGCAATCAACCAAACACGACAGCGCCCGTTGACCCAATCACCATCTACGCCTCGAAGGCCTCCGCGCAATCCTTGAGCCAGGTGACGATCGGAATCTGCTGCGGGCAGGCGCCCTCGCACTGACCGCAGGCAATGCAGGCCGACGCGCGACCGGCCCCTTCGGCAGAAACCGCCTTGTCGTACTCCTGCTGCGCGCGCTCAACCTGGTTCCATACAAGCTGGCGGTTGCGCGCAGCAAAGATCTCGGGGATGGGGATGTTCATGGGACAGCCGCCCGTGCAGTAGTGGCACGCGGTGCAGGGGATGGACTCAACCGCGGCAAGCGCCTGCTGCGCAGCGGCGATAGCCTGGCGCTCCGCATTGTCGAGCGGCTTGAAATCGCGCATGTAGGAGAGGTTGTCGTCCACCTGCTCAAGCGTCGACATGCCCGAAAGCACGGTGATCACGCCGTCGAGCGACGCCGCATACCGGATGGCCCACGACGCGAGCGATGCCTGCGGGTTCGCCGCCTGCAGGATGTCGCGCACCTGCGGGATGGGGTCGGCGAGCGCGCCGCCCTTGACCGGCTCCATGATCACGATGGGCACGCCGTGCTTGCGTGCGGCCTCGTAGTTGGCGCGCGCCGTGACGTCGGGGTTCTCCCAGTCGGCGTAGTTGATCTGCAGCTGCACAAACTCGACCTCCGGGTGCGCGGTCAGCAGCTCGTCAAGCAGCTCCGGGCCCGCGTGGAACGAGAAACCCACGTGCTTGATGAGGCCCTCGGCGCGGCGCTCGCGCACAAAGTCCCAGAGACCATACTCGTCGTACTTCTGGTAATTGCCCGCCTGCAGCGCGTGGAGCAGGTAAAAGTCAAAATAGCCGGCACCGGTGCGCTCGAGGCTCGTGTAGAACTGCTGTTTAGCGGCCGCAGCGTCCTCGGCCTGCTGCCAGGCGCACATCTTGGTGGCCACGGTAAAGCGGTCGCGCGGGTACCGATCGATGAGCGCCTCCTTGAGCGCGCGCTCCGAGCCGCCGTTGTCGTAGACGAACGCCGTGTCAAAGTAGGTAAAGCCCGCGTCCATGAAGTGGTCGACCATGGTCTTGACCTGCTCCATGTCAAACGAACCGTCTTCGAGCTTGGGCAGGCGCATAAAGCCAAAGCCAAGCTTACCGATTGTCGATCCCAGATATTCTTCCATGCTTACTCCTCCCATGGCGGTGCGGGCGCGGGGCGCTCGCCGTGGCGATGTGCATGCACCAAGTATAGCCCCCGCAAGCAGGCTGCGAGCAAGCGCCCGCCCGGTGAGGAGCGCGGCTGTAACCTGTATGGGCACGCGACCGCCCCTCGCGGTGGGAGTGCATCCACAACCCCCGCGGGCACGCGACCGCCCCGCACAGGATGCCCGGCGCGCAGTTCGGGTACCATGAGAGCAATACACCGTCGCACCGAAATCGGAGCATCATGGACCAAGTTCTTACCAGCATCACCGGCGTTCTCACCAATCCGCTCTTTCAGCGCCTGGTTTGGGCGGTCGTCATTGTGGTGGTCACCGCACTTGTTGCCAAAATCGCCGCGCGCGCGATGTCGCGCGTGCTACATCACGACAGCAACCCGCTGCCCAGCTCGAGCATCATCATCAACATCGTGCGCGCCGTCGTATGGATTATCGGGGCGAGCTTTGTGCTCGACAGCTGCTTTGGCATCAACACGAGCTCGGTCATCGGCGCCCTGGGCATCGGCGGCATTGCCGTGTCGCTTGGGTTCCAGGACACGCTGTCCAACCTCATCGGCGGGCTGCAGGTCACGTTTATGGGGCTCGTTAAGCCCGGCGACAACATCGAAGTGGGCAGCGAGCGCGGCGTGGTGCAAGATGTGACGTGGCGGCACACCACCATTCGCGACGGGCTGGGGCAGACGGTAATCATTCCCAACTCGATCATCTCAACGACGGCACTCGTGCACCTACTGCCCGCCAACCGCGTGAGCGTGCCGTTTAGCGTGGCACGCACCTACCCTACGCTGGGAGAACTTGAAGCACGCGTGTCCAACCAGGCATCCAGCGCAGATGCTGAGACCACCGCGCGCGACCGCGCCCGCGCGGGCCAACTGGTGAACCTCGACGATCTGTCTGCCGAGATCATCGAGGCCGCACGGCAGGCCGCTGCGAGCGTGTCGGCCGTAAGCGACGGTCCCAACGTGTACTTTTCTGAGGTCGGCGAACTGGGCATTAAGGGCAGCGTGGTGCTGACCGTAGCCGATGCGAGCAAAACCTCGGCCGCCAAGGACGCCGTGGTGCGCGCCATCGCCGCCATGCTCGGCTAATGGGTTGGTTGTGGATGGGTCTGGGTCAGTTGAGGACGGGTCCAAACTGACCCATTCTCATTGGGGCCGTCCCAAATTGGTTGGTTGGGGATGAGTCCAAACAACCCATCTGGCTTGCCGGCCGGCGCCGCTCATCAACCCATTCCGGCGCCGCTACTCCCAGGTCTTCCAAACATCTGGTTCGTAGCCCACAGTTGCCTGGCGGCCGTTGCGCACGATGGGCTCGCGCAACACTTGTTGGTTTTCGAGCAGCTTCTCAAATTTTTGGCTCTCGGCCAGGTACGTGATGAGCGCGACCGTGTCCTGGTCCTTTGCCTTGGGGTCGATGAGCTGATCGATGCCGCCCACCGCACGCATCACGCTCTGGAGCTCGCCTTTGCTCATGCCCTTTTCACGCAGGTCGATAAACTGAAACGCAATGCGGCGCTCTTTGAAGTACCGCTGCGCCTTCTTGGTATCAAAGCTCTTCTTGGTGCCAAAAATCTGGATATTCATGGGGCTCCTCCGTCTTGAGGCCGCTCGTTGTTCTGCTGCCTGCCGTGCGTCACGGAATCCCGCCGTAGGGACCGCAGCGTTCGTTTATTTTCTCATGCCTTGCTCCGTCCGTCGCTACGCTCTACCTTATATACGGCGAGCTACCTCGTTGCCCATGGCCTCGGTACCCAGCACGTGGTTGGCGGGCGTGGTGGCGTCCGCAATGTCGCGCGTGCGCCAACCCTCGTCCAGCACGGCGGTCACGGCGGCGCGTACAGCATCGGCGGCCTCGCCCATGTCAAAGCTGTAGCGGAGCATCATCTCCACAGACAGAATCTGCGCGAGCGGGTTGGCGATGCCCTGCCCCGCGATGTCGGGCGCGCTGCCGTGGCTCGGCTCGTAGAGCGCCACGCCGTCGCCCAGACTCGCCGAGGCCAGCATACCGAGCGACCCCGTGATCTGCGCCGCCTCGTCGGAGAGGATGTCGCCGAACATGTTCTCAGTCACTACCACGTCAAAATCGGCCGGACGGTTGATGAGCTGCATGGCGGCGTTGTCCACGAGCACGTCCTCGAGCTCCACATCCGGGTACTCCGCTGCGCCGATGCGATGGACGATCTCGCGCCACATGCGGCTCGTTTCGAGCACGTTGGCCTTGTCCACGCTCGACACCTTGCCGCGGCGCTTGCGCGCGGCCTCAAACGCCTGGCGCGCGATGCGCTCGATCTCGTACTCGCGGTATTCGAGCGTGTCGTACGCACGCTGGCCGGGCCGGCCGTCGGCACCCGCGCCGGGCTCGTCGTAGAAGCGCTCGCGCCGGCCAAAGTACAGGCCGCCCGTGAGCTCGCGCACGACCATCATGTCAACACCCGCCACGACCTCGGGACGCAGCGTCGAAGCGCCGGCGAGCGCGTCGAAGATCTGCACCGGGCGCAGGTTGGTGTAGAGGCCAAGCTCCTTGCGAATACGCAAAAGACCCTGCTCAGGGCGCGGAGCAGTGGGGTCGGTGGAGTCCCACTGGGGACCGCCAACGCTCGCCAGCAGCACCGCGTCGGAAGCGCGGGCGGCGTCGAGGGTCTCATCGGGCAGCGGGTTGCCGGTCGCATCGATGGCAGCGCCGCCAATGAGCGCGTCCTCGCAGACAAACTCGACACCGTAGCGCTTACCCACGGCGGCGAGCACTTTCTTGCCCTCGGCGATGATCTCGGGGCCAATGCCGTCGCCCGGCAGGCAGCAGATCCGGTAGGTCTTCTTCACGTTGCAACTCCAATCAATAGGACAAGGAAAATGGGTTGAAAGGAACACATCCCCAACCAACCTATCACTTTGGTCGCAAGTACCAATCGGTTGAAAGGAACACGTCCCCAACCAACCCCTTAAAGCCGCACAAACATCCGCTTGGAATCGGATGAAAGAGGAGCGAATCCAAAGTGTGCGTAAAAGCCCGCTGCTCGTTCATCTGCCGGGTCAACCAGCAAAGCCCTTGACGCCACGATGCGCGAGGCAGCCATGGCACGCTTGAGCGCATCCTGGAGTAGGCGAGAACCGGCGGACATCCCCTGAAAACGCTCGTCAACTGCCAACTGTCCCAAAAGGGTGCAAGGAATGGGGTCGGGGGCATTGCGGCGAAGCGCACCCGCAACGGACCCCAGCCGAGCCACTGCATGGGCGCTCAACGCGTAATAGCCGCATATGACCCCATCCTCGAGCGGCAAAACATACACGCGCGCCGTCGAGCCCCGCACCGCACGTCGAGCGCGCTCTTTGAGCCAGGCATCGTTGGCAACGTTACCCGAGTGGAATGTCGCTACATCGTCGGCGTCTTCCAAGGCACGAATTGGGCGAAACGCTAGTCCTCCCATGAATACTCGCGCTCCAGCAAGTCTCGGGTAGCAGCAGGCATGGGAGCGTCGAGCGCTTGAGAGAACCGCTCGAAATCCGCCGCGGAAAGATACGTAGTCGTTTCGGTGGAGATGGGCCTACGGACCTCAAAGGGAAATCCACCGCATTCATTAAACATGTGCACAAACACCTTGATGGCAGCAGAGGGCGTCAGTCCAAGCGCCTCGGTGCAGCGCACGAACTCGTTTTTCTCCTCAACACTCAACTTCGTATTGAGCGATGTCATTGCTGTAGCCACGATAACGCTCCTTGCCCGCTTATACCATAAGAGAAATTATGACTGTTATACCACAATAGACCACTTTGTATCACTTTGGTCGCAAGTACCAATCTACTTCTCGGCGGCAAGCTTCTGGCGCGTGCGCTCGACCAGGCCGCCCGCCTCGATAATCTCGGCGATGAACGGCGGGAAGGGCTCGGCGGTAAAGGTCGCACCCGTGTCGAGGTTGGTGATGGTGCCGGACTCGGTGTCCACCGCCACGCGCGCTCCGTCGGCGATGGCGTCCACAGCCTCCGGGCACTCCATGATGGCAAGGCCCACGTTGATGGCGTTGCGGTAGAAGATGCGCGCGAAGCTCTTGGCGATGACGCAGCTCACTCCCGCCGCCTTGAGCGCCACCGGCGCGTGCTCGCGACTGGAGCCGCAGCCGAAGTTCTCCTCCGCCACCACGATGTCACCGGGCTGCACGCGCTCGGCAAAGGTGGGATCGAGGTCCTCCATCGCATGCGCCGCCAGATGCGCATGGTCTGAGCTGTTGAGGTAGCGCGCGGGGATGATGACGTCGGTGTCGACATCGCGCCCGTAGCGGAAAACGGTACCTTCGTAGTGCATAGAGAAATCCTTTCGCAGGAAGGGATGGACGGGAACGGGAAAAGGGACAGGCTAGAACGGGGCGTAAGACAAAATGACTCAAAATGACCCCGTCCCAAAATGACTCAAATGACTCACAGGTCGGACGGGGCGCAGATGCGGCCGGCGACGGCGCTCGCGGCGGCAACGGCCGGGCTCGCCAGGTAAACCTCGCTCGAGGGGTCGCCCATGCGGCCGACGAAGTTGCGGTTGGTGGTCGAGATGCAGCGCTCGCCCGCGGCAAGGATGCCCATGTAGCCGCCCAGGCAAGGACCGCAGGTCGGCGTGGAGAACACGCAGTTGGCGTCGAGGAACACCTGCGCCAGACCCTCGTCCATGCACTGACGGAACACCGCCTGCGTGGCCGGAATCACAATGCAGCGCACGTTGGGGTTGACAGTGCGACCGCGCAGCACCTCGGCAGCGGCGCGCATGTCCTCGATGCGGCCGTTGGTGCAACTGCCGATGACTGCCTGGTCGATGGCAATATGGCGGCTCTCGCTCACGGGATGCGTGTTGCTCGGCAGGTGCGGCCACGAGACGCACGGCTTGATATCGGCCGCGTCGATGTGAATGACCTGCGCGTACTCGGCGTCAGCGTCGGCATGATACTCCACCGACGGACGCTGGCAACGGCCCTCGAGCCATGCGCGCGCCACATCGTCGACCTCCATGATGCCCGCCTTGCCACCGGCCTCGATGGCCATGTTCGAAATGGTCATGCGACCCTCCATGGACATGGAGCGGATGGTGGAGCCGGTGAACTCCATAGCCTGATAGAGCGCGCCGTCAACGCCGATGAGCCCGATGATATGGAGGATCACGTCCTTGGCGGAGGCACCGTCCACGAGCTCGCCGTCAATCTCAAACTTGATGGTCGGCGGCACCTTGAACCATGCTCGGCCGGTGGCGAGGCCCACGCCCGCATCGGTAGAGCCCACGCCCGTGGAGAACGCGCCGAGCGCGCCGTACGTGCAGGTATGCGAGTCGGCGCCAATCACCAGGTCGCCCGGCACCACGACGCCCTGCTCGGGCAGCAGCGCGTGCTCGATACCGGCGCAACCCTGCTCCCAGTAGTGCGTGATGCCCTGCTCGTGGGCAAAGTCGCGCATCTTCTTGGTCTGCTCGGCGCTCTTGATGTCCTTGTTGGGCGCGTAGTGATCGGGAACGAGGCACACGCGGTCGCGATCGAACACCTCGGTCGCGCCGAGCTCGCGGAAGACGTCGATGGCAATGGGCGCCGTGATGTCGTTCGCGAGCACGAGGTCCAGATCGCACTCTACGAGCTGGCCAGGGCGCACCTCGTCGAGCCCCGCATGGGCGGCCAGGATCTTCTCCGCCACGGTCATTGGTCTTGGCATGTGGTTCTCCTTATCAGTAGTAACGTCGTTGAAGAGGCTTCTGACATATCCTTCGTGCTCAGACAGTCCTCGCTTCGCTGCGCTCGCTGCGGAACTGCGCGCGAGGGATATGTCAGAAGCCTCAAGCATGCCACCCATAGCAGATGACAGCGAAGCTCCTGGGTTAACAGTATAAATAAGGAAAGGTTTACTTAGGTTGCATCCGAAACGGTCAAGCACCGCCCAGAACCCTCTCTCTCTTTTTACTGCCTTTAGCTCAACGAGGGCGTACGTCCGTCGTGATGAGGCTGCAACCGGAACAGTGGGCAATTACCGCTCTTGGGAGGGGCCGGGCATATCGTCCCGCGCGGAGTTCCGCAGGATGTTCAGCTCTGCTGAACATCCGAGGACTGTTTGAGCACGGGATGATATGCCCGGCCCCTCCCCAGTGTTTACCTGCTCTTCTGGTCTGAGATCAGGCGGTTCAGCGCGTTCAGATACGCCTTCGTTGACGACACGATGATGTCGCCATCGGACCCACGCCCAATATACACCTCGCCATTCTCGGCCGTCACGCGCACGGTCACCTCGCCCAGTGCATCAATGCCGCGGGTTACCGCCTTAACCGAGAACTCGGCCAGATCGTTTGCCACGGCCACGATCTTGTCGACCGCCTTGTATGCCGCGTCCACAGGACCCGTGCCGTATGCGCACTCGGTAAAGGTCTCGCCATCCACGTTGGTGAGGGTGATGGTCGCCGTCGGCGTGAGCGGGAAGCCGCAGGAAACCTGCAGCGCATCGAGATCCCACACCGCCGTGTTCACGCGCTCGCGCTCGTGGACAATCGATTCCAGGTCCTCGTCATAGACCTCTTTCTTCTTGTCCGCGACCTCCAGAAACGCCTGGTAGATGTCCTCAAACTCCTCGTCGGTAAAGGTAAAGCCCAGCTCTGCCATGCGGTGGCGCAGCGCGGCATGGCCGGAGCGGGCCGAGAGGATAATCTGCGAGCCACCGGCGCCCACATCGGCGGGGTCGATGATCTCGTAGGTGTCACGCGCCTTGAGTACGCCATCCTGGTGGATGCCCGAGGAGTGCGCGAAGGCGTTGGCGCCCACGATGGCCTTGTTGGCCTGCACCGTCATACCGGTGATGGAACTCACGAGCTTGCTTGCGCGCGTAAGCTCCTGCGTCACGATATCGGTGTGCGCATCGAGCTCCTGCCCGTGCATGCGGATGGCCATAACGACCTCTTCGAGCGCCGTGTTGCCGGCACGCTCGCCCAAACCGTTGATGGTGCACTCGACCTGCGTGGCGCCGTTGCGAACGGCCTCGATCGCGAGCGCCGTGGCCATGCCCAGGTCGTTGTGGGTGTGTACGGAGATGGTCACGTCCTCGATGCCGTCCACGCGCTCGCGCAGGTCGGCGATGCGCGCACCGAAGGCCCACGGCATGTTGTAACCGGTCGTGTCGGGGATGTTCACCACGGTGGCACCCGCCTTCACGGCTGCCTCGATGATGCGGCAGAGGAAATCCTGGTCCGCACGGCCGGCGTCCTCGGCGTAGAACTCGACGTCGTCCACGAACGAGCGGGCGAGCTTCACCGCGTGCACGGCGCGCTCAATCGCCTCATCCTCCGTGAGATGCAGCTTGTCGCGCAGATGGCTCGGCGAGACGCCCAGGCCGGTATGGATGCGCGGGCGCTTGGCGGTCTTGAGCGCCTCGGCTGCAACCTCGATGTCCTTGTCCACGGCACGCGTGAGGCCGCATACGGTGCACTTGTCGCCCGCGATACGGCCGATCTCGGCGACACTCTTGAAGTCGCCCGGGCTCGAGATGGGGAAGCCCGCCTCGATAACGTCGACGTTCATGCGGATGAGCTGCCGCGCGATGATGAGCTTTTCCTCGGTGTTCATGCTGGCGCCGGGCGACTGCTCGCCATCGCGGAGCGTGGTATCGAAGATGCTGATTTTCCGGGTCATGGTTCCTCCTGTTCTGAGCGGCTTTCCGCTTGGGTGCTTTGCAGGAGGACGTGCCGTGCAACTCGGCTGGATAGGGAAGCACCCCGAACGCGACACGTCCTGCAAGGCGGGACTGGTACGCGTTGGGGTGCTTCAAAGGTTTTGGTGAGGTGACCGGCAGACGAAGAACCCTAGCGCGTAGCAGCGCCCCGTAGTGGCTCGTCTAGGGATAGCAGCACGATGGCGGCCGCAGAGGCCGTGTGTGCAAGCATGTCGCTTGAAGCCATCATACGTGCGTCCCTTTCCCGGCTGGTGCCCCTTCGGCACCGCGTTGGTACAAAATGTAGCAAAGTCGGCGGCGCAGGGCGAGCACAATCCCGCGAGCGGTGCGCTCCCCCTGTGCGGGCGCGTAGGCTGTACAGGGAGCGGGGCGGTACCTACGCGGAGGCCGCCCGCGAGCCCGGCGTCGACCCGGGGAGCCTGCCGGACCGGGTCAGGAGGGCCGACGCCGCGCAGGCGCCGGCAGGGGACAACCCCTTCCAGATGGCGGAGGACCTCCGCAGGCTGAGGCGCGAGAGCGAACGGCTGAAGAGGGAGAGCGAGATGCTTTTAAAAGCGAGCGCCTTCTTCGCTAGCAGGCAGCTGTAGGCTCGCAGGTGGAGGGGGCTAAGTTCGCGTTCGTCAAGGCCAGCGAGGGGGCCTGGACGGTCTCCGAGATGCGCCCGGCGCTCAAGGTGACCCGGCAGGGCTGCTACGCGTGGCGATCCCGCGGCCCCAGCGCGCGCGACGAGGGGGACGCCGAGACGGCGTCTTGCACATAGATGAGCGACCCTACGGGATACTGGGGCTCCATGCTCGCCGAGAGCACGGCGAACGGCGTCAAGCCAACAAGGCGCACCCCGGCGAACGCGATCGACAGCGCTGCAAGCACCACGATGAGCACTCATGAAGCGATGTTCACGATTGGCTTCATGCTTCCCCCTCATCGGAAGGCATCACCCTGTTCGGAATATCTTGGGGAGGGGATACGTTTCCAATACAAGATATGATATGGAAGGTGCCCCCCGTCAATTATTTATCTGCGCTCCCGCAATATTATTTGCGGTTCAAGCACCGGGCAGGTCGATAAAAAACGGAGCGACCACGAGGTGGAACGCTCCGTTCACATTTCCATTGCTCGATACGCTAGTGCGTTCGGCGTCTGCGGGAGCAGACGCCCGCCGCAGCGAGCACCAAACCGAGCAGCATGAACCCGGTGCCCGCCCAAAACGCGGGATCGCCCGTGGCAGGCAGGCCCCACGAGGTGAGCACGTCGTCGATGGTCGGTGCGGGCGGCTTCTCGTCGTCCGGCGTCGGGGGCTCGTGGGGCGGCGTGGCCGGCGGCTCGCTCCACTCGAACTTGGGCTCTGCCACCACGCGGTACACCAGCGATCCATCCTCCATCGCGGGAACGCTGATGAGCATCGGGTCGCAGGTATAGGATGCGTTGCCCGCCGCCACCGAGGTGCGCGCAACCAGGTACAGGCCGGGGTCGAGCCACCCGAACGCCGCCACGCCGGCCTGGTTGGCCGTGGCCTCGCCCGCGGTGTACAGGCCGGCCGTTCGCGCGTGCTCGTCGAGCTCGTGCGCAGCCGCGCGCAGGGCGTCGGCATCGAGCGAGCCCCAGGTGTAGTCGTAGGCTTCGAAGCCGGCGGCGGGCGCGTACGCGACGCTCGGCGCGCCACCGTCCCACGAGACGCTCGCCGTCGCCACGAGCGCGAGCGCATAGGTGTCCCCGGCGAGCACCACGGACGCGCCATCGCGCTCGGTCATGCACCGCACCGAGAGCGTTCCCCGCTGTACGGCGGCATACGCCGGCTGCGGCATCAGGGCACCGAACACGCACGAGAGCGCCAGGGCGAAGGCGGCGCAGGCGCGCGCAAGATGGGTCCTATCGTGAAAAATGACTGCCACGAGGCTGCCCTCCCGGTTCGCTAGAGGCTGACGCATGCGCGCGGTGCCGCATGACGCCCAAGACGATCGCCAAGATGACGAGGGCGATGATGAGCAGCAGGTACGGCAGCGGGATGTTGATGAACGATCCCGGCTTGCCCACCTCGTCCTCCATGTCGGGCGTGTACGGAATCGCGTGCGCGTGGATCAGCAGCCGATGCGAGTTGATGCCATATGGGGTGCAGGTCACCAGTGTCACCCGGTCCTCACCCGCGCGGATGGCAAGCGAGTCCACCTCGGTGGGGAGCACCGTCTCGATGCCGTCCACCTGGTAGGCGAGCGTCTCCTTGAGCACGCGGATGTAGAACCGGTCGCCCTCGCGCAGCCGGTCGAGGTCCGTGAAGAGCTTGGCCGAAGGCAGGCCGCGATGCCCCGAGAGCACGGCGTGCGTGGACGCGCCGCCCACCGGCAACGACGTTTCCTCCAAGTGCCCCACCGCCTGCTGCAGCACCTTCTCCTCCACGCCGTGGTAGATGGGCAGCGTCACGTCGATGCGCGGAATGGAGATGTAGCCCATCATGCCGTCACCGTCGAGGTTAAGCACCTCGTCGTAGCGCTCGAGCAGCGCCGACTGCTCCTCGGGGGAAGCGGATGGGCCGCTCGCCTCCCCCGAGGAGACGGCGCCCGCCCGAAGCGCGAGCGCCGTGTTGTACTCATGCGCAGCGTCCAGAATAGCCTGGGCCTCCTCGTCGCTCATCGCGTCGACCGCCTCGCTGTAGCGCTCGACAGCGCGCGAGGCGTTGCGCTCGATGAGGAAGTTGGAGATGGTGGGGTACAGCAGAACCGCCAGCCCCACCACCACCAATACCAGGGGTGCTATGTTGGACAGCCGCCTTCCCATGGCTAGTTCTGCTGCTTCCTGCGGCCGATGTACCAGGCAGCGCCCGCGATGACAATCGCCGCGCCGGCGACCGTGAAGACGACGGTGCCGATGCCGCCCGTGCCGGGCAGGATGGTGCCGGCGTGGTTGACGACCTCGATCGCGTTCTGGCCGTTCTTGTTGACCGTCCAGCTCTCGAGGGTGCCATCCTCTTCGTAGCTGGCCTCGATCTTCACCTCGATGGGGTCGGTGACCTTGTTGTAGCCTTCCGGCGCCTCGGTCTCGACGAGCTGGTAGGTGCCCTCGGCGAGGCCGGTGAAGTGGATCACGCCGTCGTCGGGCGTGGTTACGGTCTCGACAACGCCTTCGGACTCGCCATCCTTGGCGGGACGGTACGTGTTCTCTTGATCGGCAACGGGGATGAGCCGGATGACGTCATCGCCCTTCTTCAGCTGGAACTGGGCGCCGGCGAGGCCGTTCGTGCCGTCGGTCTTGTTCAGATCGAAGCCGAACGTGTACTGGTGGGTCTTGGACTCGCCGGACTCGCCGGTCCCGTTGGTGTCCGGATTGTTGGAGTAGACGACCTTCACGGTGTTCAGCTCATCGGTCGCGACGACGGCGTTCTCGTTGAGCGTCGCGGTGTAGGTCACCGTGATCGCCTGCCCGGCCTTGCCCGTAAAGAGGCTAGTGGCATCGTACTTCCCATCGAGCAATCCGCTACCTGCCACGCCGAAGTTGATGGTAATGGTTTGGCCATCAGTCGAAACGTGGTAATCAGTCGAATTTACAGGGGTCCCGTTGATCTTCACGGCCACGCTGTCCTCGTTGAAGGTCAGGCCTTCGCTCAGCGTATCGACGAAGGAGAACTGGTAGCCCTTCGTGTACTCGCTGATGTCCGGTACCGTGGAGGTCAGGGTGAAGTTCAACTTGTCGCCGACGCTCGCGCTCGCGTGGTTCTCGTTATTCTCGACCTTCTTATCGACGGTCGGGTACACGGTCTTGAGATTCATCGCTACAGTCGTGCTGTTGTTCACGTTGACGAGCATCGCGTCGGTGCCACGGAACGGATCGGTCTGGTCAGTGGAGCCCTTGGGGTTCGGGACGACCAGGTAGTAGCCGTAGGCGAGGGCACTGACCGTTGCGGTCTTCGTGCCCACAGCAACTTCTGCCGACTTCGTCTCGGTGATTACATGGGATGGATCTGTGGCCCATGCGGCGGCCTTCTTCGCGAAGTCGGAGACCGCCTGGGCGTCCTCCGCGCCGAGACCCTTCACGTACGTGTACGCGGCGTCGGAGAGATCGTCCCCCGTGGCCTTCAGGCCGATGCCGCCTTGTCCAGCATCAGTAGTGAAGAAGCTATTCCACGCTTCATTCAGCACGTACTTCGCAGTCTCGCCTTCGCCTTCCTCGTTGAACATCTGGTACACGACGATGCCCTGGAACCCGTCGTTGCCCGTGACGGCGATCGAGCCGTTCGTACCCGCCGCGAACGCGGGCGTGGCGGTGAGCAGCGAGCCCACCACCATCGCGATGGTGGCCAGGGCCACCATCAGCTTCTTTCCGATCGATTGCAACATGCCTCTCCCTTTCTCCTAGGCTTGCAATTCCTTCCCTGCTATCGAATACGGGCGTCCCGCCCGTTATCCGCTGAAATGCGACCCCGCGGGCCGCGCTGGGCACCTCCGCCGGTACCCGAGCCACAGCCCCGCCGCGGCGACGGCCGCCCCGACGAGCGCGAACCAAGCGATGCCCGGCCCGCCCGTCTCGGGCAGCGGGGTCGAGTTGGTGATGGTGATGACCCGGTCGTGCGCATCGACGGTATAGGAGACGGTGTAACCGCTCTCACCGAGCTTCACGGCGTTCCCGCCTTCGCCGACCACCGTGACCTCGGTGGGCGTATAGGTGAGGTAGTGGACGCCGGAATTGTCCTTGATGGCGACCGGCAGGTTCTCGACGACCTTCCGCCACGTGTCGCCCCACGCCGACTGGTCAGCGGTAGAGAGCGTGACCGTGATGGGGTTCTCGATCGGCGTGCCCGACGGGTTGCCGTCCGCATCGACCGTCTGGATGGTCTCCGGTGTCTGAACGCCGTTCGCGTCCGTGTAGGTGGCCTTCAGCTTGACCGTGATCGAATCGGGTCGCTTGCCGTCGGCGTTGTGCCCGTCGTTCCAGACCTTCTGGACGGTCACGTCCACCTTCTGGGCGCACGGGTCCTGCCCGTCGCCCGGCTCGGGGGTGAGGCCGCCGGTGTTGTCGGAGACGGCTGTGTCGGCCATGAGCACAGCCTTGGCGCCGTCCTCCATGTAGACGCCCAGGTCGGCGCCGTTCGCCTTCGCGCCCTGCCAGTCGCCGAGGTTGCTCCCGTTCTTCTCCGGCTGGTGCTCGGTGACGTCGAAGCGTGCCCACGCGGCGTTGTCCGCAGTAGCGGGGTCGTCACTTCCGGGGACGCCCGTGTCGTACGCGCCCGTGGAGACCTTCATGTTCGCGGTTCCGGTAACCTTGGCCTCCGCGAGATCGACGCCGCGGTACACGTGGTACGTGTTGTCATGCTCGGCATCATCGACGCTGTTGAACCACCAGTTCGAGCTGTAGTCGGTGACACCGGTGAACGGACCGGTCTTGCCGGCCGTGCCGCGCACGACGTCGGCGTAGACCATCTTGTCGCCGGTGAGCACGCCCTCGTCGTTGTGGCCGACGAAGCCGCCCGCGTAGCCGGTGTCGCCCTCGCCGTTCTTGTCCTGTGTGGCGCCGCCGCCGAACACGTCGTAGCCGTCGGCGATGCCCGTGACCGTGGAGTCGGTGATCCGCGCGCTGTTGCCCTTGATGAGGTTGACCTTGAGGTCGGCGTCCTCGGTCAAGCCGTCCTTATCGCAAGGCAGCGTGAACGTCGAGTCGCCGATGGTGACGTTCACCACATCGGTGCCGCCGTCACCCGTCCCCTTCGAGAGGGACGCGGAGATCTTCAGGCCGAGCAGCGTCACGGAAAGCACGTTGCCCTCGGAGAGGACGTCAAGGTTCAAAGCCCCGCCAAGATCGACGTGGATGACGTTCGCCCGTTCCAGCTCGGGAAGGTAGAGCGCCTTCACGAGCTCGTTCACGACCGTGTTCAGCGCGCCCAGCACGACGGAGTCCGCCGCGGCGCTCACGAGGTAGGCGTGGCTCGTCTCGCCGGCGAAGCCGCCCGCGGCCTCGGCGCTGCCGACGCGTTTGAGGTTGGTCGCCGTGCCGCCCGTGATGTGCGCGAGGTCGGCGTAGCCGATGAAGCCGCCGGCCTTCTGCCCGCCCTTGGCATCATCCGGCTTGTCGCCGTTCACGGATTTCTCGCCCGCCGGCCCCTGCGAGGCGACGGTGTAGCCCGCCGGGACGCCCGCGACCGAGCAGGCCGTGACCGTGGTGCCGATGAGGTCGCCGACGCTGGCGGTGAGGCCGATGAGCTTGAGCGCGTCGAGGTCCTCCACGTCGGCGATGCCGCTCTTGCCGGTGTAGCCGACGAAGCCGCCCGTGTAGTTGACGCCGGTCACGGAGTTGAGGTTCGCGACCTTGGAGTTCAGCACCTCGCCGCTCATGACGGTGCCGGCGAAGCCGCCCGCGTTGCCGCTCATGCGCTGGGAGTGCATGAGGCCGCCCGTGTCCCACTCGTTGGCGCGGACCTGCAGACCGTCCGCCACGCCGGTGACGGAGCCGCCGTAGATGAACGGCTGGAACGCCTGGATGGCGTCGATGTTGCCGAGTTTGAGCAGGCCGCCGAGGATGGTTGTCGACGCGCCCTCGCCTGTGCTGGCGTTCACCTGCGCGACGCCGCCGGCGGTGGCCACGCCGACGAAGCCGCCCGCGTACAGGCCGCCGTCGACGCCGCGCAGCCCGGTCACGGTGAGC
>CASEER010000014.1 GCA_949287085.1 uncultured Coriobacteriaceae bacterium
CGCGCTCACCGCACCGTCCGGCAGCGCCGCCGTTCCCCATCGCGAAGCGCCCGCCGCAGCACCCGCCCGCGCCGCGCAGGGCACAGCAGCCGCCGCGCAGGCCAGCGCGCTCCCGTCAGCAGAAGAGCCTCCCGACCTGGACGGCTATCCGCGCGACTTTACGACGGACGTGTATTGCTCTGGAGCAACCTTGGCCGCACTGGCACGCCTGCTCCCCTACGGCGCCGACGTGCTCGGCATTGCGGGTGAATACTTCTACATCGCCTGCCTGCGCGGGACGGTCGAGCTCCGCCGCGGACGCGCCTCGTTCCCCCTGTACTATCTACACGATGGCGTGCGGCACGCCGCGACCGTCACCATCAAGAAGCGCGCCTGCGCCGACCCCGCATGGGTGATCGATACAGTCGAGCTGCCCGACGAGCAAGGTTAAAACCTGACCGCGTCGAGCTGCTCGACGATTGCGGCCAAACCTTCCCGGCAGCACCGCCCTGCGCTCAGACAACCTTATGCTAGTCGCGCGTAAGCTTGCGATGGATGCGGTGCGGCTTGGCGGCGTCCTCGCCCAAACGCGCCACGCGGTTTTCCTGGTAGGCGGCAAAGTTGCCCTCAAACCAGTACCAGCGGCCGGGATCTTCGTCCGTACCCTCCCAGGCGAGCATGTGCGTGGCCACGCGATCGAGGAACATGCGGTCGTGGCTGATCACCACGCTGCAGCCGGGGAACTCCAAAAGCGCCGCCTCCAGCGAAGAGAGCGTCTCCACGTCGAGGTCGTTCGTGGGCTCGTCCAGCAGCAGCAGGTTGCCGCCCTGCTTGAGCGTAAGTGCGAGGTTCAGGCGGTTGCGCTCGCCGCCCGAGAGCACGCCCGCGCGCTTCTGCTGGTCCTGGCCTTTAAAGCCAAAGCTCGCCACATAGGCGCGGCTCGGGACCTCGGTCTCGCCCACGATCATCTTGTCGGTGCCGCCCGAGACCACCTCCCAGAGGGTCTTGTTGGGGTCAATGCCCTCGCGCCCCTGGTCAACGTAGGAAATCTTTACCGTCTCGCCGAGCTCGATGGTGCCGGCGGTGGGCTGCTCCTGGCCAATGATCATCTTGAAGAGCGTCGACTTGCCCACGCCGTTGGGACCGATCACGCCCACGATGCCGTTGCGCGGCAGGCTGAAGCTCAGATCGTCGATGAGCACGCGGCCGTCGAATTCCTTGCGCAGATGCTCCACCTCAAGCACCTTGGCACCCAGACGCGGGCCCACGGGAATGCGGATGTCGGTCCAGTCGAGCTTCTGGCTCGCGCGGGCCTCGGCCTCCATCTCCTCATAGCGCGCAAGACGGGCCTTGTTCTTGGCCTGGCGCGCCTTAGGGCTCGAGCGCACCCACTCGAGCTCAGACGCCATGCGCTTGGCAAGCTTGGCGTCGCGCTGGCCCTGGGCAGCGATGCGCGCGGCCTTGGTCTCGAGGTAGGTGGAATAGTTGCCCTTGTAGGGGTAGAGATGTCCGCGGTCGACCTCGCAGATCCACTCGGCGACGTTGTCCAGGAAGTAGCGGTCGTGCGTGACGGCAAGCACGGCGCCGGGATAGTTCTTGAGGAAGTGCTCGAGCCACAGCACCGACTCGGCGTCCAGGTGGTTGGTGGGCTCGTCCAAAAGCAGCAGGTCCGGAGCCTCGAGCAAAAGCTTGCAGAGCGCCACGCGACGGCGCTCGCCGCCCGAGAGCACCTTCACGGGCGTGTCGGAATCGGGCAGCTGAAGGGCGTCCATGGCCTGGCCGAGCTTGCTGTCGATGTCCCAGCCATCGGCCGCATCGATCTCGTCCTGCAGCTTGCCCATCTCGGCCATGAGCGCATCAAAGTCCGCATCGGGCGCGGCCATCTCCTCGCCGATCTGGTTAAACCGGTCGACCTTGGCAAGCAGATCGCCAAAGGCCATGCGCACGTTCTCGATGACGGTCTTCTCATCGTCGAGCGGCGGCTCCTGCTCAAGCAGGCCCACCGTGTAGCCCGGCGTGAGGCGCGCGTCCCCGTTGGAGACCTCCTCCTTGCCCGCCATGATCTTGAGCAGCGTCGACTTGCCCATGCCGTTGGGGCCCACGACGCCGATCTTGGCGCCCGGATAGAAGCTCAGGGTCACATCGTCAAGAATAACCTTGTCGCCATGCGCCTTGCGCGCCTGGTACATCTGGTAAATGAATTCGGCCATGTACGCTCCTGTTCAGCGGTTTTCGGTTTCTATCTAGCTCTTTTGGTGGTCAGCGACCCTTCCCAGCCACCTGTTTTGGCGATGAGCGCCTTATGCGAGCAGCTGCTCGAGCGCGTCGGCGATGCCGTCCTCGTTGTTGGTGCCGGTGACCATGTTGGCGGCCTCCTTGGCCTCGGCGACCGCGTTGCCCATAGCCACGCCAACGCCCGCCGCGCGCAGCATAGCCACGTCGTTCTGGCCATCGCCAAAGGCCACCAGCTCACTCATGTCGATCCCGCGCTGCGGCAAGGCGCCGGCAAGCGCACGACCCTTATCAAGCCCGAGCGCCGTGTACTCAAAATAACAATCCGCCGTAAACATGCAGTTCAGGCGCCCCGCAAACGGCGCGGCCATCTGAGCGTGGTGCTCGGCCAAATACGTATCGGTGCCGGCCGTCAAGATCTTGTTCTGCGGCGTCACGCACCACTCACGCAAGTCGCGCACCTCGTGAATACGCAGGTCGCAGGCATCGCGCTCGTACTTGATGATGTTCTTGGGCTCGCCGCGATGGTAAATGGTGCAGCGGTACGCGTCCTCGATGTACAGGCGGTCGCCGTCCACCATCATGGGAATCACGTCGAAGTTGCGCACGTGCTCCAGCACGGCGCGCGCATCCTCGGGACTCATGGCCTGATCAAACAGCAGCTCACCCGATGCGGCATCGCGCACCTGCGAGCCGTTGTAGGCCACCAGCAGACCGTGGTAGCGGTCGAGCTCAAGCTCACTCGCCAAACGGTGCAGCCCGTGAATGGGCCGGCCAGACGCCAGAATCACCGTGATGCCCGCGCGCTCGGCCGCAAGCAGCGCCTCCTTGGTGCGCGTCGTGATCACCTTGCTGTCATTGGTTAGCGTACCGTCAATATCGAGCGCGATAGCCTTGATTGCCATGGTTCTCCCCTGTCGATAAGCGCGCAAGCGTGTGGCGGCGAGCACCCTGCCCGCGCGCCGCGGTGTTTGCTGCGCCCGCGCGCTGCGCTGTTCCTCGGGCCATGATACCGCGACTCCCCTGCCGCGCCCGCCGCACGCGGGAATGCCCTACATGCACATAACTTTGGAGTGGATATGAGCTGATTTGAGAAAGAGCGGTGGGGCAAGTGAGGTGGGGGCAAATGGGGTGGACATGAGCTTGAATGCAGACCGGTAGGGCTAGCGAGGCAGGGGCCAAACGGAGTGTACATGAGCCGATTTGGGCAGGGACCTGCCCGGACAAGTAAGGCGAGGGAGCCAAGAGAACCGCGCCGATGAATTGAAGCGCTGGGCGCCAGGCGCGCCGCACCATTGTGTCCGGGCGGCGTGCCATAATAGCCGTGTTACACAACAGCAGGGCAGGCGGCCGCACGCGCATGTCGCCTTGCCGCTTATGCCCCGAGCCCGTCACAGAAACGAGGACCGCATGCCTACGTCAGCGCATACCACCGAGCACGCCACCTCGCGCCTCGAAGCGCTCTGGGGCCGCGCTGCCGTTGAGCGCACCCAGTCGGCCACGGTCATGGTATTTGGCGCGGGCGGCGTGGGGTCCAACTGCATCGAGGCGCTCGTGCGGGGCGGCGTGGGCACGCTTGTGGTGGTGGATGGCGACGAGGTGGCACCGAGTAACATCAACCGCCAGGCCATTGCGTTTGCCGACACGCTCGGCATGCGCAAGGTCGACGCCGTGTGCGCCTTTGTAGCCCGCATTAACCCTGCGGCACGCGTTATCGTGCGCGACACCTTCGTGTTGCCAGCTATGGTTGAGGAGCTCATTGCCAGCTGCCGCGCCCAAGCGGGCGGGCGCATCGATTACGTGGTTGACGCCATCGACACCGTTTCGACCAAGCTGGAGCTTGCACGCGTGGCCGAAGAGCAGGGCCTGCCGCTCGTGAGCAGCATGGGCGGCGCCATGAAGCTGCGACCCGAGCTTCTGCGGTTCGCTGACATCTACGAGACCTCGGGCGACCCGCTGGCGCGCGTGATGCGCAAAGGCTGCCGCAAGCGCGGCGTCAAACGGCTCGAGGTGCTCTACTCCACCGAAGCCCCGCTCCCCCGCCCAGCGGCAGACGAGCGCCCAACCTTGGGCACGACCTCGTACCTGCCGCCCATCATGGGCCAGATGCTCGCCGGCCTAGTGCTGCGCCGCCTTGCCGGCTACGATAACGCCGCCTCCCCCGCCGACCCAACACGCGAAGGTAATGCCTGATGAAACTCGTTGATATGCACTGTCACCTCGACCGCATGACCAATGGCCTTGCCATTGCGCAAGCAGCTGCAGGGCGCGACATGGGGTTCTTTTGCACAACGGTTACGCCACAGGACGCGGCCGCGGCCCAGGAACGATTTGCCGCGTGCTCCAACGTGCGCGTGGGCGTGGGACTGCACCCGTGGTGGCTTGCGGACGGCACGTGCGGCGCCCGCGACGTGGCAGACCTTGAGCGCCGCGCGGCAACGGCGCGCTTTATTGGCGAAGTGGGGCTCGATGGCGGCAAGCGCGGCGGCAACGCACTCGAGTTGCAGCTGGCCGCATTCCGGCGCATGGTGCGCGCCGCGGCCGAGCACCCCATACCCGGACGGGTCCTCTCCATTCATGCCATCCGTGCGGTCACGCCCGTGCTCGACACACTTGAGCAAACGGGCCTTGCCGCCGAAGCAACATGCATTTTGCACTGGTTTTCGGGTTCCACCGACGAGCTGTGGCGAGCGGTGCACCTGGGCTGCCGGTTCTCGGTCAACGAGCACATGCTCGCCACCAAGCGCGGCCGCGAATACGTGCGCATCGTGCCTGCCGAGGTGCTGCTCCTTGAAACCGATGCGCCGCCCGAGCTCAACGCACCCTATGAGCTTGATGCTATCGAGCAGTCGCTCAACATCGTGCTTGACGAGCTTGCGAGCATTCGCCGGTGCGACCGCACAGTACTCGCCCGCTCCATCGCCAGCCGCAGCGCCGCCTTGCTTGACCTGCCCTGCGCGGACGCGTAAGCCCGTTCACGCGCGGACCCCTGGTTCACCCGCCCTGTCCTGCCAATCCCTGCCCGGCGCGGCCCGGCTTGTCCCGGCCAATCCCAGGCAGCGGGCGTCCTAGCACCGGCTGCTCAGGTGCACCAGACCGCAGGCGTCCTAGCGCTTGCCGCCCAGCTGCACAGCCACGAGCACCTCGGGAATCGTGTCCACGATGATGTCTGCCTGGTCCTGCGAAAAGCCAAACCGCTCCTCGCGCTTGGCGATAACCGTCAGACCTGCGCGCTTGCCCGCCTCGATGCCAAAGGCCGAGTCCTCCACGCAGCAGCAGGCCGCTGCCGGCAACCCCAGCACCTCCATGGTATGCAGGTAGATTTTGGGGTTCGGCTTGCTCTCGTGGAACTGCTCGCCGCTCACAACCACCTCAAACATGCCGGCAATGCCGCACTGCCCCAACACATCCTGAATGTTGTTCATCGGCGAGGACGAGGCAAGCGCCAGCCGCACGCCGCGCTCGCGCAAGGCGGCAAGCGTCTCGGGCACGCCGGGGTTTAAGAGCGCCGCATAGTCGTACGAGCTGCCCGCTGTCCAGCGGTAGTAGAGCGCCACCGCCTCGTCGGGCGTCATGGTGCCCAAACCGTTGCGCGCAAACCACCGCGCCAGCGAGCTCGTAAACGTCTTTTGCGAGCTTCCTACCAGCCCGTAGATCTCGTCCTTGGTAACATCGAGCCCGCGCGCGCCAAACACATCGATGAGCTCGTTGGCGTATGCGGCCTCTGAATCAATGAGCACGCCATCCATGTCAAAGATGACGGCCTTGAACGGGATTGCGTCTGACACCATGCCCCACCTTCCACTACTTTGCGGCGCTGCGCCGGCGCCGGGCTGCGTTTGGCTTCAACAAAAACGAAAAATGCGTTTCGGATAAAACGATCGAGGTAAAAATGAGCGCAAAGCCCGCGACGAGCCGCACGGTGAGCTGCTCGCCGGCAAAGATGACCGAGAACAGCACGCCCGACGGGGACTCGAGCGAGAGCAGCAGCGACCCCGTGGACGAGGGCACATGGGCAAGCCCGAGATTTTGCATGAGCATGCCCAGGCACGTGCAGCACAGCGCCAAAAACAGGATGGTCCCCACGAGGCTCGGTGACCAGGCAATCGCCGTGATGGGCGGTTCGGTGGCCAAGGACGCCACCGTGTCCATGAGCCCCACGGTAAGGAACATCCAAAACGTGATGACGTTCACGTCGAGCTCGCGCCCATATTTGGCCGCTGTGGCTATCTGCAAGGCAAAAAAGACCGCTCCTATGAGCGTCAGTAGGTCGCCCCGCTGCATGGAAAAGCTGTCGAGCGCCACAAGCGCGATGCCCGCCACGCAGAGCACAGCCGCGCCCAGGTTGAAGCGCGTAAGCGGCTCGCGCGCCATGATGAAGCTGACAAACGGCACCAAGATGCAGTACGTACCGGTCAGGAACGCGTTCTTGCCCGCCGTGGTATCTGCGAGGCCCAGCGTTTGGAACGCATACGCCAGGCCCAAAAAGATGCCCATCGCGCACCCCACCACGATGTTGCGCGCGTTCAGATGGGCCACGATGCGCTTGGCAAAGAGCGCGAACATGACCGCCGCCGCGATTAAAAAGCGGCAGGCAAGCAGCATGAACGTAGGGATGCTGTCGAGCGTGTCCTTCATGATGAAGAACGAATAGCCCCACATCAGGGCCATGGCCACCAGCATGAGCTTCCAAAAGAACGGCGAACGCGCGCCAGCGCCCCTGAGCGCTCCGGGCGCGCGGTCCTCGGGCGCAACGGGGGTATCGCCACCCAAGTTGTCGAGTAATTCGGGCATCCTTCACCTATCCGATCGAGAAACGGGATACAAAAACCTAAAACGGGACGAGCAAGCCTGGCACCGCCGCCCCGGGAACGCAAACGCAACGGGGCGGCCGCGTGCGACCGCCCCGTCATATGCGCTCTGCGAGCACCGCGCTACTTGCGATGCGCGCGATAGAACTGGATGAGCGCCTGCGTGGAGGCGTCCTGCGCAGCGAGCGCCTCGTCGTCGTGGAAGGCAGGCGTGATCTCCTTCGCGAGCTTCTTGCCCAGCTCAACGCCCCACTGGTCATAGGAGTCGATGCCCCACACCGTGCCCTCGACGAAGGTGATGTGCTCGTAGAGCGCAATGAGCTCGCCGAGCGCGAACGGGGTGAGCTCGTCGCCGAAGATCGAGGTCGTGGGACGGTTGCCCGTAAAGCAACGCGCCGGCACGATCTCCTCGGGCGTACCCTCGGCGCGCACCTCGTCAGCCGTCTTGCCAAAGGCGAGCGCCTTGGTCTGCGCCAGGAAGTTGCCCAAGAAGAGCTCGTGCACGTCCTGGTCGCCGTCCTTGGCGGGGTGCGGCGTGTTGGCAAAGGCGATAAAGTCGGCCGGAATCATCTGGGTGCCCTGGTGAATGAGCTGGTAGAACGCGTGCTGGCCGTTGGTGCCCGGCTCGCCCCAGAAGATCTCGCCGGTCTTAGAGGTCACCGGGGTGCCGTCCCAGCGCACGCTCTTGCCGTTGGACTCCATGGTGAGCTGCTGCAGATAGGCCGGGAAGCGGTGCAGGTACTGCGTGTAGGGCAGCACGGCGTGGCTCGCGGCGCCAAAGAAGTTGACGTACCACACGTTCATAAGGCCCATGAGCGCCACGACGTTCTCCTCGAGCGGCGTGTTGCAGAAGTACTCGTCGATGGCGCGGAAGCCAGCGAGGAACTGCTGGAAGCGCTCGGGGCCGAAGACCACGATGAGCGAGAGGCCCACGGCCGAGTCAACGGAGTAGCGGCCGCCCACCCAGTTCCAGAAGCCGAAAGCGTTCTGGGGGTCGATGCCAAAGGCCTCGACCAGGTCGAGCGCGGTGGACACGGCCACGAAGTGCTTCTCGATAGCCTCGGCGTTCTGCGCGTCGGAGCCGTCGATGGCGCCCGCGTCCTTGAGCGCGGAGAGCATCCACGCCTTAATCTCGCGCGCGTTGGTGAGGGTCTCGAGCGTCGTGAAGGTCTTGGAGACAATGATCACGAGCGTGGTCTCGGGGTCGAGCCCGGCGAGCTTCTCGGCCGCGTCGTTGGGATCGATGTTCGAAATGTAGCGGCAGTCGATGCCGGCGTCCGCATAGGGCTTGAGCGCCTCGTACGCCATAACCGGGCCGAGGTCGGAGCCGCCGATGCCCACGGACACGAGGTGCTTGATGGACTTGCCCGAAACGCCCTTCCACTCGCCCGAGCGGACCTTGTTGGCAAAGGCGTACATGCGGTCGAGCTCGGCGTGCACATCGGCCACCACGTCCTGGCCGTCGACGATGAGCATGCCCTTCTCGCTTGCCGGGCGGCGAAGCGCGGTGTGCAGCACGGCACGGTCCTCGGTGGTGTTGATGTGGGCACCGCAGAACATGGCGTCGCGGCGCTCCTCAACGTGCACGGCACGGCCCAGGTCGCACAAAAGCTTGATGGTCTCGTCGGTCACGAGGTTCTTGGAGAGGTCAAAGTGCAGGTCGCCGGCCTCAAAGCTGAGCTTCTTCACACGGTCGGGGTCCGCGGCGAACCAATCCTTGAGGCTGATCCCCTCCTCCATAAGCTGATCGAAGTGCGTTTGCAGCGCGTGCCATTCCGGGGTCTGGACCGCGTCGATGGGCGAAGGGACAGATGCCATGACTTCCTCCTTGATTGGTGCGGTAAGTATCCGCGTACGCAGATACTCTTCATTCTAGCGCAGCAGGAGGGATACCGGGGGCAGCAGCCGGGTTTGTTGCGCGGCGCGCGAAAAGGCACGACCGCAACGGGATGGCATCTTTGGACCCAGCAGATGCGGGTGCGGCGCTCAGCAGCCTACCAGGCAACCGAGACGCCGAGCCCGGGCTCCTCGGAAAGCACGACCACATCCCCCTGCTCAACGAACGCGCCCTGCACCGGCACCAGGGAAGCGTCGTAGTACCGGAAGCTGTCGCAGTCGGTATCGGGGATGTTCGCGCGCGCCGCGGCGAGCGAAAGCCCCGCGCTGATAGCGACGGGCGTCTCGAGCATACAGCCGACCATGCACTCCAAGCCGGCTGCCGCCGCGATGGCGTCGATGGAGAGCGCCGGAAAGAGCCCGCCGCACTTCATGAGCTTGATGTTTATCTTGTCCGCCGCGCCGAGGGCACAAGCGCGCAGGGCGTCCGCGGGCGCATGCACCGCCTCGTCGAGCATGATGGCAACGCCTTCCGCGCGGTCGCGCAGCCAAGCGGAGCCCTCAAGGTCGCGTGCCGACAGCAGCTGCTCGGCCTCATCGACGCCGTGCGCGGCGAACACCTTGAGCATGCGGGCGGCTATGGCGGGGGTATAGCCCTGGTTGCCGTCGACGCGAAGCGCCGCGCGTCCCCCGATCGCCCCGGCCACGGCAGCGACGGCGCGCTCGTCAGTTGCCGGGTCGATCCCCACCTTCATCTTGATGATGCGGAAGCCCTCCTCCTCGACATAGTGCCGGGCCGACTCCGCCATGTGCGCGGAATCGGCGATACCCACCGTCATGTCGGTCTGCACACGCGGGTCGCTCCCGCCGAGCAGCCGCCATACGGGGAGCCCCGCCGCTTTGCCCATGATGTCGTACAGGGCGAGGTCGATGGCGCACTTCGCAGCCGGGTTGCCCCGCAGAACCCGGTCCATCTTGAGGTGCGCCTGCTCGATGGCAAACGGATCGAGCCCCTCGACGGCTTGCCCCAGCACCTTGAGGGCCGCGGTCACCGTGCCCGTGGTCTCACCGGTCACGCAGGGCTCGGGCGCCGCCTCGCCATAGCCCGTAAGCCCGGCATCGGTCTGCACGCGCACGAGCACCACCTCGGTAAAGGCGATCTCGCGCAGGGCGATCTTGAACGGCTCGCGCAACGGCACGCGCAGGACCTTCTGCTCAATCGACGTGATCTTCATGATGTTCCCCTTGATCTGGCGCACACAGCGCGGCTGCGGACCCCTGAGCGCTCTACCGTTCGCCCCAAGCGAGCTCTTCCATCTCCAGAAGCTCCACCGTGCGCTTGGCACCGTCGCCCTCGAGCGTGCGCCCGGCGCAGAATGCCTCGCCCATCTGGTTATCGTAGGGATCCATGCGAAGCGCCGGGACCGGGTGCTCAAACGGGGCGAAGAAGGCGCGGTTGCACACCGTTCGCCACGGGTCGAGGTTGCCAAAGTAGAACTGACGCAGCTCTTCATCGCCCGCGCGATGCGCAGATATGCCAAACGAGCAGTCCGCCCAGAGCCATCCGATGCCCGGCACGTAGAACATGACCCAATCGTGGGGCGAAATGCAGTCCGGCGCGGCAAAGAGCCCGCTCTGCCAGCGCGCGGGAACGCCCAGGCACCGGCAGAGGGTGATGAACGTGGCCGCCATCACGCCGCAATCTCCGTACCCCGTTGCAAGGCAGTAGTCGGGAATGACGTCGAGCTGGATGTATTCCGGCTGGTAGCGATAGCACACGTGCTTGGTCACGTAGTCGTAGGCAGCGCGCGCCAGCTCGAGCGGGCTCTCATCGCGCGCAGCCGCACGTACCCGCCGCGCCACCGCACGGACGAGCGGGGTAAAGACGAGATGCGGCTCCTCCTCGGCAAGGTCCGCCGGGGTGGGTGCAGAGGCATCCGCGCTTGCCGCCACGCGTGCGCGCTCGATGCCCTCGGCGCTCCAGAGGTCCCGCCAGGGCGCATCGACCCGGTACCGGTACGTCACCGAGCGCGACACCGGCCCCGTGCAGCGCCACGAAACCGTGCGAGCGAGGGCCGTGGCCGCAGCGAGCTCCGCGTCGGGCGAGCACGCGAGAACCTCGATCTGCGAGACCTGCGGAGCCGCGGCAACCACGGGCAACCAGATGAGCACCTCGTCTTGGGGACCGGCATCCACAACCTCGAGCGTGGCGCGCACCGTGATACGCCGTGACGCGCCGCCCACACGCTTCATCTCGCGGCACAGCTCCCGTCGCTCCGCAAGCTGGTCCTCGTCCGCAGCGAGCCCCGGGACCTCGGCAGCGTACAGGCGCAGGGTGTCGAGCGAGTACGGCAAGGCGTACGGCTTGCCCCCGATGATGCGCACGTCAATGCGCCCGCGCCGGGCGAGCTCCCGCACCTCGTCATCCGTGCACGCAGCGCCCGCAGCGCGCAGTTCCTCTGCCAGCTGCCCGAGCGGCAGGCAGTAGGTGGACGCCAGGCGCGCAAGGCGATACCACTCAATACGCAGGCGCGCCGCGAGCAGCGAAGCGGGGTCGCGCTCGATGAGGTCGCGGCACAGCTCCGCAGCTTGGACGAGGTAGCCGGCCTCCTTCGCGCGAACCACCTGGACCGGAAGCGCCAGCCCGAGTGCCCGCACATCGGCCTCGTTTACCGCGGGCGGCGCGGGAACCTCAAGCGGTGCCCCCAAATCGCGCCGACCGCCGTGGCCGCTCCAAGAAACCGTCATGTCTACCTCCTATCGCGCACACCCCATAACAAGCGCACCATAGCACGTTGCGCGCACCACGTCATGCATCGCCGGCGGGAGCCCCGTCATGCATCAGCGGGAGCCCCGTCGCAGGCAGGGCGTTCGTCTCTCCCGCGCCGCGGCCGTACGGCGAGCGGGCCGTATCCGTCTGCAGCTCCTCGGCAAGGCGGTATGCCTCGGCCGGCTCGTCAATACCATCATAGCGATGGCATGCCACCTCGTGGTCGGTCTTGCCGCCCAGGCCGCGTAGCTCGGGAAAGACGACCTCGCAGGCACCGACCTTCGCGTAGCAGCGCGAGGCAAAGCGGCACCCGGGCGGCGGGTCGATGGGGCTCGGCACATCGCCCTCCAAGATGATGCGCTTGCGCCGCACCGTTGGGTCAACCGAGGGGATGGCAGAGAGCAGCGCCTGCGTGTAGGGGCACAGGGGGTGGCGGTAGAGCTCGCCGCCCTCAGCGATCTCCATGAGCTTGCCGAGGTACATGACCCCCACGCGATCCGAGATGTGCTTCACCACGTTGAGGCCGTGGGCGATGAACAGGTACGAGAGGCCAAGGCGCTCCTTGAGGTCCTGGAGCAGGTTGAGCACCTGCGCCTGCACCGACACATCGAGCGCCGAAACCGCCTCGTCGCAGATGATGAGCTTCGGGCGGGGCGCGAGCGCGCGGGCGATGCCGATGCGCTGCCGCTGGCCGCCGGAGAACTCATGCGGGTAGCGCGACGCCATGGACGGCGAGAGCCCCACGAGCTCAAGCAGCTCGGCCACGCGCGCGGGAATCTCGGCAGCGGGCAGCATGTTGTGCGCCACGATGGGCTCCGAGAAAGAGCTCATAACCACCCCGAAAGCTCCCAGAAACCAACGCACAACCGCGCGAGAACATGTTCGATACGAGCCCGCAACCATCTTGAAACGATTGGCTCTAGACGGGCCGCAGCGAAACGCTATAATCGAACATATGTTCATATCGAAGGGAGCGCAGCATGGCGGGCACCGCAGCCCAGAGCTACACGACAAGCGAAGACGGCCGCACCTACCTGTGCATCGACCTCAAGACCTTCTACGCCAGCGTTGAGTGCGCCGACCGCGGGCTCGATCCCTTTGTGACCAACCTCGTGGTCGCGGACCCCACGCGCGGCGACACCACCATCTGCCTTGCCATCACGCCGGCCATGAAGGCGCTGGGCATTCGCAACCGCTGCCGCATCTTTGAGATCCCGCCGGGCGTTTCGTACATCAAGGCCATGCCGCGCATGCGCCACTACATGGAGGTATCGGCCCGCATCTACGGCATCTACCTGCGCTATGTAAGCCCTGACGACATTCACCCCTACTCCATTGACGAGTGCTTCATCGATGCCACACCCTACCTCAGGCTCTACAACACCGACGCGCGCACCTTTGCCCAACGGCTCATGAGCGAGGTGCGCCGCGAAGAGAGCATCTGCGCCACGGCCGGCATTGGCCCCAACCTCTTTTTGGCCAAGGTGGCGCTCGACATTACCGCCAAGCACGTGCCCGACAACATCGGCGTATTGGATGAGGAGAGCTTTAGGCAGCAGATCTGGCCGCACCGCCCCATTACCGACATCTGGGGCATTGGCCCCGGCATCGCGGCGCGCCTGGCCAAGTACCACGTCTACGACCTCATGGGCGTGGCGGCGCTGAACGAGGACATCTTGTATCGCGAGTTTGGCGTCAACGCGGAATACCTGATTGACCACGCCTTTGGACGCGAGCCCACGACCATCGCCGAGATTCAGGCGTACCGGCCGGCTGCGTCATCCTACGTGAACGGCCAGGTGCTCCCCAGCAACTACACCTACGACGAGGCACGCGTTGTGCTCAAAGAGATGGTCGACGCCTCGGTGCTGGAGCTGGTGGAGCGCGGGCAGGTAACAAACCACATCTCGCTCTCGGTTGGGTATGCCGCGGGCGCGGTGACGGGCGGCGATGTGTTTGTAGGCGAGCACGGCAAGCGGCGGCTTGGCCCCCGCGGATCTGGCCACGCAGGTGGATCGCGCAAGCTCCCGGGCTTCACCAACTCCTACCGCAAGCTCATGGCCGCCTTTGACGAGCTGTGGGACGAGCGCATTGACCGCAACACTCCCATCCGGCGCGTGAGCGTGGGGCTCGGCAACCTCATGCCCGAAGAATTTGCCGCCGTTGACCTCTTTACCGACGTGGAGGCCGAGGGGCGCGAGCACAACCTGCAGCAAGCGGTGCTTGCCGTAAAAGATAAGTTTGGCAAGAATGCGCTGCTCCGCGGTATGAGCCTGACCAAAAAGGCCACGGCGCGCGAGCGTAACGAGCTGGTAGGGGGACACCGTGCATGAGCATGCGGGCACGCCGCCCAAATGGACCGCAAACGGCCATGTCCGCGCCGACCGCGCCGCGCAGTTTATGCCCTTTGCCGCGCTCCGCGGCTACTACGAGCTCCTGCGCCAAGAGGCCCGCGTGCCCGAGCCGCGCCACGAGCTCACCGAAGAAGAGGCCGCCGCGCTGTCGCAGGTGATGGCGCGCGTGCGCAAGCGCCAGTTGGTGCGCGTGCGGTACTACGACCGCGACGCCTATGTTGAGATGACCGGCTGCGTGTCGCAGGTGGACCTGGTCGCACGCGAGCTGTGGGTGGTTAAAACAAAGATTCCGCTTGATGCCATAAGCGATCTGGAGATTCTTGAGGACGCGTAGCGCACGCCGTCGTGCTACCCTCAAAGGCGCAAGGTGCTGCGCCAACGCGCCGTCCTGTTACCTTCAGGGGCGCGGAGGCGCTGCGCCAGAGCACCGTCCTGCTGCATCAACCACACCACCAGACAGGGGTCCCTATGAACGACTTCTCCTTTTACTCCCCCACCCGCATCATCTTTGGCAAAACCGCCCTTGAGACCATTGGCCCCGAGCTCAGCCACGCGGGCTACACCAAGGCGCTCATCGTATACGGCGGCGGCTCCGTCGTGCGCACGGGCACCCTCGACCGCGTCAAGGCGTCGCTCGACGCCGCCGGCATTGCCCATGCCGAGCTGGGCGGCGTGCGTCCCAACCCCGATGTTTCCCTCGTGCGCGCGGGCATCGAGCTGGGCCGCACCGAGCACGTGGACGTCATCCTGCCCGTGGGCGGTGGGTCGGTCATGGACTCAGCCAAGGCCATCGCGCTCGGCATTCCCTACGAGGGCGACGTGTGGGACTTCTTTGTCAAGCGCGCCACGCCCGCGGCGCGCATCCCGGTAGCAGCGGTCCCCACCATTCCCGCCTCGGGCTCGGAGGCTTCTAATTCGTCGGTCATCAGCAACGACGCCGAGCATCTTAAGTGCGGCATCAACACCGACCTCAACCGCCCCGTCATGGCATTCATGAACCCGGAGCTCACCTACACCCTGCCGGCCTACCAAACGGCGGCGGGCGCGGTCGATATGATTACCCACGTGCTCGAGCGCTTCTTCTCGGGCGAGCCCGCGGTGCCCGTTACCGACCACATTGGCTGCGGCATCATCCGCACCGTCATCGCGTGCGCGCCGCGTGCCCTCGAGCATCCAGACGATTACGACGCGCGCGCCAACCTGTTCTGGGCCGGCACCCTCGCCCATAACGGCCTGGCCGGCTGCGGCACCAACGTGCCCGGCGGCCGCGACGGCGACTGGACCTGCCATGGTCTGGAGCACGAGCTCTCGGCCCTCGACACGAGCATTACGCACGGCGCGGGCCTGGCGGTGATCTTCCCAGCATGGATGCGCCATGTGTGGCGCGCCCACCCCGAGCGGTTCCTCGCCTTTGCCAAGGAGGTCTTTGACATCGAAGCCGTGGATTCGACCGACGAGGCCGTTGAGGATGCCGTCACCGCCACCATCGACGAGCTGCAGGAATTCTTTGTCTCGCTCGGCATGCCCCGTACGCTGGGGGAGCTCGGCGTGACGGAGAAGGATATCGAGCGCATGATCCCCGGCCTCACGCTCAACCGCGGCGAGGTCTTTGGCAGCTTTATGCAGCTCACCCTCGACGACGCGCGCGTCATCTACCGCAGCGCCCTCTAGGTGAAATGAGGACAGAGGTAAGTTCACCCAAACACCTCGCCGGTTTTGATTACGACGACGAGGTCCTCGATTTTGCTGTTTTGGAGGCATAAAACGGCACAATCGAGGACCTCGAGTGCGCATAGGCAAAATGAGGGCAGAGGGTTTTTCACCTATGGGGATGCGGACGAAAAGTTGGGCGCCGGGAGGTGCCCGTAGGTGAAAAATCCTCTGTCCTTATTTCACCTATTTAGCGAGGCTGCGCAGGAGTTTGATCTCGGCCGCATAGCCCGGCAGCTCGTTGGGCGTCTCCAGGATAAACGGCAGGTTGCGCAGCGCCGGATGGCGCACCACCGCGGCAAAGACCGCGAGCCCACCGCCGAGCTCCTCGCTCCCCAAATAGCCCGCGCCAATGCACGCATGGCGGTCTTTGTGCGCGCCGCGGGGATTCTTGGAATCGTTGATGTGCACCGCGCACAGGCGCTCAAGGCCCACCACCTGGTCAAACTCTGCCAGCACGCCATCAAGGTCGCGGATGATGTCATAACCGCCATCGCTTACGTGGCAGGTATCAAAGCACACGCCCAGGTTGCCCGCGAGCTCCGGGCGGCGCTCCTCCACCAGCGCGATAATCTGAGCGATCTCTTCGAACGAGCGACCCACCTCGGTACCCTTACCCGCCATGGTCTCGAGCAGCACGCGCGTGCGCTGGCCCTCAAACATGACCTGGCAGAGGCCCTCGGCAATGAGCTCGATGCCGCATCCGGCGCCCTGCCCCACATGGGAGCCGGGGTGGAAGTTGTAGAAATTGCCCGGTAGCAACTCCAGACGCTCAAGGTCCTCATGCATGGCCTCGAGCGCGAACTCCCGCGCGCGGTCCTTGGCCGAGCACAAGTTGTACGTGTAGGGCGCATGCGCCACGAGCGGTCCAAAGGCGTGATCGTCCATGATGCGCTGCAGCGCGGCCACATCGTTGGGGTCGGGCACCTTGGCCGTGCCGCCGCGCGGGTTACGCGTAAAGAAGGCAAAGGTGTTGGCGCCAATCTGGAGCGCCGTGCGCCCCATGGCCGCATACCCCTTTGACACCGACAGGTGACATCCAATCGTGAGCATACGTGCACCCACCCGCTCTCTCGCTAACAACCGACGCGGGCGGACCCGCGCCACCACCTCAACCCGAAACACCGCCCGGACACGTCCGGCTACCAGCCCATGGCCCGGTTACCAACTCGTCAATGCCGTTTGCGGGCGAACAATTTGAGCGCGGCGCCCACCGGACCCGGAGTTAGCCGGTGCTGCACATCGCGCAAACGATCGGGAATGTTGATGTGCTGCGGGCAGTGGCGCAGGCACGCGCCGCACCGCACGCAATTGCTCGCCAGCTTGGGATTGCCCGTGCGCACCGCCGACGCGGTAACGTACTGCGCGACCCCCGTAAACCAGCCATGCGCAAACGAGGCGTTGTATGCCGCAAAGCAGCCGGGAATGTTAATGCCCTGGGGGCAGGGCATGCAGTAGTTGCAGCCCGTGCACGGCACGCGGTTTGACGCCTCAAACACCTTGAGCACCTGCGCGATGGTGTCGTGCTGGCGCTCGGTAAGCGCGCTGAGCAACGCTGCAGAGGCAATGCGCGCGTTTTCGTCCACCATCGCGGGGGTTGTCATGCCCGAAAGCACCATGGTGACCTCGGGATGATCCCAAATCCACGCCAGACCCCAAGCAGCCGGCGTTGCAAGCTCGACACTCGGCGGCGCGGCAACTGCCTCCGCCGTCCCGGGCGCCGCCCGCAGCGTGCGATCATCAGCCTGCTCAAAGATGCGCTGTGCCGCTTCGGGCAGCTTGCCCGCCAGGCGCCCGCCCAGCAGCGGCTCCATCACAAATACGGCCATGCCGCGCTCAGCTGCCGCCTTGAGACCCGCCGTGCCCGCTTGGTAGCGCTCGTTGGCATAGTTATATTGAATCTGACAGAAATCCCAGCTATACGCATCAAGCAATCGAGTAAAATCGCCCGCGCTGCCATGGTAGGAAAACCCTATCGCCCGCACGCGGCCCGCCGCCTTTTGGCGCGCGATCCACGCCTCAATACCTAAATCCTGCAGGCGTTCCCACTGCGCATGGCTCGTAATATTGTGAATGAGATAGTAATCAATGTGGTCGGTCCGCAGGCGCCGCAGTTGCTCGGTAAAAAAGCGGTCAAAATCCTGCGGCCGCTTGCACGAGGCATGCGGCAACTTGGTCGCAAGAAATACCTGGTCACGCAGGTCAAGATGCTCGAGCGCGGCACCAACGCACGTTTCGTTTCCAGGATACAAATAGGCTGTATCAAGGTAGTTGATGCCCTGTTCAACAGCACGCGCAATAATCGCTTCGGCCTGCCGCTGGTCCGGCTTGCCCGGCACGGCACCCGGAAATCGCATACACCCCAGCCCCAGTGCCGACAAACGGTTTCCCGTGGTGGGATCAAGACGGTATTGCATACGGCTCCTTCCAGCGTGCGTGCTGGAGCCAGTATACCTGCCCGCCCGGCGCCACGACCACCTGCGCGACTACTTGCGCGCCTCCTCCGCCGGTGCATCCAAGCGCCGCTCAAACTCGCGCGCCACCTCGGACGTAGCAAATGCCACAAACGCGCCCACCACCAGGAGGAGCACCGCAACAATCTCGTTCATCTTACCTCCCTCCGTCTCCGCCCGCGCCATCTGGCCGTTGCGGAGAATACGTTTCGTGCTTTGAAATCCTCATCAACAACCATAGAATCGATGGAAAAGCGGCGCGCAAAGCGCAGGTAAGCAAACGGCAAAGGCCGCAGCTCGGCGGCCAGGAAAGCGAGCAGCGTGAAGGTTACGATTTACACCGACGGATCGGCCCGGGGCAACCCCGGCAATGGCGGGTACGGAGCCGTGCTCTCGTTTACCAACAGCCATGACCAAACGTTCACGCGCGAGCTTTCGGCTGGCTACCAGCACACCACCAACAACCGCATGGAGCTGCTGGGCGCCATCGTCGCGCTCGAGACGCTCAACCGCCCCTGCGACGTTGAGCTGCACTCCGACTCGCAATACCTGGTCAACGCATTCAACAAGCACTGGATCGAGGGCTGGCAGCGCCGCGGCTGGAAAACGGCCGCCAAAAAGCCGGTCAAGAACATCGACCTGTGGCAGCGGCTGCTTGCCGCCATGGAGCCGCATCGTGTTGAGTTTATCTGGGTTAAGGGCCACGCCGGCCACGCCCTCAACGAGCGCTGCGACGAGCTCGCGACCACCGCCGCCGACTCCGACCATCTTATCGTGGACGAGGGATTTACCTCGGCGGACTGACAAATAGCCAGGCGGGAATCCCACTTTGACTGGTTAACACCCCGCAAAGCATCGAGACTCCGCGAGCCTCTTTATCGATGGGTCTTGGCGCGCAGCCGGGCGTATAACGCCAACGCGTAGTATGCTGCCACAGCAATGACAAACGCCAGCGGAACATCGAGCACCCCGCCCCACACACACACCAAAGCACGAGCTAAGCGATGCACCCCACCCGACGATTCGCGAGTACAATAATCTCCAGCGAGTACCGTCATTGCGAGGGTCTTCGGCGCTTCCCGCCGACGCACGTTCCGTAGGGCTATCCGCCGCGTTGGTAGACCCAAGAACCGCTTAAGCGCCGGCAGAAAACGCTGGAGACCCACCGCGAAGCAACGACAGATAGGAGCTCTCATGCGGATTGCCACCATTGGAACAAGCGCCATTACGAGCGACTTTATTGAGGCGATTGCCGCCAACCCCCGCGCAACGTTTGTGGGCACGCTCTCCCGCAGCGCTGAGCGCGCTCAGGCATTTACCGCCGAGCGGGGCGGCACGCAGCCCTTTACCAGCATGAATGACCTCGTTGCCGCGCCCGACGTGGACGCCGTGTACCTTGGCAGCCCCAATGCGCTCCACGCGCAGCAGGCGCTTGCGTGCATCGCGGGCGGCAAGCACGTTATGGCCGAAAAGCCCCTGGGTGCCAATGAGCGCGAGGCGCGCATGGTGTTTGACGCAGCCGAAACCGCCGGCGTGGTGGTGCTTGAGGCCATGCGCCCGCTGCATGACCCCGCCTTTGCTGTCGTAAGCCGCGCTGCCGCGGAGCTCGGCCGCATTCGCCGCGCCAGCCTTCACTTTGGCAAGTATTCCTCGCGCTACGATGAGCTGCTTGCCGGGCGCCACACCAACATTTTTGACTGCGCCATGGCAACGGGCTCGCTCATGGACATTGGCGTGTACACCGTTGAGCCTCTGATCGAGCTCTTTGGCGCGCCCGCCGCCATCAGCGCCGCGGGCGTGCTTCTTGACGGGGACACGCACCCGCTCACCCACGGGCCGCTCGATGGCGCGGGTGTCATCCTTGCGCACTATCCTGACAAGGTCGTTTCCCTGCACTTCTCTAAGATTACCAACGACCACCTGCCCTCGCAGATCGAGAGCGAGTCCGCCACGCTCACCTTTGACGGCATGTCGGTGCCCACGTGGGCCCGCATCGAGCATCGCGGCAAGGCCGTGCGCGCGGCTGCCAAGGCGGTCCATGTAGAAACGGGAGCGCAGGTCGAAGACCTTGTGCTGCCGCACGTTCCCAACACCATGGCCTATGAGCTTGACGATTTTATTGGCGCGGTCGAAGCCGTGCAGGCGGGCGCGACGCCGCTCGACGCACCGGCGGGCCCCTTTGGCACGGTGCGCCACTACCGCGACGTCACCCTGGCCTCGCTGGCTTTGATGGACGAGGCGCGCCGCCAGATGGGCGTTGTCTTTCCTGCAGATGCCGGTAGCGACGCCGCAAGCGTTGCGTAGAACGGCGCCGTCGCAAGGAGGTAGATATGGGATTCATTGACCGCATGCGCGCGTACGCCAATCAGGTTACGGGCGGCAAGCAGGCCACAGCGAGCAGCCAAGCCGAGCGCAGCTCGCTCGAACTCGACCTCATTGGTCAGCTGCAGGAAGCGCTCGCCCAAGACAGCACCGCAGTCGTGCGCTACCATCTGCGCTTTACCGGTAACGTGCAGGGCGTGGGATTCCGTTGGACCAACCAGGGGACGGCCAACGAGCTGCACCTCACGGGATGGGTGAAAAACCTTTCCGACGGCTCGGTGGAGATGGAAATCCAGGGGCCGTGTGCCGCCCTTATCAAGCACCTCGACACCGTGCACGCCTACTATGCGCGCATGGGGTGCCGTGTGTGGCTTGTTGAGGCCTCCAAGCAAACGCCGCAGCGTTCGGAGACCGAGTTTTTAGTCCGGTACGAGGGCGTTTATTAGGAGCTGGTGGTTACAGCGGGCAGGGGTGATGTTGTCTTTGCAAAGGAGCTGAACAATAATACGCAATCTATACATAGGCAAAAACTCTGGATGATACACAAGGCATCGTCCTCATCCCTCTCCAAGCAGCGCGCCATCGGGTCCCTCTTCCGCGACCTCGACCGGCTCATCGCGCTTCACCAGCGTGTGTTTAAGCGCGTTTCTTGCAGGAATGCCGAGGATTCTTGCAGGACCGCATTAAATGTTAGTAAGATACTCCTATAACGCATGGCTGGTTGGCCCCTTTGACCGCCGCCCATTTGACCACGCCCCCACGGCTCGCGCTTTGAGGAGGTATCGATGACCGTACAGCGACGCAACACGCGGCAGCGCAGACTGGTGCTCGACGCCGTCCGTACGTTGCACGACCACCCCACGGCCGAAGAAGTGTTTGCCGAGGTTCGCCGCCACGACGACCACGTTAGCCGCGGCACGGTGTACCGCAACTTGGCGCTTTTGGCCCAAGACGGCTCAATCCAGCAGCTCAAAACCCCCGGCGGCAGCCGCTTTGACGACCGCTGCGATGCGCACGCGCATCTCATTTGCACCTCGTGTGGCTCCGTTTGCGACCTTGAGCTCCCCTATGATGCTATGGCCGACGCGGGCGCGGCGCGCGCCACCGGCTTTGCCCACGTGACGCATTACACGTTTTTTGAGGGGCTCTGCCCCACCTGCCAGTAGCAAGAAGCGTAACGCGCCTGCTGCCATCGACACCTACGCCACCGACCGCGCCATAACCGGCCGCTCCGCAACGGCTCAACGCCCTTATTGCGCTAAAAACCGGGCTGGACCGCTCGCACGTTAAGCGGTCCAGCCCGGCTGTATGGCAACTTGTATGGCGGCGCGACAACGCCCCACGCGATGGCGCATGCTAGGCGTTCGCCGCCTCAACAGCAGCAGCGCGTGCTAGGCGTCCACGACCTCGACCAGCTCAATATCAAAGTTGAGGTCCTTGCCTGCAAGCTCGTGGTTCGCGTCGAGCACCACGCCCGCCTCATCCACCTTGAGCACGGTCGCCGGCACCGGCTGGCCTGACGGCGTGGACAGGAAGAGCTTGTCGCCCGCGTGAATCTGCTCGATGTTGGGCACCTGCGCGGCCGGGAACTCAATAATCAAGTCGTCGCGGCGCTCGCCATACGCCTCGGCAGCGGGAATGTGCACGGTCTTTTTCTCTCCCACGGCCATATCGACCACCGCGGCATCAAAACCGGCGATCATCTGGCCCGCGCCGCACACAAACTCAAGCGTCTCGCCGCGGTCGTACGAGCTGTCAAACTGCGTGCCGTCGTCGAGCGTGCCGCGATAGTGAACGCGCAGGGTTTTACCGGTGTTAGACATGATTCCTCATTTCTTCTGTGCGCCGCAGACGCGCAGCGCATGGGTTGTGCCAGAAACCTTACTTGTTGGACGCTTTGTCCAGCTCCACATCGATGAGCTCGGTGAGCACGTCGCCCAGCTCGTGACCAGCCATGCGCATCATCTGCGGGAAGCGCGAATAATAGGTGAGACCAGGCGTTGAGTTAACCTCATTAAACACAACTTCGCCCTCAGGCGTCACAAACAGGTCGACGCGCGCAAAGCCCGAGCAGCCAAGCGCCTCGTAGACGGTGCGGCCGGCGGTGCGAATGCGCTCGAGCACGTCCTCGGGCAGGTCGGCCGGGCAGCGGAGCTCGGTGTTGGCACCGGGATCCTTCTCCAGGTGAATGCGGAAGAAGCCGTCGCCCTGGATCACGATCTCGTCAATCTCGCCCATCGAAATGCCGCGCACGGCATCGCCCACGACCGCGCAACCCACCTCGATGCCCGTGATGGCCTCCTCGACGGCCACCTTCTCGTCGAGCGCGAACGCGGCGTCGAGCGCTGCGTGGTAGGCCGCCTCGTCTGCTGCCTTGGACACGCCGATGGACGAGCCGCCGCGCGCGGGCTTCACAAACACCGGGAAGCCACTGCAACGCTCGACCGCCGCCTGGCAGGCCTCGGGCGTGGCCCCACGGTACAGCACCTCGCACTGGGGCGAGCGCACGCCCGCCGCCGCGGCCAAACGGTGCGCCGCGTCCTTGTCCATGCAAACCGCCGAAGCCAGCACGCCGCAGCCCACGTACGGCACGCCGCACGCCTCGAGCGCACCCTGAACGGTGCCGTCCTCGCCGCCCTGGCCATGCAGCACCGGCAAGGCCACGTCAACGGCGAGCTTGCGGGCGCCCTCATCGGCAAGCTCAACGAGCCCACCCTGGGAGCCCTCGCCGCAACCCGGCACGAGCGCCACGGGCGCGCAGTCGTGCGTCTCCCACGCACCGGTTACCACATCCGCCACATCACCCGTGTAATGCAGCCACGCGCCGGCGCGCGTGATGCCAATGAGCACCGGATTAAAGCGGTCGCGCGGCAGCTGCGCAATCACGTTGTCGGCTGATTTGAGCGAAATATCATGCTCGGTGGAAATGCCACCAAACAGAATTGCAACGTTGACCATACCAACCCCTTTCCTGCGCGGCTGCGCAGCGTCGTGGAGCACTTGACGGGCAACAGTATAGGCGAGGCGCGCGGCCGCACGCGCACGGCGCCGTGGACTCCACGGGCTTACCGCGAGTCGGCAGTACCATGCCGCGGACCCAACGGGCTTATCGCGAGTCAGCCCTCGGCGCTTGAAATCCAACTTCATCGAAACGAATCGTGCGGACCTCCGGACTCAGCGATACACGTCGCGCTGGGTTCGGGAACCATCAGCCCACGACGCTCGCAGACCGCGCGCTGCTATACTGGAGCACCGCAAAGCAAAGGAGAGCCGTTGACCACACGCCGCACAACCATCCCCGCAGCTGAACCCGCTCGCGGGTCGCGCACGCTCACCTTTACCGTGAGCACGCCAGCGGGGCCCATTACGGTGGCGGTCACCCGTAAGCGCGTGAAGAACCTCAACCTCCGGGTGCGCGGTGACGGCAGCGTTGTTGCGAGCGTGCCGCTGCACACCAGCGCCGCGCGAGCGCAGGCCTTTTTGGACCGACGCGCCGCCTGGATTGCCGCGCACGTGCTCCGCCATCGAGAGGCGGCCGAGCTGGCAGACACGAATACCGCAACGGCACCGAGCACATACCCGCTCTGGGGAGAGCTCGTTGACACCGTGGAGCTGGCGGGCGTGGACTCGGCAGATGGCCTTACCCCCGACGCCGCCAACGAGCTCGTTGCCGCATGCTACCGCCGTGAAGTCGAACGCGCGCTCCCCCGTGTTGCTGCAGCCCTCGAAGCGCGCATGGGCGTTCAGGCAAGCAGCTGGCACGTGCGCACCATGAAGACGCGCTGGGGTTCCTGCACGCCGCGCACGCGCGCCATTCGCATCAACGCACGGCTGGCTGCCTACCCGCCCGCCTGCCTGGAGTTTGTTGTGGCGCACGAACTCTGTCACCTTATGGAGCCAAGCCATAACCAGCGCTTTCACGCGCTGCTCGACATCTACTGCCCCAACAACCGCGCCTGCGCGACGCTGCTCCGGCAACCCGCCCGCGCGGTAGCGCGCGCATAGCTGCGCGGCCTGCGCCGCCCTACCGCGTGCGCTCGATCTCCACGCCAACGCTCGTAAGCGGCAGGCCAATCGGCGCCCACGGCTTTTCGAGCTTGATGCGCACGCCCAACAGCTCGGGGTACGTGCGCAGCAGGTCGTCTGCCAGCGATTCTGCCGCCGCCTCGATAAGCTTGTAGGTATGGTTGCGCAAATACGCGTCGATGTGATGGCACACCTCGCCGTAGTCGATCGAGGCATCAAGGTCGTCGGACACACCCGCTGCGCGCAGGTTCGCAAACAGCGTCGCGGAGACCACAAACTTCTGGCCGAGCTCCGTTTCTGCAGGATAAACCCCGTGGTTGGCAAAGACCTCGAGCCCTTCGATCACAATGCGGTCCGCGCGGCGCAGCATTTCATGGTCAACCTGCACGAGCGCACGGCGTGCCGCCGGCAGCCCTGCGCCCTTGCGCTGCGCGAGCGTGGTCTCCTCGCCCTGCGAGGTATCTTCAGGCAAATTCTTCTTTGTCATAGCAATCGCTTCCTTCTGCATGGCCGCAGGCGCGGCCGCTCGTTTTACCGTAGGTACCTATACCCCAATCGCCGGAAGCGCAGCCGTGGGGCCCATCGCATGCTACAGCATGATGGCGAGGTTCTTCTTTTCATCTGGCCACGAACACGCCGCTCGCACCTCGGGCGGGCATGCAAAGCAGGCGCGCGACGCCTTATCGGCTTGGTACAGCAACCGTTCGAGCGGCTCGGCGTCGACGCGCAGCCGGCGGTGGCCCCGAATTGCCGTGAGCACGGCGACACGCTCGATGTCAGAGAAGTGCGCACCCTCCGGCAAGCTTGCGAGAATCTCCCCCGCTATGCGCTCCCCTGCCAGCTCATGCGGCTCGCCCGCTTCGAACTGCTCGGCCTTACCCACATCATGCAAAAGCGCCGTTGCATATACGACTTCGCGATCAGCATCGAGCCCGAGCTCAAGAGCGCGGATCCACATGATGCGCGCCGTATCCAGCAAGTGCCGCGCGCCATGGCGGCAAAAGGCCCGGTCCTGCTCGAGTGCATCGAGCCGTGCCAACTCGCGCTGAAACACCGGATGCTCCCACACGGCCTGCACCCGAGGCATGGTGGCCAGCCCCTGCTTATGGGGAACGTTCCCGGTCATGTAGCCCCTTTTCTCTGTCGTCTTGCTATTGGGCGCATGCAGGTTCATGCGCCGTCGCGTGGCAGCTACATGCTGTGCGTCGTGTAAATCTGCTCGTCTTGCCAGAGCTGCACGGCTTGGGCGAGCGAGCAGCCGCGCTCGGCGGCCGCGGCACGCGTGGCGTTGAGGTCGATGAGCCGCTGGTTGGACGAGCCATGGAACCGGAGCGAGATGTCGTAGAGCTCCTGCACCCAGGGGCCGTCGACCAGGATATCGATGCAATCGAGCAGGCGGTCCGTCACGCTGGTGTGGTGCCGAGCACCGGGCATGAGCTCGTCGAGCGTGTCACCCGTAAAGCACCAGATGGTTTTTGCAGGCGAGCCGTCGGCGTGCACCCCGCGCGGGAAGCGCTCGCGCACGCGCTCGACAAAGTCCACGAGCCCGGCCTGGTTCTCGGGCTCCATGGGCTCGCCACCCAAGATGGTAAGACCGTCGCAGAACTCGTGGTCCAGGCTGTCGAGAATCTTGTCCTCCACCTCGCGCGTAAAGGGCTCGCCCGCTTGGAAGCTCCACGCGCCAGAGTTGAAGCATCCCGGGCATCCGCGCCGACAGCCAGAAACGAAAAGCGACGTGCGCACGCCCTCGCCGTTGGCGATGTCGAAATATTTAATCTCCGCGTAGTTCATGGCTTCCCCTCATGAGGCCGGCTGTCTCGCTCGCAGCAAAGATAGCGGACAGAGCGGATGGCGCTAACCGTAGGCCGGAGGGTGGGTATATCGTTCCGCGCGCAGTTCGCGCAGCGCTGTTTGAGCACGGAATGATATGCCCGCCCTCCGGCCCGACGGCTCCATCAACCTACAGATGCAGCACGCGGTCGCGAATCTCCTCGGTACGGCCCTGGTTCCAGAACTGCGTACCGATGTAGCCGCAGGTACGACGCGCGACGTTCATCTTCTCCTGATCGCGGTTGCCGCAGTTGGGGCACTCCCACACCAGCTTGCCGTCGTCCTCCACGATCTTGATCTCGCCGTCGTAGCCGCACACCTGGCAGTAATCGCTCTTGGTGTTGAGCTCCGCGTACATGATGTTCTCGTAGATATACTGCATCACGCGGATCACGGCCTTGAGGTTGTCCTGCATGTTGGGCACCTCGACATAGCTGATCGCGCCGCCGGGGCTGAGCGCCTGGAACTCGCTCTCAAACTTGAGCTTGTCAAACGCGTCGATCTCCTCGGTCACGTGCACGTGGTAGCTGTTGGTGATGTAGCCCTTGTCCGTCACGCCCGGAATAATGCCAAAGCGGCGCTGCAGGCACTTGGCAAACTTATACGTCGTGGACTCGAGCGGCGTGCCGTAGATGGAGTAGTCAATGTCCTCGGCAGCCTTCCACTCGGCGCACTTGTCGTTCATGTGCTGCATCACCGAAAGCGCAAAGTCCTTGCCGCGCTCGTCGGTATGCGAAGCGCCCGTCATGTACTTGGTGCACTCGTAGAGGCCCGCGTAGCCGAGCGAGATCGTGGAGTAGCCACCGTAGAGCAGCTTGTCGATGGTCTCGCCCTTATTCAGGCGCGCAAGGGCACCGTACTGCCACAGAATCGGCGCCGCATCGGACAGCGTGCCCTTAAGGCGCTCGTGACGGCAACGCAGTGCCTTGTGGCAGAGCTCCAGGCGCTCGTCAAAGATCTCCCAGAACTTCTTCTCGTCGCCATGCGAAGAAAGCGCCACGTCGGGCAGGTTGATGGTCACCACGCCCTGGTTAAAGCGGCCGTAGTACTTGGGCTTGCCCGGCTCGTAGTTCTTGGCGCGCGCCACGTTGTTGTAGCCGTTGCCCGAGCGGTCGGGCGTGAGGAAGCTGCGGCACCCCATGCAGGTGTACACGTCGCCCTCGCCCGGCTTCTCGCCCTTGGAGAGCTTGAGCTCGCGCATCTTCTTGGCCGAGATGTAATCGGGCACCATGCGCTTGGCGGTGCACTTGGCCGCAAGCTGCGTGAGGTAGAAGTACGGGCTGTCCTCGTAGACGTTGTCCTCGTCGAGCACGTAGATGAGCTTGGGGAACGCCGGCGTGATCCACACGCCCTGCTCGTTCTTCACGCCCTCGTAGCGCTGGCGGAGCGTTTCTTCGATAATCATGGCCAGATCGTGCTTCTCGGCCTCGTTGCGTGCCTCGCCCAGGTACATGAACACGGTCACAAACGGTGCCTGGCCGTTGGTGGTCATGAGCGTCACGACCTGGTACTGGATGGTCTGCACGCCGCGGCGAATCTCGTCGCGCAGGCGCTCCTCCACCACATGGGCCACCTTCTCCTCGCTGGCGTCGACGCCCAGCTCGGCAAGCTCGGCTTCCACCTGTCGGCGAATCTTCTGGCGGCTCACGTCAACAAACGGCGCCAGGTGCGTGAGGCTGATGGACTGGCCGCCGTACTGGCAGCTTGCCACCTGCGCGATGATCTGCGTGGCGATGTTGCAGGCGGTCGAGAAGCTGTGCGGACGCTCGATGAGCGTACCCGAGATGACCGTGCCGTTCTGCAGCATGTCCTCGAGGTTCACGAGGTCGCAGTTGTGCATGTGCTGCGCAAAGTAATCCGAGTCGTGGAAGTGGATAAGGCCCTCGTTATGGGCATCGACCACGTCCTGCGGCAGCAGCACGCGCTGGGTCAGGTCCTTGGAGACCTCGCCCGCCATGTAGTCGCGCTGCACCGAGTTAACCGTGGGGTTCTTGTTGGAATTCTCCTGCTTGACCTCTTCGTTGTTGCACTCAATGAGCGAAAGGATCTTGTCGTCGGTGGTGTTCTTGGTGCGCTTGAGGCTCTGCACGTAGCGATAGATGATGTACTTGCGCGCGACCTCAAACTTGTCGAGCTTCATGAGCTCGTCCTCGACCATGTCCTGAATCTCTTCGACGGCGACGGTATGGCCGGCGTTCTCGCACGCTTCCGCCACGTTCTGCGCCGCGTAGACAACCTGGCGCTCGGTCAGGCGATCCGCCTCCTGCACGTCCTTGTTGGCTGCGCGGATGGCGTTCTCGATCTTGGTGATGTCGAAGGCGACCTCAATGCCGCTGCGCTTGATGATCTTCATGGGAACCTTCCTATCGTTTAGCGTTCCTAATCTTACGCTAGCAGCACGCACTACATGGTGTGGAGTTTTGCAGACGGTACACTATATCTTGTGTTTTAGCAGGTCAGCATAATTGGTTATTTTTGCGACGCATTAGTCGAGCGGACCGACAGCGTGGGGTCAACAAAAAGACCCACCTCCCCCACCTGCGGTTGCGCTCCAAGGCCCCCTCAGCCATTCGTGGATGTCGCTCCACAAGTCGTGCCCAACACGATTCGGTGAACGGTTGCAATCGACTCTTGACCAAGATGTTGTGTTGCGGGGGGGGCACGTTTTTGCCACGCGTTGCCCCGCGCGAACAGGGGCGCACGTTTATGCCATGCGTTGCCCCGTGCGGGTGCGTGGGTACAAGGTGCGTAGCGCGCGTTGGGCGCGCACCGCGAGAGAGGATGACTATGCCCCGCATCTACAACAGCCCCAGTAAATATATCCAAGGTCCCCATGCCCTGGCCGAACTTGCCACCTACGTCGCACCGCTCGGCTCCGCGGCGCTCGCCATCGCCTCGCCCCGGGGCATTGAGCGCGTTAGCGCCGCTGTTGAGCAGAGCTGCGCAAACGCGGGCGCAACCATTGCGTTCGAGGCGTTTGGGGGCGAGTGCTCCGACACCGAAATCAATCGCATCTGCGCGGTGGCACAGGCCGCGGGCGCAAGCGTTATCGCAGGCATTGGCGGCGGCAAGGTGCTCGACACCGCCAAGGCCGTGGCCTACAAGCTGGGCGTGCCCGTTGTGGTGTGCCCTACGGCGGCCTCATCCGACGCGCCGTGCAGCGCGCTCTCGGTGATCTACCACGACGACGGCACCTTTGACCGCTACCTCTACCTGCCGCAGAACCCCAACGTCGTACTCATGGACACCTCGGTCATTGCCGGCGCGCCCGAGCGGCTCCTGACCTCGGGCATGGGCGACGCGCTAGCCACGTATTTCGAAGCGCGCGCCTGCGTGGCGAGCGAGGCTACGACCTGCGCCGGCGGCACGGCCACAAACGCGGCGCTCGCCCTCGCCAAGCTCTGCTACGACACCCTTATGGCCGACGGCGTCAAGGCCAAGGTGGCGCTCGAGGCCGGCGCGTGCACCCCGGCGGTCGAACGCATTATCGAGGCCAACACGCTGCTTTCGGGCATTGGCTTCGAGAGCTGCGGGCTCGCGTGCGCGCACGCGGTGCACAACGCCATGACGCTCCTGCCCCAAACGCACGCGTACCTGCACGGCGAAAAGGTTGCGTTTGGCACCATCGTGCAGCTGGTGCTTGAGAACGCGCCCACCGAAGAGCTCGAGGAGGTGCTCGGCTTCTGCATGGAGCTGGGGCTTCCCACCACGCTCGAAGACCTGGGTGTTGAGAGCGCCGACCGCGACCGCCTGATGGCGGTGGCCGAGCAGGCGTGCGCGCCAACGGACACCATGGGTAACATGCCCTTTGCCGTAACGCCCCAGATGGTGTGCGATGCCATCCTTGCAGCCGATGCGCTCGGCCACTACTACCACCTAGCGGAAGCGTAGGTTGCCGCTGGCAAGGTAGCCGGTTGGGGCGGGCACCCGGGTGCGGACGTGCGGCTGGGGGCGAGAACGTGCGGCCTGCTGTGAGCGAGCACCCGGCTGCGGGCGCGCGATGAGGTGCTGGAGCAACTGGTTGCGGCCGGCTGCTCCAGCACCATGTTTCAGGACCGGTTTTGCAGCTCTTACGACGGCCGAACGCGCTAGAATTAGTCGCTATTTATGTGAGAAGCTGCAAGGAGCATTGGTATGACCGAATGGCTGATCCGCCACTTTGTGAAAGACGCCGAGCAAACCGACACGCCTGCCGTGCGCACGCGGTACGGGCAGTTTGCGGGCATCGTAGGCATTTGCTGCAACATTTTGCTCTGCCTGAGCAAGGGTGCGATCGGCCTTATTTCGGGTTCGGTGTCCATTGTGGCCGATGCCGTGAACAACCTGTCGGACGCGGCGTCCAACATCGTGAGCCTGCTGGGCTTTAAGCTGGCGAGCAGGCCGGCCGACCCCGAGCACCCCTACGGCCACGGCCGCTACGAGTACCTCGCGGGCCTGGTGGTTGCGGCGCTGGTACTGGCTATTGGCATCAACCTGGTCATCTCGTCCGTGCAAAAGATCTTGAACCCCGAGCCCACCGAGTTTTCGGCCGCGCTCGTTGTCGTGCTGCTGCTCTCCATCGTCGTCAAGCTGTGGATGATGACGTTTAACCGCACGGTGGGCCAGCGCATTGAGTCCGACACGCTTGAGGCGACGGCCATCGACTCGCGCAACGACGTGATCACCACCGCCGCGGTGCTGGTGTGCGCGTGCATTTCGCAGGCTGCAGGCATCGACCTCGACGGCTGGGCGGGCACGGCCGTGGGGCTCTTTATTTGCTGGAGCGGCGTGGGGCTGCTGGGCGACACGATCAGCCCGCTGCTGGGCCAGGCGCCCTCGCCCGAGCTGGTCGAACATATCCATCAGAAGATCATGAGCTACCCGGGCGTGCTGGGCACGCACGACCTGATGGTGCACGATTACGGCCCCGGGCGGCAGTTTGCGAGCGCGCATGTCGAGATGGCCGCCGAGGCCGATCCGCTGGAGAGCCACGACCTGATCGACAACATCGAGCAGGATTTTAAGACGAACGATGGGCTCATCGTGACGCTTCACTACGACCCCATCGTGACCGACGACCCCGAGGTGCGCGATATGCGCCACTGGATCGCGCACGCGGTGCAACAGATCGATCCGCGCATTACCGTGCACGACCTGCGCTGCGTGCCGGGGCCCACGCACACGAATGTGATCTTTGACTGCGTGCGCCCCGCGGACCTGTCGCTTTCGCCCGAGGAGCTCCGCCAGCGCGTGGCCAAGTTGGTGCAAGACCACTTCCCGCGGAGCATCGCCAAGATCACTATCGACGAAAGCTACGTCAGCTCCCACCAATAACGTGAAATGAGGACAGGGGAAATTTTATCTTCTGACCGAAATGGGTCAGTTTGAACCTGTCCCCAAATGACCCAAATGCCCAAAGGGGATAACGGGGGCAAGGAGTTTGACGGCGTTTTCGTCAACGAGGTAGCGGGCGCGGGCGCGCTTCATCTGCTCCGCCACGGCCGTCGGCGCCGTACCGCCCTCGGTCGTGCGCGCCGCCACGATGGCATCCAAGTCGAGCGCCTTGGTAATATCGCGCCCAAATAGCTCGCTCGCCTGCTCAAACACCTCAAACGGCAGGTCCGCGATGTCGCAGCCGCGTTTTTCGGCTTCAAGCACCAAATGGCCCACCACAGCATGCGCCTCGCGGAACGGCATGCCGCGCTTAGCCAGGTAATCAGCCACATCGGTCGCCGCCAAGTGCCCACGGTGCATGACCGCGCGCATGCGGTCGGCGTTCACCGTCCACGTACTCACCATGCCCGTCATCACGGCTAGGCACTGCGCAAGCGTCTTGGCCGCATCGAGCGCGCCCTCCTTGTCCTCCTGCATATCCTTGTTATAGGCAAGCGGCAACCCCTTCATGGTCACGAGCAGCTGCACCAGGTCGCCCACCACGCGGCCGGTCTTGCCGCGGATGAGCTCGGCAAAGTCGGGGTTCTTCTTCTGCGGCATGATGGACGAGCCCGTGGAGTACGCATCGGACAGCGTAATGAAGCCAAACTCCTGGCTGCTCCACAGCACGATCTCCTCGGCAAGGCGCGACAGGTGCATGGCCATGACGGAGCACGCGTACTCAAGGTCGAGCAAAAAGTCGCGGTCGGACACCGCATCGAGCGAGTTTTCGACCACGCCCGAAAAGCCCAGGAGCCCCGCCGTCATGCGGCGATCGAGCGGATAGGTGGTGCCGGCGAGCGCCGCGGCCCCGAGCGGCGACAGATCCGCCGCGTTAAATGCTGCGTTCAGGCGCGTAAAGTCGCGGCCGAGCATCCACACATAGGCGAGCAGGTGATGCGCAAAGAGCACCGGCTGCGCGTGCTGCAGGTGCGTCATACCGGGCAGCACCGCGTCGCCCGCATCCTCAGCCGCGCTCAGCAGCGCACGGCGCAGGCCCAGGTTGGCCTCCATCAGGTCTTTGGCGAGCGCCTTGGCCCCCAGGCGCGTATCGGTCGCAACCTGGTCGTTCCGCGAGCGCCCCGTATGCAGGCGGCCGCCCGGCTCGCCAATGCGCCGCGTGAGCTCGCTCTCGATTGCCATGTGAATGTCCTCGTCGGCAATGTTGAACGTAAACGCGCCCGCATCAATATCTGCCTCGATGCTTTTTAGCCCCGCGCAGATGGCATCCGCATCCTCGTGGCTTATGATCCCCTGCTCGGCAAGCATCGTCGCATGCGCGATCGAGCCCGCAATATCCTGCTTGTACAGCGCCTTGTCCACCGGAAGCGACGCGCCAAACTCCTGCGTCACCGGCGCCGCGTCTTCTTCAAATCTGCCACCCCACAGCGCCATGCGCTGGACCTCCTCTTCTTACGGCACGTTTGCCTCGCCGGGCTGCTCGCATACATGCCAACAGCAATCCAGCCGGGCCGTCTCCCCTATGGTAAAACGACCCGGCTGGCCACATGAGCTCGTTTTGGTTAACCCGCCAGATGCGCGACCATAGCGCGCGGGCCCAGCTCGCTCGTCCACGCCTTGAGCGAGTAGCACGGCGCGGACGCCGCGACGTTGGATTTCTCGGCCGCCGTATCCTGGCATAGCTCGGCGACGAGCATGCGCGGGCCCTTGTGCGCCTGGGACGTCCACTCCTTGAGCGACGGCGGCACGGCCTGCGCCTTTTTGGTATCAATCACAACACTCCACATGGTAATCCCCCGTCGTATGCACGTGTGTATGCAAGCGCGCCGCACCCAGCGCACAGCGCGCCGTCAACAAATCGCCAGCGTCGCTTACGCAAGCTTCTTGTCCCTACGCAAGTTTCCTGGCATTGCGCAAGTCCCCTAGCCCTACGCAAGCTCCTTGGCAGCCGCCGAGGTCGGACCCTGCATCTTTGCCCAGGTCTTGAGCGAGAGGGTCTCGATCTCGATGAAGCCCACAGCGGCCTTCTCGTCAAAGGTGGTGTCGCGGTCGTAGGTAGCCAGACCGTAGTCGTAGAGCGAGCAGGGGCTCTTGCGGCCCATGACGGTGCAGTGGCCCTTGAAGAACTTGAGGCGCACGGTGCCCGTCACAAACTTCTGGGTCTCGGCCATGAAGGCATCGAGCGCCTTCTTGAGCGGGCTGAACCACTGGCCGTTATAGACGCAGGTGGCCCAGGTCTGCTCGAGGTAGAGCTTCTGGTGGAGCACGTCGCGCTCAAGCGTGAGGTCCTCGAGCGCCTTGTGCGCGGTGATGAGCGTGAGCGCCGCTGGCACCTCGTAGCACTCGCGGGACTTGAGGCCCACCATGCGGTTCTCCATCAGGTCAAGACGGCCGTATCCGTTGTCGCCGGCGATCTGGTTAAGCTTCTCTACGAGCGCTGCGAGCGGCATCTTCTGGCCGTCGAGCGCCACCGGCACGCCCTGCTCAAAGTCAACGTCCACGTACGTAGGGGTGTCCGGGGTCTCCTCCGGGTCCTTGGTCATGACCCACACGTCGTGCGGGGGCTCGTTCCACGGATCCTCGAGCACACCGCACTCAATCGCGCGGCCCCACAGGTTGTCGTCGATGGAGTAGGGGTTGTCGTTGGCACCCTCGGGCACCGGCACGCCGTGCTCGTGCGCATAGGCGACCTCGTCGGGACGGCTCTTAAGATCCCACTCGCGCACCGGCGCGATGACCTTGAGGTCCGGATCGAGGGTGAGAATCGACGCCTCAAAACGCACCTGGTCGTTGCCCTTGCCCGTGCAGCCGTGCGCCACGTACTTGGCGTCGTACTGGTGCGCGATGTCCACGAGCTTGGCGGCAAGCAGCGGGCGCGAGAGGGCCGAGAGCAGCGGGTACTTGTTCTCGTACATGGAGTTCGCGGCGATGGCCTTGGTGAGGTACTCGTCCGCGAACTCGTCCTTGAGCTCGAGCACGTGGCAGGCAATGACGCCTAGGTCGAGCGCCTTTTGCTTCTTGTACTCCAAGCCGTGGAGCTCCTGGCCCACGTTGCCGAGCACGCAGATGACGTCGAGGCCCTTCTCTTCCTGCAACCACTTGATGCAGACCGAGGTGTCCAGACCGCCGGAATACGCGAGTACGACTTTGTCCTTGCTCATAATGGGTACGTCCTTTCTTGAACCATACAACACGAGGGACGAGCCCGAAAAGGTGCAGCTGCCTTACCTTAGGTATGTGTCGACAGAGAGGCGAGCTACGGTATGAGGTTGCTTCTGTGTGGAGATATGCCGCACGGCGCGCAGAGGCGTAACATGAGCGACATCACCCGGAGGAAACGACGACAAACCTTATCGGGACTCTGGGGATGCGCGATGCCCGCGCAAACAGAGACGACCGATTATCGTCGTCGGGTAATTGCGCGCTGGCGTCGGTTCTGTGCATCGACGGCACTCTGGCCGAGCAGGATGGCGGAGACCACCATGCTCTTGTATGTCGCCGTCTCGGTGTGCACCGTTGGTACCTTTCGCCGTATGCAAACGCAATTACGAATCCGCGAGCGGTAGCCGCTTCGCGTTGGAAGGTATGTTACCGGCAGAGCGCTGCCTCCGCAACCAAAATCCCCAATGTTTCTCGTTTGTTTCCAACTCCCCTGTAGGGACAGGATGGGTTGGTTGGGGACGTGGGGCATGAACCCACCAAGCACAAAAAAAATGGTGGTGTGTGGCGCGGACCCACCCCACCCCCCACGGACCCCCCACCTGCGCAACGCCGCGCTCGTTGTTGGAAGGCGCCATAAAGCTGGCATGGGCATGCATATGCTCGTCGGCATTGGCCATCACGTACCCGTGGCCCGCCGCCTCGAGCATCTCGATATCGTTGTAGGTGTCGCCCAACGCCAGCGTATCCGCGAGCGAAATGCCCAGGTGGTCGCACAGCTGTGCAAGTCCCACGCCCTTGTTGACGCCCTTATTCATCACGTCAATCCACTCTTTGCCGCCCACCGTCACCGCCAGGCGGTCGCTCCACGCGTCCAAGTACGACCCGAACACGTCCTCGCTATCCCCCGCCGGGTAATACACCGTGTACTTGTTCACGTCGCAGGTGAGGTCCTCAAGCCGGTCAATGTAATCGATCCGCGTGTAAAAGCGCCGAAACACGTCATCGTAGCGGCGCTCGTCCTTCTGAATCTGGCACGCGTCGATGCCGCACACCGTGCTCACGCCGCGCCCGTCCGCCGCGGTGAACGCGATGAGCTCCTGGTACGTATCAACGGCGAGGAGGCTCGTCGAAATCAGCTCGCCCCGGCAAAACACCGCACCGCCGTTATCGGCCACCAGCGCCATACGGTCGGCATCGGGGAACATATCGCGCAGCGTATAGTTGGGCCGGCCGCTCGCCGCACACAGCAAAATCCCCGCGCGGTCCATGCGCTCAATGAGCTCGTGCATCTGCGGCGGCATGGTGCCGTCGTCGGCGAGCAGCGTGCGATCCATATCGGTCGCAATGAGCTTGATGTGCGAGAGATCGTCGTCATGAACGGTTGACAGCTGAGCCATGGCACGCCTTTCATTACCGCTATTGCTGGCCGCTTCCCAGGGCAGCGGCGCGTCGTACGCGTGTATCGTAGCGCATTCCGCCATGCACGCAGACGACATGCCGACGCGCAACGGCAATCATGACAAAACGGTATAAACCGCTCCGCACGCGGCCCGTGCTTCTCCTATAGCCGCGCCTCTACTATAGTAGTGAGTAACAGATGAGAAAACGTTTCCGCGCTGTTTCTCAGATGTATGTATCCTTCGGCGGGACCGGTCGGCGTCCAGCACGTCATGTTCTGCGCCCGACCGCACTTCGAGCTCGCCCGAGGCGCCCGACTCGCTCCGCGCCTGCCCCGCCCGAGCCATTGGGCCGCACCGCGCGCCTGCCCCGCCCCAACCGAGGCGCTCGGCCGCACCTCGAACCCACCCTGTCCCGTCTTCGTCTCGCTACGCCTTGCGCCCGATCACATCTCACCAAGGAAGTCCCATGGATTCACGCAAACCCGCCTCGATCCGCGACGTCGCCCAGATGGCGGGCGTCTCTATTGCCACGGTCTCCCGCGTCATCAACAACAACGGCCGCTTTTCCGAGGCCACGCGCCAGCGCGTGCTCGAGGCCATCAAATCGTGCGGCTACGTGACCAACATGGCGGCCAAGAGCCTGCGGAGCTCGCAATCAAAAACCATCGGCATGATTGTGCCCGACATCTCGAACGACTTTTATTCCACCCTTGCGCTCTATGCCGAGCAGGAGCTCGCGCGCAGCGGTTACTCGGTGTTTGTGTGCAACTCCGCCAACAACGACGAGCGCGAGCGCAGCTACATCCGCACGCTCGTGAGCAAGCGCGTGGACGGCATCATTTGCATCAGCGGCTCCAACGCCCTGAGCGAGGAGGCCATTCCGCAGAGCATCCCCGTGGTGTGCGTGGACCGCTACCCGGGTGTGGACTCAAGCATTCCGCGCGTGATTTCGGAAGACGAGCGCGGCGGTCTGCTGGCCACGGAGCACCTGATTGCATGCGGATGCCACCACATTTTGTTTATTACAAGCGCGGTCGAGGATCTTAACAAGCAAAACCGTGAACGCGGCTACCAGCGCGCGCTTGCGCAGCACGGCATTCCCGCCAGCGACACCTACCGGCTGTTGTTGCCGGGCCACAGGCCCAGCATGGACGAGGCCGAGCAGCTGGTCAAAGCGTTTTTAGCCGAGGGCCGGCCGCTGGACGGCATCTTTGCGGTGAGCGACCACGCCGCGGTGGGCGCGCTTGCGGCGCTGCAAGCAGCTGCGGTGGACGTGCCCGGCACGGTTAAGCTCGTTGGCTTTGACGACTCCATCTACACGCGGATTGCCACGCCGTCGATCACAAGCGTGCAGCGGTTTCCCCAGAAACTCGCCCACGAGGGTTGCGCCGCGCTGCTGCGTCTTATTGTTGGCGAGCAGGCACCTGTGGAAACCGTCGTCCCCGTCGAGCTCGTCGAGCGCGCGAGCACTGTGGGGGCACGGTAGCTCAATTTGGGGGCGCTTTTACCTTGACCGCGAACAATCAATTTGTAGTTTGGGGACGCGGTCGTCTTGACCACAAGCGGTCAATTTGAACCCGTCCCCAAATTGGACCTCTCGGCATCGTTTACCAAACGATACAACCTGACTGACTGTTTTGACTATTCCGCCGCCTTGAGGCTCTGCATCTCCTCGATCTCGGCAAGCATCTCGACGCGACGCGCATGGCGGCCGCCCTGAAACTCGGCGCCAAGCCACTCGTCCACGATCATCTTGGCGAGCTCCGGCCCCACCACACGGGCACCAAAGGCAATGATGTTCGTGTTGTTGTGCTCGCGGCTCAGCTTGGCCGAATACGGCTCGGAGCACACGCAGGCGCGCACGCCGTGCACCTTGTTGGCCGCGAGGCTAATCCCAACGCCCGTGCCGCAGATGAGCACGCCGAGGTCAACCTCACCCGCCGCCACGGCCTTGCCCACCTTGTAGCCCGAAATGGGGTAATCAAAGCGCTCGGTGCTGTTGGTGCCAAAGTCCACCACCTCGTATCCCTGCTCCTCAAGGTGCTCCTTGATAATGTTCTTGAGCTCCACCGCCACGTGGTCGTTACCGATACCGATCTTCATATGTGGTTCCCTTCTTGATGCTCAGGGCCGACACAACGCCGACCCCACCTCATCGATCAACGCTCCCAAGCGGATAATGCCCCACGCACGCCGGCACAAAGTCGCCGGCCGAAGGTATCCTTCTTGGGCGCGCCGGCACAAAGCAACCAGCTGCCATCTCCCAGAGCGCCCCAGCTCAGTGCGGGCAGATGCCATCTCCAGAGAGCCCCGGCGCAGAGCAGCCGGCTGCCGCTACCCTTCCTGAGCGCGCAGGCGCGCCATGCTCTCCGCATAATCGCCCTTACCAAACAGCGCGCTCGTGCCAAGCACAAAGGCATCAGCGCCCAGAGCCGAAAGCTGCTCGATGCGCTCGGGGCTGCACGCACCGTCGATAACGAGCGTGAAGGGGTGCTCCTGTTTCAGGGCAGCCAGGCGCTCGATCTTGGGCAGCGTGAACTCAAGGAAGCTCTGGCCCGCAAAACCGGGGTTCACCGTCATGACCATCACATAGTCAACAATGGGCAGCAGGTCCTCGATAGCGCAAACCGGCGTGTCCGGATCGATAGCAAGACCTGCCTTGCAGCCCTTTTCGCGAATGGCGACGAGTGCCTTGGCCACAAAGCGCTCGCTTTCGGGATGGATGTAGATGATATCCGCGCCGGCGTCCACAAAGAGGTCGAGCTTGTTCAGCGGGTTCTCGATCATCAGGTGCACGTCGAGCGGCTTGTTAGTGGCTGCGCGCACCGCCTTGATGTCCATGAGGCCCATGGTGATGTTGGGCACAAATACGCCGTCCATCACGTCGCAGTGGAACGAATCTGCACCGGCGGCATCGAGCGCTGCAACTTCAGCCGCAAGATTGCCGTAATCGGCGCACATCATACTGGGATAGAGCTGCATAGATGGGTCCTCCTTGTGTGTGCCCCGCTTTGGACGAGGCACATGGTTGGTACACGTAGCGAGGCGAATAGCAGTCTGCCGAACAAAGAGCGCAGAACTCATTTGTAGGGTAAACGATTACTCACAGGGCGAGTATACTGCTGAGTAAACGTTTCCGCAATAGGATGACGCGAGCGCTCGATGGCAGCGCGCCGCGGGATGGCCCTTACAGGCGTTCCCCCGGCGCGCACGCCCTCGATCGTTTGCTCGTCACCGAGCCTCCTGTGCACGGTCGTTTATCCGTCACAGCGCCGCCCGCCCCTCTTGACGACCGGCACGGTGGGATCAACCCCCGGCGTCAACCGCTACTTCGCGTCCGCCCAGGTGGTACCGCAGGAAGCCTCGGCAATGAGCGGAACACGGAGCTTGACCACGCCTTCCATGACCTCGCGTACCATGGCGGTGAGCAACTCGACCTCGTCCTCGGGGCACTCAAAATCAAGTTCGTCGTGCACCTGCAAGATCATGCGCGCGCGGAACCCCTCGTCGCGCAGACGCCGCGCCACGCGTGCCATGGCAATCTTGATGATGTCGGCCGCGGTACCCTGCATGGGGTGGTTCATCGCCGTGCGCTCGCCAAAGCTCCGCTGCGCGGGGTTGCGCATCTTGAGCTCGGGAATGGGACGCCTGCGGCCAAACATGGTCTCGGCATATCCGGTGCGCCTCGCTTCGGCCACCGTGCGGTCGAGGTAGGTGCGCACGCCCGGATACGCCTCAAAGTAGCGATCGATCATCTGGCGCGCCTCGGCCATGGGGATGTCGAGCGACTGCGAGAGCCCGTAGGCCTGCTGGCCGTACACGATGCCAAAGTTCACCGCCTTCGCACGGCTGCGCAGCCGCGGCGTGACCTCTTCCACCGGCACACCAAACACGCGCGCCGCAGTCTCGGCATGAAAGTCCTCACCCTCGTTGAAGGCCGCCACCAAGTGTTCGTCGGCCGAAAGGTGCGCGAGCAGCCTGAGCTCGATCTGCGAGTAGTCCACCGCCAGGAACACGCACCCCGGAGCCACCGAGAACGCCGTCTTAACCGTGTGCCCCAGCTCCGAGCGGGTGGGGATGTTCTGCAGGTTGGGGTTAGAGCTCGAAAGGCGTCCCGTCGCCGTGATGGTCTGGTTGTACGTGGTGTGCACGCGCCCGTCTAAGCGCCTGAGCGCGCCGAGCGTGTCAAGATACGTCGATTTGATCTTGGTCTTCTCGCGGTACTCCAGGACGAGCCGCACGAACTCGTTGTCGCGCGCGAGCTCCTCGAGCACCCGCGCGTTCGTGGAATAGTAGCCGCGCTGCGTTTTCTTGAGCCCCTTGGTGGGCAGGCCCATCACGTCGAAGAGGATGTGGCTGAGCTGCATGGGGCTGGCGATGTTGAACGTTTCGTCGTCCGCCATCTCGCGAATGCGGCGTGCGAGCTCGTCAATCTGCCCACCGAGCTCGTCGCCAAGCGCGTGCAGACGGTCGGGGTCCACGTACATGCCCGTGCGCTCCATGGAGGCGAGCACCGGAAAACAGACTGCATCCGGTCAGGAGCAGCAGAAGCAGAAGGGACAGGGCCGCAGCCGTCAGCCGGACCGCGGCAC
>CASEER010000015.1:0-1253 GCA_949287085.1 uncultured Coriobacteriaceae bacterium
AAGGTCCCTCATAAACTCTTGGTCGTAGGGGTCCGTTGCCTGTGAGGTGCGGGTGCGGACGCTCTCGGCGACCTCGGGGCGACGGTCGATCAGGTAGGCGACGTAGGCGTCGTTGGTGGGCGCGGTGAGCGCGACGAGCATGCGCTGGGCGTCCCAATTCTCGGCGTCGAGGTCGCATGCCTCTTTGAGCTGGTGCTCGGCGCGGTCGGTGAGGCGCTCGGCCTCTGCCTCGTCGGTCACAAACGGCGCGCGGTAATCGACGGCTTCGCACGCCAGCGCGACCAGATGGAACGACCGGTCGCGGTCATGCACGATGAGCTGTGCGGGGTCTTCCTGATAGCGGTCCATGCACGTCTGGATGAACGGCGCGTTCTCCAAGGGGAAGATGTTCTCGCGCCGGAGCGCCTCCAGGGTAAGGCGCAGGCAGTCTTCTTGTATGGGGTCGAACGCCACGGCGCCTCCCTTCGCGTTGGATGATACTCGACGATGGGCCAAAGGGGCTCAGGGCACCTTTGGTAAACATGATAGGTTATCACACCCGATGGATATCCCGCGGCGCGCGGGCGGGCCCTCTGTATATCACATAAGCTGCGCGGCGTCCGCCTCGTCGGCGACGATCTCGAGCACCATGCCGTGCGGCAGGCAGACGATCTGGTCGCCCACCGCGCTGATGGGGTCGTGGTCGACGCACACTTGGTTGGAGCAATCTGCCCAGGTGACGTCGACGGTGCCGTGTGCGATGGAGACGCGGTTCTCTCCCTCGGCGGTGGTGACGGTGTAGGCGGTGTCCCCATCGAGAGGGTCGACGCGGTAGAAGCCCTCGCGCGTCTGGCAGACGACGACGGAATCCGCGGCATCGGATTCGCCGGTGAGCGCTTGCGCGCCGAACCATAGGAGCCCGCCTGCTGCGATGAGGGCGATGATGACGATGAGGGCGCGGTCTCCGGTTTTAAGATGGGGCACGGGAGCCTCCGAGGCGGGGAACGGATGGGGGATGGGCCCATCCATAGTAAGGGCATCGCGGCGCCTCGGGCGGCGGGCGTATAAGATGCCCGCGCGGAAGGTACAATTCCTTCAGATGTTCGCGCAGATGGCGCGGACGCTTGCAAGGCATGGGGGCCCAGTGCCCTCGGCCGTGATGCGGCGCCCCTGCAGCCGGGCGCCAGACAGGAGGTTCCCATGGGACGCTTTACCAATCCGCGAGACCTGTACTTTGGCGAGGGTGCCCGCCACGAGGTGAAAAACCTCAAGGG
>CASEER010000015.1:1271-44589 GCA_949287085.1 uncultured Coriobacteriaceae bacterium
CGTCGAGGCGGATCTTAAGGAGGCGGGCTTCGAGGTCGAGATCTTCGAGGGCGTCGAGTCCGACCCGTCCGTCGACACGGTGATGCGCGGCGCGAAGGCCATGGAGGAGTTCCAGCCCGACTGGATCGTGGGCATCGGCGGCGGCTCGCCCATCGATGCGGCCAAGGCCATGTGGCTGTTCTACGAGTATCCCAACGAGACGTTCGAGGAGGCCATCGTCCCCTTCAGCTTCCCCGAGCTCCGCACCAAGGCCAAGTTCTGCGCCATCGCTTCCACGTCCGGCACGGCGACCGAGGTGACCGCCTTCTCCGTCATCACCGATTACGAGAAGGGCATCAAGTACCCGCTCGCCGACTTCAACATCACCCCGGACGTTGCGATCGTCGACCCCGAGCTCACCTACACCATGCCGCAGAAGCTCTGCGCGCACACCGGTATGGACGCGCTGACCCATGCCATCGAGGCCTACGTCTCCACCGCGGGCTCGATGTTCACTGACGCCAACGCGCTGCACGCTATCCGCGAGATCGTGGAGTGGCTGCCCAAGAGCTACGAGGGCGACCACGAGGCGCGCCAGCACATGCATGAGGCGCAGTGCATCGCCGGCATCGCGTTCTCGTCCGGCCTGCTCGGCATCGTGCACTCCATGGCGCACAAGACCGGTGCCGCCTTTACGGGCGACCATATCATCCATGGCTGCGCCAACGCCATGTACCTCGGCAAGGTCATTCAGTTCAACAGCAAGGACGCCCGCGCCAAGAGCCGCTACGCCTATATCGCCAAGGAGGTCCTGCACCTCGCCGGCGAGACCGAGGACGAGCTCGTCGCCTCGCTGGTGCAGAAGATCCGCGACCTCAACGACGTGCTCAACATTCCGCAGGGCATCAAGAACTACGGTAAGGGCGGCGTGAAGGCCGACGAGTCGATTATCGACTACGCCGAGTTCGAGGAGAAGAAGAGCCGCGTCGCCGTCGATGCCATCGGTGACGCCTGCACCGGGTCCAACCCGCGCCAGCCCACGCCCGAGGAGATGGAGAAGCTGCTCGAGTGCGTCTACAACGACGTGGACGTGGACTTCTAGGCGAGGTCTCGATTCCCAACGGAATCCCCCTGCACCTCTTACGCAAACGCCCTCCGCCTTACGGCCTGCGGAATGTTTGCCTGGGGAATCTGCAGGGGGATTCCTGCATCTCGACCCGCTGCAGCCCGGGTCTTAGAGCACGGTGAGCTCCTTGGGGTAGCTGTTCAGCACCTCGCAGCCGTCCTCCGTCACGATGACGAGGTCCTCGATGCGCACGCCGATGTCGCCGGGCAGATAGATGCCCGGCTCGATGGAGAAGCACATCCCGGGCTGCACGGGCTCGTCGTGCGTGGCGGAGACGTCGCCCGGTTCGTGGTCCTGAAGGCCGATCTGATGCCCCAGGCGGTGGTTGAACGCGGGCCCCCAGCCGGCGTCCTCGATGATGCGGCGCGCGGTCAAATCGATCTCTGCAAACGTGACGCCGGGGCGCACGATGGCCTCCGCCGCCTCGTTTGCCCGGCGCACCGCGTCGTAGACGGCGCGCTGGTGGTCAGTGGGCGCGGCGGTGAAGAACGTGCGCGTCATGTCCGAGCAGTACCAATCGCGCTTGCAGCCCACGTCGAAGAGGACCATGTCGCCCGCCTCGAGCACGGTGTCGTCCGGCTCGTGGTGCGGGTCGGCGGCGTTGGCGCCAAAGCTCACGATGGGGGAGAAGGAATGGTCCTGCGCGCCCAAGCGGCGGTACGTGCCGAGGAGCCCCTCGGCGATCTCGAGCTCCGTGGCTCCGGGCCGTACCTGCTCCACCAGCCACTGCATGGCCTCATCGTTCACGCGGGAGGCGGCGCGCATGAGCTCGCGCTCGCGGGCATCCTTGAGGGCGCGCGCATCGTCGACCGCATCGGAGGCGACCGCGAAGGCCGACGCCGCACCTGCCTGCATGAGCGGAACGAGCCAGCGGGCGGGGAGCTCCTTGTCTACGCCGAGCGGACGCGCTGCATCGCACAGTTCGATGACGAGCGGGACGGGGTCGTCGGTGTCGGAGAACGCGACCACGTGCGCGCCGGTTGCCGACGCGTCGGGAAAGAGCCTGTTAACCAGAAGGGTCGGGGTCCCCGCGGCGGGGATGAAAAGCGCGAGAAAGCGCTCGTAGGGCTCGGTGTAGTAGCCGGTCAGCCACCAGATGGAGAGCGGGTCCACCACTATGAGCTGGGTGAGCCCGCGGGCAGCGAGGTTTGCCCGTACGCGGGCGATGCGGTCTGTATGCATGATGCCTCCCTGGGACGTAGGGGTTCGCACGCGCCCAGTGTAGCACCTGCGCGGCCTCGTCCAAACCGACCGTTGGTGTCGCCCTGCAGAGAAATCGCGTTTAGGTCCCCTTTGGGGGCGGAAAGGGGGCCTAAGCGCGATTTCTCGGAGGAGGTCGAGGACCGCAGGCGCGACAAGGGGAGCGCGTTCGACGAGTTCAGGGACGTGATAGAGAGCAAGGCGGAGATGCCGGGGGTCACGAAGAAGGCCATACACGAGTTCCTGCTCGACCGGCACCCCGACGCGGCGCTGCCCAAGTACGGGGCCTTCACGAAATACTGTCGGGAGCGGGGGATCGAGTGCGCCGCGCCGTCGGACCCCGAGCCGCACCCCCGCTTCGAGACCCCGGCCGGCCGCCAGCTGCAGTTCGACTGGAAGGAGGGGCTTGAGATGGTCGACGCGAACGGCGAGGTCTTCGAGTTCAACGTGTTCAGCGCGGTCCTCGGCTTCTCGCGCGCGCACACCACTTCGTCTACTCCAGGACCCGAACCGAGGACGACCTGCTCGCCTGCCTGCTGTCGACGTTCGTCCGGTTCGGCGGGGTGCCCGAGGAGGCCGTCATCGACAACATGGCCGCGCTCGTCACGTTCTCGGGCGGCAGGCTTCGGCGCAGGCGTCGAGCGGCACGGCGAACAGCGCGAGCCGAATGAAGGATACCCAGGTCGACAGTGGCTTCTTGCAGTTCTCGAGGACGGTTCCCGTGAGCGAGGTGAACCTCGCCCCGCAGCTCGGGCAGCGCCAGCGCCGGACGCCGGACGGCTCGCGCCCGTCCCTCCACGGCGACGCCTCCCCGCAGGCGGAGCACGCCGGGCGGGGGCGGTAGCGGTCGGCGGCCTCGGCGAGCGTGCCGACGCCGATCTCCTCCCTGAGCCTCCTTTCCTCGACGGCAGCGGAAAGGAGCTCGAGTTCGCCGGCGGACAGGCCTCCGACGAGCCCCGAGTAGGGGTTCAGTCGCTTCATGGCGGAGTATTCCCATCCGCCCGAACGCCCACCCGGAGGGAATGTCGCCAAACATAGATCCGGGTGGGCGCTCGGGCAAATTCTACGTTTGGCTGGGAAGAGTACATCCCGTTCTGCCGGGGCGCTCGATCCATCACCTAAGTTCTAGACTGCCAGAAATAATAAACGATTTCCCACGTAAACAGCCGTACAAGACCGTTTACGGCAGTTTTTATGCCGCTCACACTGTAAATATCACGTATCATCTTGTTTGGTTTTGTTGAGATGGTATTGTTCGACTTGCCCGGATATTCCAACAGCAAGCAAAATTGTGCAACAAAATGAGCACGTGCTCATACTACGGGAGGAACCATGGCATCAAAAGAAGAGATCTCGATGATCGGCTTTGAGATTGTCGCCTACGCTGGCGACGCCCAGACCGACCTAATCGCTGCATGCGAGAAGGCAAGCCAAGGCGACATCGATGGGGCGCGTGCCCTTCACGAATCTGCAAAGCAAGCTCTTATCGACGCCCACGACGTCCAGACCAGGCTTCTCTCCCAGGAAGCCGGAGGCGGCGAAATGGAGGTCACCTTCATCATGGTGCATGCCCAGGACACCCTGATGACCACCATGCTGCTTGAGAAGCAGACCAAGTTCACCATCGATGCCTACCAGCGCATCGCCCAACTTGAAGCCAGGCTCGCCTAGCGCAAGGCGCCATCAAGCTTTTGAGACAACCCAACTAATGAGGGGGGCCGCTTCCGAGCGGCCCCCTCTTCATCTATATGCAATCAGCCACGGTGCCGCGCTCGACCAGCTCGCCCGGCAAACGCACCGCCTCGACCTTTGATTCTCTCGATAGCTGGGAGAAGAAGTAGTCGAACGTCTTTCGACCACGCTCGCGCATGTCGAAGCGCACAGTGGTCAGGTCATTGTGGGGCACCATGCCCTGCATGGAATCGTCCACGCCTATAACGCTCACGTCTTCCGGTACACGCCTGCCATGGGCGCGCAGCGCCATGATGGCACCCATGGCCATTTGATCGTTGGCCGCGTAGAGCGCCGTCATCTCAGCGTCTTGGACGAGCTTCTCGCCAAGCTCGTAGCCGCTGTCCGCAGTCCAATCCCCGTGTAGGGGCTCAACGACTTCGAGCCCCGCGCGCTCCAGCGAGTCTCGCCAACCGCGCGTCCTGAAATCCGCCGTAATCGAGTCTTTGGGACCGGCCAGGTGCCTGATCTGCGTATGGCCGCGCGAGCGAAGGTGGTCGACCACAAGCTGCGAACACCCGTATTGATCGGAGTCGATAGTGGTGCAGCGCGGGTGCTCCTTCATGGAGATGATGATGGTGGGCAGGCCGTTGAGCGGCTCGAACTCGTCAAAATCCTCGATGGTCCTGTTGGTGTTGAACACCATGCCGTCCACGGGGAGTTCCGCCAGGCGACGCGCGGTGTCCCGCAGGCGCACGGACTCGCTCTCATCAAACTCGATCAAGGTGACGGCGTAACCGTACTCACGGGCGGCGGACATAAGCCCCTCCAGCGTAGCGACGTTACCCGTATGGGTGATATCGAACATGCACAGGCCGATGCAGCCGTACTTGCCGCCGCGCAGCGACCTACCGGCAAAGCTGGGGTAGAAGCCAAGCTGGTCCATGGCATCCATAACGCGCTTTCGAGTCTCCTCGACCACGCACGCCTGCCCGTTGACCACGCGTGACACCGTCTGTCGGGAGACGCCGGCAAGCTTGGCGACGTCTGCCATGGACACCGCCCTGCCAGACTTGTGCACTGCGGAATCTACCGCCATCATCTTGTTATCTCGTTCCATCCAACGGCTCCCCTCGTATTGCGCATGCTCTCAGATTGATGCTCGAATTGCTGTTCAAACTGCTGTTCTGGTAAATGTAGCATCAACCGAGCGCAGGCTGAAGAGCACATGCGCATTGGACGAAGGCTATCATCTTTTCCGCGCACCTCTGTCTACGTCTATCCCGCCGCTTGCCGCCGATAATCGACCGCTCGCATCCCTTTACCCCCAACACCCCTTGCACCGCTATCAACTTATGATAACGTGCTCATTGTAGAAATGAGCACGTGCTCATAACGAGTAACATCCGGGCAAACATACTCGTAAGCAGCGCAAGCTCGCCCTGGCAGCCATCTCTATCAGCACGTTTAGTGGCTGCAAAAGCAAAACCATGTAAACGGAGGGTCCATGGAAAAGCTCATAGCGTTCATCGAGAAAGGCAAGCCTTTCTTCAACGCCATCGCGCGCAACAAGTACCTCAAGGCAATTCGCGACGGCTTCATTTCCGTCATGCCCATCATCATCGTCTCCAGCATCTTTCTTTTGGTCAGTGCCGTCCCCAATGTCTGGGGCTTCTACTGGCCGGCAGAGATCAACGACGTTCTCATGAAGGCCTACAACTACTCCATGGGCATCGTCGGCATCTGCGCAGCGGCCACCACGGCCAAGCACTTCTGCGATGCGCAGAATCGCGACCTGCCAAAGAACAACCAGATCAACTTCATCTCGGTCATGATTGCATCGCTCATCGGTTTTCTGCTGCTCTCCAGCGACGCCATCAGCTTCACGGATAACGGTGTCTCCATCTCCGGCCTCGCCAACGGCTACATGGGTTCCAAGGGCCTGCTAACCGCCTTTATCTGTGCGTTCGCCACCGGCATCATCTACAAGTTCTTTATCAAGCGCAACATCACCATCAAGATGCCCGAACAGGTGCCGCCCAATATCTCCCAGACCTTCAAGGACATCATCCCCTTTGGCGTCTGCCTGCTCTTCTTCTGGGGCTTTGACTTTGCATTCCGCAACATCTTTGGCTTCTGCTTCGCCCAAGGCGTTATCCAGGTGTTCCAGCCGCTCTTCTCCGCGGCAGATGGCTATCTGGGCCTCGCCATCATCTACGGCGCCATGTCTCTCTTCTGGTTTGTAGGCGTCCACGGCCCCTCCATCATCGAGCCCGCAATCTCCGCCGCCCTCATCTCCAACCTCGAGCTCAACATGGCCATGTACCAGGCCGGCGAGCACGCAACCGCCGTCCTCACCAAACCGCTTCAGGATTTCGTCGTCGCCATGGGCGGCACCGGCGCCACGTTGGTGATCTGCTTCATGTTCGCCTTCCTCGCCAAGTCCAAAGAGATGCGCGCCGTGGGCCGTGCCTCAGCCGTGCCGGTTTGCTTTGGCGTCAACGAGCCGTTTCTCTTCGGCGCTCCCATGGTCTTGAACCCCATCTTCTTCATCCCCTTCATCTTCGCGCCCATCGCCAATATCTGGATCACCAAGTTCTTCATCGACGTCTTGGGTATGAACGGTTTCATGTTCAGCCTTCCCTGGACCACCCCCGCGCCCGTGGGCATCGCCATGGGCCTGGGACTTCAGCCCCTTGCGTTCCTGCTCATCCCCGCCCTGCTGATTGTCGATTTCCTCATTTATTTCCCCTTCTTCAAGGTGTACGACCGTGAGAAGTGCGCCGAAGAAGCCGAGGCCGATCAGGCTGAGGTCGCACAGCGCGCCGCCCAGAAGCAAGCAGCCATGAACGCGGCGTTCCAGGGCAAGGCAGACACGGCAAGCGTCGCCACCGGTGCCGTCGCCCAGGCTGCCGCGAGCATGGCAGCAGAGAAAAAGCGTGCCGCTGGCCAGCCTATGGACGAAGAACCTGCGGGTAACACCATCCCCGCTGCATCTGATAACGCCGTTGCCAGCGCCTCGTCCAGCACTATCGCCGCTGCGAGCGACCCCTATGCAGCGCTCAACGGCCGTCGTGTCCTGGTCCTGTGCCAGGGAGGCGGAACCTCCGGCCTGCTCGCCAACGCGCTGGCCAAAGCTGCCCGCGAGCACGGCATCGACCTTGAGACCGCAGCGGACGCCTACGGCAGCCATCTGGACATCATGCCGGACTTTGACCTTGTTATCCTGGCGCCCCAGGCAGCGTCATACTTCGATGACCTCAAGGCCGACGGCGAGCGTATGGGCGTTGCCTGTTGCGTCACCCGCGGCAAGCAGTACATCGACCTCACCCGCGACGGCGAGGCATCGCTGGCATTTGTAGCCCAGCAGCTGGGCCTCTAGATCCCTGCGCGTGCAGTAGCGCACTCGAATAGAGCCCCCATTTCCGCGGTTCGGGAGCAGCGCGCCCTGCCGTCTTCTCCCGAACCGCCCCTAACCCCTTTCAGCCCTTCAAACAAGATTGGATTCGCCGTGAGTCACCTCTCCCCCACCGATACCTCCCAGCGCTTTCCCGACAACTTTGTTTTTGGTGGCGCCACCGCCGCCTACCAGGTAGAAGGCGCTTGCCAATCCCATGGCAAGGGCAAGGTCGCATGGGACGACTACCTCGCCCAGCAAGGCCGCTTCTCGCCCGAGCCCGCCTGTGACTTTTACAACCGCTACGATAGTGACCTCGAGCTGTGCGAGCGCTTCGGCATGAACGGCATCCGCGTCTCAATCGCCTGGAGCCGCATCTTTCCCAATGGCGGCGTGGGCGAGCCCAACGCTGAAGGCGTGGCCTTTTACCACAACCTCTTCGCCAGCTGCCGCGCCCACGGAGTCGAGCCATACGTGACCCTGCACCATTTCGACTCCCCCGCCGCGCTCTACGCCAACGGAGACTTCCTCAACCGCGACACCATCGACGCCTTTGAGGCGTATGCCCGCTTCTGCTTTGACGAGTACCCCGAGGTGAACCGTTGGTTCACGTTCAACGAGATCGCAGCGGCCACGCTCAACCGCTATGTCGAAGGCACCTGGCCGCAGGGCAAGAAGGGCTGCCTGCACGAGTGCCTGCAGGCCCAACACAACATGATGCTCGCCCACGCCCGCGCCGTCTTGGCCTACAAGCAGGGCGGCTATCCCGGAACGATCGGCGTCATCCACGCACTGGAATACAAGTACCCCTATGACCCCGCCTGCCCAGGCGACATCCAGGCAGCCAAAAACGACGATGTTTTGCAAAACCGCCTGCTGCTCGACGCCACCTTCCGCGGCGACTATGCGCCCGATACGCTCCAGATCATCGAGCACCTCTGCCAGGCGAGCAACGGCTCAGTCGAGTTTTTGGACGATGACCTCTCGATTATGCGCCGCGCCGCGCAGCTCAACGACTGCCTGGGCATCAACTATTACCAAAGCCGTTTTCTCAAGGCGTTCGACGGTGAGACCGACCTTCATCACAACGGCACTGGCGACAAGGGTACCGGTCGCTGGCGCGTGGCGGGCGTGGGCGAGCGCGCCGTACGCCCCGGCATTCCCACCACGGACTGGGATTGGATTATCTATCCCAAGGGTCTGTTCGACCTTATGATGGATATTTCACTGCGCTATCCCAATTACAGGCAGGTGTTTATCACCGAAAACGGCATGGGTCGCAAGGACCAGCTTGTCGATGGCACCGTGGACGATTCCGAACGCATCGCATACGTCGAAGACCACCTGCGCTGGATCCTCAAGGCCATCGAATGCGGTGTCAACGTTGGCGGCTACTTTATGTGGAGCCTGCAGGACCAGTTCAGCTGGACCAACGGCTATAACAAGCGCTACGGCTTCTTCTACGTTGACTTTGAAACCCAGCAGCGCACGCCCAAGGCCAGCGCGTACTGGTTCAAGCGCGTCGCCCAGAATCACTGCCTGTAGGCATCGAATCACCTGTTAGCGCCGCATATCATTAAGCGCATGCGCCCCAGTCGGCATCGCCGCCGCAGGGGGCGCATTGGTTTCTGCCGATATCCACCAGCACAGACGCTCGTCCTTCATATCAAAAAGGAGGGAAACCCTCAGGGCTCCCCTCCCCTTGTAGCAAGCTGTCAGCATCTACAGCAAGACGCACGACAACATGCGAAAACAAAGAAATACGTGCAAACGTATGCAGCTCGATTGTGCCGCGCCGACGATCCCGCCCGCCTTCGCCCTTGACGCCGAATGCGGGCAAGCAGCGGGGTAAAGCAAACCAAACCAATAAAAAAACGAGGGAGGCCGTTTCCGACCTCCCTCGCAAAGGGCTGATTACTATTCCCACTCGATCGTCGCGGGAGGCTTCGACGTGATGTCATACGCGACGCGGTTCACGCCCGGCACCTCCGCCACGATACGACTGGAAATCCGCGCCAGAACATCGTACGGCAGCTTCGCCCAGTCAGCGGTCATGGCATCGCTCGACTCCACGGCACGCAGGATGACCGGGCGCGCGTACGTCCGCTCGTCGCCCATAACGCCCACGCTCTTGATGTCGGGCAGCACGGCGAAGTACTGCCAGCAGCTGTGCTCGCTGTTGCGCTCGCCGGTCTCCTCGAACAGGCGCTGGTTGTACGCATCGAGCTCCTCGCGCACGATCGCGTCGGCGTTCTTCAGAATCTCGAGCTTCTCGGGACTCACGGCACCAATAATGCGAATCGCCAAACCCGGGCCGGGGAACGGCTGACGGAACACGATGTAGTCCGGCAGACCCAACGCCAAGCCCAGTTCGCGCACCTCGTCCTTAAAGAAGTGGTCGAGCGGCTCAATCAGATCAAAATGCACACCCTCGGGGAACGGAATCAAGTTATGGTGGCTCTTGATGGTCGACGCCTTGCCACCCGTTTTGCGCGCGCCGCTCTCAATAATATCCGGGTAGATCGTGCCCTGGGCCAGGTACTTTACGGGGCGCCCATCAGTCTCCAGCTGCTGCGCCACGGCAAAGAATTCCTTCCAGAACTGCGTACCGATGATGCGGCGCTTCTGCTCCGGCTCGGTCACGCCGTCAAGCAGCGCGGCGTAGCGGTCCTCGGCGTGCACGTGGAAAAAGTCCACGTCGAACTGCTTGGTAAAGACCTCCTCCACCTGCTCGGGCTCGCCCTTGCGCAACAAGCCGTGGTTCACAAACACGCAGGTCAGTTGCTTGCCAATAGCGCGCGAGCAGAGCGCCGCCACCACGGAGGAGTCCACGCCGCCCGAAAGCGCCAGGATCACGCGGTCCTCGCCCACCTTCTCACGAATGTCGGCCGTCAGACGCTCGGCCAGGTTATCCATGGTCCAGTTTTTCTCGAGCCCGCAGATGCTGAAGAGAAAATTACTCAAAATCTCGTTGCCATGCTCCGTATGGCGCACCTCGGGGTGGAACTGCGTGGAATAGAGCTTGCGCTCCGGGCACTCCATGCTCGCCACGGGGCACACGTCGGTGCGGCTCGTAACCACAAAGCCCTCGGGCACGCGGTCAACGGCGTCGCGGTGGCTCATCCACACGGTCTGCTGCATGGGCGTGCCGCGGAACAGCTCCGACTCGGTGTCGCAGGCCAGCTGCGCGGGGCCGTACTCGCCCACCTCGGAGTGCGCGACCTCGCCGCCCAGCGTCACGGCCATGATCTGGTGACCGTAGCAAAAGCCCAGCACCGGCACGCCGAGCTCAAAGATTCCCGGGTCAATGGAGGGGGCATCCTCGGCGTACACGCTCGCCGGGCCGCCCGACAAAATAATGGCCGAGGGCTTGAGCTCGGCAACTTCGGCCGCCGAGATATCACACGGCACGATCTCGGAGTACACATGCAGGTCGCGCACACGCCGGGCAATCAGTTGCCCGTACTGCGCACCAAAGTCAAATACCAGCACCTTCTGATTGGATTGGTCGAACCCGGTCTGAGCCACAGGCTGTCCTTTCTCGCAGAGGTCGGGGCGCCGCACGCGCCGCGCTTTGTAACCTCTCCATCATACACGTTGGCGGCACCTACCACGACCAGCACGTAAACCCTTCAGCAGAGTTACGAAACTATGGTTTTGCGCCGTATTTGCTTTACTGTCTTGTCATCTATCTTGACAGTAAACCGTGAGCGGACGATACTTCTCCGCTTGAGTCAACACAAAGGAAGGTTTTCCATGTCTCATATGCCATCCACCGAGGTCAGCGGCCTCGAGCGCGAAATTGTCCGGCTCAAGCGCGGGCGCGATGCCGTCATCCTCGCACATTACTACGCCCCGCCCGCGATCCAGCGCATCGCCGACCACGTGGGCGACTCCTTTGCCCTCGCCAAGCTTGCCACCACGCTGCCGCAGCAGACCATCGTGATGTGCGGCGTGCGGTTTATGGGCGAGAGCGCCAAGCTGCTCAACCCTGCAAAGACTGTGCTGCTGCCGGCGCCCGCGGCCGATTGCCCCATGGCGCACATGGTTGACCGCGCCACCATCGAGCGTATGCGCGCCGAGGTCGACGACCTTGCCGTCGTTTGCTACGTCAATTCTACGGCCGAGATTAAAAGCTGGAGCGACGTATGCGTGACCTCGTCGAACGCCGTCGCCATCTGCCGCGCGCTCCCCCAGAGCAACATCCTCTTCATCCCCGACGCCAACCTGGGACGCTTCATCGCCGAGCAACTGCCCGAGAAGCACGTCTACCTGAACCGCGGCTGCTGCCCGCGCCATCAGGCCATATCGGTGGACGAGGTCCGCGCGCTCAAGGCGCTCTACCCCAACGCACCCGTGCTTGCGCACCCCGAATGCACCGAGGCCGTGCTCGCCGAGGCGGACTTTGCCGGCTCCACGAAGGAGATTATCGAGTATGCCGCAGCGAACGATGCGGAGGACCTCATCATCCTCACGGTCGTGGGCGTGGCATATGAACTCGAGGCACGCTGCCCCCACAAGCATTTCCACTTCCCCGCAACCACGCCGCGCTGCCCAGACATGGAGCTCATGACGCTCGAGGGCGTTGCCGCCGCGCTCCGGGGCGAGCTGGGTGAGGTCACCGTTGACGAGACGCATGCCGAGCAGGCCAAAGCCACGCTCGACGCGATGCTCTCCTATGCGGGGCGATAGCCATGATGAACAGTACCTCCGCACCCGTGGCAGCAAGCGTGTCTCCGTTGGACGCCGCGCCTTCGGCAACCAAACCATCATCTACCACGGCAACCTCCATTACCTGCGACGTCGTTATCGTCGGCTGCGGTGTGGCCGGCCTCTACTGCGCGCTTAACCTGCCGCGCACCTACCGCGTCATCATGCTCTCGAAGGGCGCGATCGATGAATGCGATTCCATGCTCGCGCAGGGCGGCATCTGCATGCTCGTCAACGACAGCGACTACGACGCTTACTTTGAGGACACCATGCGCGCCGGCCATTACGAGAACCGCGCCGACAGCGTTGAGGTCATGATCCGTTCGAGCCGCCGCCTGATTGCGGACCTCGTGCGCCTGGGCGTCGACTTTGAGCGCACGCCCGCAGGCGACCTTGCGTTCACACGCGAAGGCGCCCATTCGCGCCCGCGCATCTGCTACCACGCCGACATCACAGGCGAAGAGATTACTACCAAGCTGCTCGCGCAGGTACGCAAACGGTCCAACGTAGAGATTCGCGAGCATACCTGCATGACCGACCTCATCATGGCCAACGAGGGCACACCCGCTGCGCGGTGCGCCGGCGTGCGGGCAACGGGCCCCTCAGGCGAGCCCCTCGACATCCACGCGCGCGCCACCGTTCTTGCAACGGGCGGTATCGGCGGGCTCTACAAGCACTCCACCAACTTCCCGCTGCTCACGGGCGACGGCTGCCGCATTGCCGCCAACCACGGCGCCGCGCTTGAGCACATGGACTACGTGCAGATTCACCCCACGAGCCTCTACACGGGCAAGCCGGGCCGATCGTTCCTCATCTCGGAATCGTGCCGCGGCGAGGGTGCCATCCTGCTCGACCGCAACGGCGAGCGCTTCACCGATGAGCTCCAGCCGCGCGACGTGGTAACCGCCGCTATCAAACGCCAGATGGCCATCGACGGCACCGACCACGTGTGGCTTTCGTTCGAGCGCATCGACCGCGCCACGATCCTCGAGCACTTCCCGCACATCTACGAGGCCTGCCGCGATGCCGGCTACGACATCCTGCACGAACCGGCGCCCGTTGTGCCCGCCCAGCATTACTTTATGGGCGGCATCCACGTTGACCTCAATTCAGAAACCACGGTGCCCGACCTCTATGCCGCGGGCGAAACGAGCTGCAACGGCGTGCACGGCAAGAACCGTCTTGCCAGCAACAGCCTGCTCGAATCGCTCGTCTTTGCGCGCCGTGCGGCGTACCATATTGCCACCGGAGCAAGCCTTGCGGTCGATGGTGCCGAGCCGCAGCAGGCAAGCGGAGCGGCCGCGCAAAACGACACGCTCGAGCATGCCTCTGCAGCGAGCCAAGACGCCGCGCCCGCGCCGATCAATCCGGAACCCGCGCTCAGCGCGAATCGTTAGGAGAACCATGAACCCCGCAACCATGCAACTCTCGGTCGACCCGTTCCTTAGGATGGCGCTCACCGAGGATATTCCCACCGAAGACATCTCCACCGAATGTGTCATGCCCGAACCGCATCGCGGCGACGTGCAGCTCATCGCCAAGCAAGACGGTATCATCGCCGGACTCGACGTCTTTGAGCGCACGTTCACGCTGCTCGACTCGACCACCACGGTGCATCGGCGCGTCGCCGACGGCGACGAGGTCCACGCCGGCGACGTCCTTGCCACCGTGGAGGGCGATGTCCGCATTCTGCTCTCGGGCGAGCGCGTTGCCCTCAACATCCTGCAGCGCCTCTCGGGCATCGCCACCTACACGCACCGTGCGGTGCAACTGCTCGCCGGTACCGGCACCACGCTGGTTGACACGCGCAAAACCACGCCGGGCATGCGCATCCTCGAGAAGGAGGCCGTACGCATTGGCGGCGCGGGCAACCACCGCTTCAACCTCTCCGACGGCGTCCTGCTCAAAGATAACCACATCGACGCCGCGGGCGGCATCACGCAGGCCATCACGGCAGCCCGCCAGCGCGCGCCCTTCGTGCGCAAGATCGAGATTGAAGTCGAAACGCTCGACCAAGTGCGTGAGGCGCTTGCCGCCGGCGCGGACATCATCATGTTTGACAACATGTCGGTCGAGCAGATGCGCGCAGCCGTCGAGCTCGTGGGCGATGCGGCCGAGACCGAGTGCTCCGGCAACGTGACGCTCGAAAACCTGCCCGCGCTCACGAGCATCGGCGTCGACTACATCTCGTCGGGCGCGCTCACCCACTCCGCCCCCATCCTCGACCTCTCGCTCAAGCACCTGCGCGTCTTTGACCGCACGCCCGCTCCTACCGAGGAGACCGCCCAATGACCGGCGCCGAGCGCCGCACCCACCTGCTTGAGCTGCTGCACGCCGCCGACACCCCGCGCTCGGGCACCTCGCTCGGCAAGCAGCTGGGCGTGAGCCGCCAGATCGTGGTGCAGGACATCGCGCTGCTGCGCAGCCAAGGGCACAAGATCATTGCCACCAACCGTGGCTATCTGGCCCCCGCGGCACCAGATAACACGCGCTCGCACCGGCTCGAGCGCATCTTTAAGGTCCGCCACACCCCCGAGCAAGCGGAGGAGGAGCTCACTTGCATCGTTGACCTGGGCGGCTGCGTAGAGGACATCTCGGTCAACCACCGCGTCTACGGCCGCATCACGGCGCCGCTTGGCCTGCGGAGCCGGCGCGATGTGGCACGGTTTATGGAAGACATGCGCTCCGGTGTGTCCACGCAGCTCTCGGCGGTGACCGACGGGTATCACTTCCACCGCGTCTCGGCAGAAAGCGAAGAGGAGCTCGACGAGATTGCCCGCGCCCTTGCCGCGCATGGGTTTGCTGCCGAGATTCTCCCCTACGAGGCGGAAGCGCTCAAAAACGAACAACACGGCACGGCCAACATCCACTAGCAGCTTCGCCATAAGTTGCTGGGCGCCTCGTCAACCACCGCGAGCCACTGGCAACTCCGTCGGTCGCCGTTGATCAGCCCTGCACAGCAACTCTCCGCCTTCAAGCGCCTCGCGCGGGTGCGGTATTATTAAGGTCCGCGTGCCGCCCTGTTGCGGCAGCGCCGTCATCCGTCCAAGAAAGCAGGGCACCATGGCCGAGCAGCTCAAGAGCATCCTCCTCATTGCCACCGGCGGCACCATCGCCTCGGCCGAGGACGGTCGCGGGCTCTCACCCGTGCTCACCGGCGCGGAGCTTGCGGCATGCGTGCCCGAAATCGACGGCCTCTGCACGCTCGATATTCTGCAGCTCATGAATATCGACAGCACCAACATGCGCCCCGCGGACTGGCTGCGCATTGCACAAGCCGTGGCCGAGCGCTATGAACGCTACGACGGCTTTCTCATCCTACATGGCACCGACACCATGGCGTATACGGCCGCGGCTCTCTCCTATCTGCTTCCGCGAAGCACCAAACCCATCGTGATCACCGGCTCGCAACGACCTATGACGAGCTCCTTCACCGACGCGAAGCTCAACCTGTACCAGAGCCTTTTGTACGCGCTCGACGACGCGTCGTGCGATGTGTCCATTGTCTTTGGAGGCCTGGCCATTGCAGGCACGCGCGCCCGCAAGCAGCGCACCATGAGCTCCAACGCGTTTATCAGCGTGAACTATCCCCCGCTCGCCTATATTAGAAACGATCGCATCCTGCGCGCGGGTGCACTGAGCGCTGGCGCAAACGCGCAGGCAGCCAGCGCGCCGCACAAGAAGGCGGCGCGCACAGCTGTAGAGCCGCAGGTTGCCTACCACACGCTGAACGACCGGGTTGCCGTGCTTAAGCTCACGCCGGGGCTCAGCCCGCACCTGTTTACCGTGCTCAAAGACGACTACGACGCGCTCATCCTAGAGATTTACGGGCTCGGCGGTATTCCAGATTACGGCATCGACGGGCCATCGTTTAAGAACGCTATTTTTGACTGGGTCGATTCAGGCCGCAGCATCGTGCTGACTACCCAGGTGCCCGAGGAGGGTCTTGACCTGGGCGTATACGAAGTAGGGCGCGCCTATGCCGAGCATCGGGGCATTTTGCGCGGCGGAGATATGACCACCGAGGCCATTGTAGCCAAGATGATGTGGGCGCTCGGCCAGACGCACGACCCGCACGCACTCGCCCGGCTCTTCTACCAGCCCATCAATCATGACCGCCAGATGTAGGCGCGTGCGCTGTCCCTCTCTCGGCAACGCTCCATCCGGGCGGCAATGCCCTAGTCGAACGGCTCCAGCAAGCGTATGGGAGGCACCGCCAGGCCATCGGCCAAGCGCTGCAATTCGTTTAAGGTGATGTTTGATTGCCCGCTCTCAACATGATTGAGATATGGACGACTGATGCCCGCCATCAAACAAAAGTCGGTCTTGTTGAAGCCCTGCTTAATGCGCAGCGCCGCAACATTTCGACCAACGATCTGTCCCAATGGCTCATCCATATCCCAGAGTCTGCAGAATCAATCCGCAAGCTCCGTAAACTATAATTTACGTTCAACGGGATTTCTTGAACCAATAGAGGGTTCATTATTATTAGACAACTGGGGCTTGTACGAAAAAACCCAGCGGGACGACCGCCGTTCATACCAGCCGCCCCGCTGGGTTTTGCAAGATGCTCTGTCTTCATGCTGCCCCAGGGATGCAGCACGATGCTTAGGGTCCGCCGCGTTCGCGCGCATCACAGCTACAGGGCCAAGCTAAAGCCCTTTCCCATGAACGCCGTCACGAGCAGGTAGATGTTGCTCACGTTCAACAGCACCACCATGATCAGGCCGCTGCGAATCGAGCGCCGATATGTGAACTCCGTTGCCGCGCGCGAGCTGTTCATGGACAGATTTGCCTGCCGGCGCGCGGTAAGCACCATGCCCGCACCCAGCAGCGCGCAGATGCCCGGCACCAAAAAGAGCTCAAAACGGCTGCCAAAACGCGTGGGCTCGCCACCGGCGCCAAAAGCCATGGCAACCGTATCCGGCATCTGCGGAATCGTCAAAAACGCCTCGACGAGCGGCACGATCGCCAGCACGATCAACGCGATGGTAAGGTACCCATTGGTACGACCATAACGAAACATACAACCCACCTCGTTACACGTTAAACCTGAAGTGCACAACGTCGCCGTCCTGCATGAGGTAGTCCTTGCCCTCCATGCGGAGCTTACCGGCCGCCCGGGCACCCTGCTCGCCGCCGAGCTCGATGTAGTCGTTGTAGCTGATGACCTCGGCCTTAATAAAGCCGCGCTCAAAGTCGCTGTGAATCACGCCGGCCGCCTGCGGCGCCGTAGCGCCCTTGCGCACCGTCCACGCCTTGACCTCCATCTCGCCGGCGGTAAAGAAGCTCTGCAGGCCCAGCAGCTTGTAGGCCGCCTGCGCAAGCACGTCAAGACCGGGGCGCTCAAGCCCGAGCGTCTCCAGGTACTCGGCCGCCTCCGCGGGATCAAGCTCCGAGAGCTCCGCCTCCACCTTGGCGCAAATGGGAATGGGCGTCACGCCGTCAATGGGCTCGAGTTCCTCGCCGAGCATGTCTTCGTCAACGTTTGCCACATAGAGCATCGGCTTCATGGTAAGCAGGAACAGCCCCTTGGCGGCAGCACGCTCCTCGTCGGTCATCTCCATGGTGGCGGCGCGGTTGCCCTCGTTGAGCCAAGCAACCAGGCGCTGGGCTACTTCGAGCTTGGGCTGCAGCTCTTTGTCGCGCTTAGCCTCTTTTTCGAGCTTGGGCAGCTGCTTCTCGAGCGTCTGGATGTCTGCCAGAATGAGCTCGGTCATGATGGTCTCGGCATCGCCCGCCGGGTCCACAAAGTCGGCCGTGCGGCCCACTTCGCGCATGACGTTGGGGTCCTTGAAGTAGCGCACGACCTCGCAGATGGCGTCGGTCTCGCGGATGTTCGCGAGAAACTGGTTGCCCAGGCCCTCGCCCTCGTTGGCACCCTTTACCAAGCCCGCGATGTCCACAAACTCCACCGTGGCGGGCACAATGCGCCCGGGATGCACGATCTCGGCGAGCTTGCCCAGGCGGTCGTCGGGCACGTCGACAATGCCCACGTTGGGATCGATCGTTGCAAAGGGATAGTTGGCGGCAAGCCCGCCTTTTTTGGTAAGCGCCGTAAACAGCGTCGACTTGCCCACGTTGGGCAGGCCCACGATACCAATGGAGAGAGCCACGGCTTTCCTTTCTATCATGCAGGCGGGCGCGCCGGTGCGCTCGGCCCGCCGTGTTTCGAGCCTTCGTTATTATACGAGACCCGCCAAACAGCGCTACTCGTCTGCGAGCTTCTCCACCCGGTCAAGCGCTGCGTTGAGCTTCTTTTTGGCCTCGGCCTTCATCTTCTCGGCTTCCTCGTGTGCCTTGGCGGCCTCGGCAGCCTTCTTCTCGGCTTCGGGGTCGGGCAAAACCAGATCGGCGGCATCGTGCTCAACCATGGTGAGGGCATGCGTCTCGCAGACCTCAGCACAAAGCCCGCAGCCCACGCAATAGGTTGCCTCAACTGCAAAGCGTCCGCCATCGGCAAGATCGCACGCATGGAGCGGGCATGCGGTAACGCAGTCGCCGCAGAGCGTGCACTTCTCAAAATCGCAGGCAGGCGTACGCACCTGCACGTTGGCCGCAAGCTCCGGATGCGCCTGCAGGGTCGAGAGCAGCAGTTGGCGGTTCTGGGTAAGCACGCGGCGGCGCTTTTGCGAGGTTGTACCCGTGGCCATGGAAAGCGTGCGCTCAAGCGCCGACAGCTTTTTGGTGTGGTCCTTGATGCGCTGCGCCACCGACGTCACCGCCGCCGTGGCGGGGTTGAGCTTAGAGACCGTGAGGCCCGTGGTCTTCATGATCTTGTCCAGATATTCTTTGCGCTCAAACTCACGCCGTTTGGTGCACGTAAGCGCGGAGGCGTCGACCTCGAGCCCCATACCGCGGCCCGACCACTCCTCGGCCGTGGCGATGGCGTCGCCCAGGAGCTCCTCGCCCTGCGCGTTGCGGCACGCCGTGCAAATGTCGAGCGGCAGGTACACGCTTACGTTGGGGAAATCCATCATGATGGAAAACCAAGTCTCGGGCGTCACCTCGCCCACGCAGGCAAGCACGACCTCGTTTTCGCGCGGGATGCGCTTCAAGGCGCGCGTGCAGGTTACATAGGCCGTCTCGTATGCGGTAGCAGCCGAGGCAACGGCATCGTAGATCTTCTTGGGGCGGTGCTTGAGCGTATGCATGGCCTCGGTGGGGCACACGGGCGCGCACAGTCCGCATTTACGGCATGCATCCAGAATATCGATGCCGCCGTCCTCGATCTCTATCGCGTTGACCGGACAGATCTGCGCGCACGCGCGACACGAGCTCTTGGGAGACTTGCAGGCAAGGCAGGGCAAGGTATTGGCCCGCGGCTTCTCTTTGTAGTCCGCCGGATTCCAGACTTTCTCCTCCGCCTCAGGATTACCTAAAAAGGCGTTAGTGAGGTCATTGAACGGCTCCGTAATACCGCTCAAGCCCTTGGTGATATCGATGATGTCATCGAACATGTCGCGCTTCTGCGCCATGCAGGTCCCCCCTATCGTCCGTCCTGGCACTCCGCCGGGAGCTTTTAGCCGGGTCCTTGTTGCTAGTACAGCTTGGCACCAGCCGGAATCGCGTCGTCCACCATGAGCAGGTTCAGGCGCTCCTCCGCCTCGTCGCCCTCGCCCTCGGCATGCACGGCGCTGATGAGCATGCCGCACGAATCGATGCCCATCATCTTGCGCGGCGGCAGGTTGGTGATGGCGATGCACGTCTTGCCCACGAGAACCTCGGGGTCGTAGTACATGCTAATACCGGAGAGGATCACGCGGTCCGTGCCCGAGCCGTCGTCAAGCGTGAACTTGAGGAGCTTCTTGCTCTTGGGCACCGGCTCGCACGCCTTGACCTTGACGGCGCGGAAGTCGGACTTGCTAAAGGTGTCAAAGTCAACGAAGTCCTCGAAGAGCGGCTCGACCTTTACCTGCGCGTAATCGATGGTCGGAATCTTGTTGGGGGCCACCTTCACCGCGCCGGCCAAGCCGCCCGCAGCGGTAGCGTCCTCGGCCGCTGCAGCCTCATCGGCCGCGCGCGCCGCCGCAGCACCCGACACGCTGCCCTTCTCGGGGCGCATGTGCGGGAACAGCAGCACGTCGCGGATGCTCGCGGAGTTGGTGAGCAGCATGACGACGCGGTCGATGCCAATGCCGATGCCGCCCGCCGGAGGCATGCCGTACTCGAGCGCGCGCACGTAGTCCTCGTCGTACTCCATGGCCTCGTCGTCGCCGCCGGCCTTCTCCTCCATCTGCTTGGCAAAGCGATCAGCCTGGTCGACGGGGTCGTTGAGTTCGCTGAACGCATTGGCGTACTCGTGGCCGGCAATCACCAGCTCGAAGCGGTGCGTAAGTCGCGGGTCATCCTCAAAGCGCTTAGCGAGCGGGCTCACCTCGACGGGGTAATCGCACACAAAGGTGGGGTTGATAATCGAGGCCTCGCCCTTCTCGTCGTATATCTCAGCGATGAGCTTGCCGGGACCCCACGCGGGGTTGACCTCAATACCGCACTCGGTGGCGGCGGCGCGGAGCTCGTCGATCGGCGTGTCGAGGTTAAGCTCGCGGCCCATAACCTCGGAGACGATCTCGGTCATGGGACGACTCGGCCAGCTGCCCGAGAGGTCGACCTGCTGCCCCTGGTACTCAATGACCTCGGGGTTGCCGATCGCAGCGTTGGCAGCCTTGATCACGCCCTCGGCGAGCTCCTTCATGCCCTCGAGGTCGCTGTAGGCGCGATAGGCCTCCATAGTGGTGAACTCGGGGTTGTGCGTCAGGTCCATGCCCTCGTTGCGGAAGATGCGGCCGATCTCGAACACGCGCTCATAGCCGCCCACGAGCAGGCGCTTCAAGTGCAGCTCGGTAGCGATGCGCAGATAGCACTCCTGGTTGAGCGCGTTGAAGTGCGTGATAAACGGCTTGGCCGTGGCACCGCCCTGGATGGTCTGCAGGATGGGCGTCTCCACCTCCATGTAGCCGTTGTCCTCCATGTAACGGCGGAAAGCGCTGACAATCGCCGAGCGCTTGCGGAAGGTCTCGCGCACGTCGTCGTTCATGATGAGGTCCACGTAGCGCTGGCGGTAACGGGTCTCCTTGTCGGAGAGGCCGTGGAACTTCTCGGGCAGCGGGCGCACCGCCTTGGAGAGCAGCGTCAGGCGCTTCGGAGCGATGGAGAGCTGGCCGCGCTTGGTGCGCACGACCGCACCCGTCACGTTCACGATGTCGCCCAGGTCGAGCGCGCCAAGAAGCGTCCAGTCATCTTCGCTCATATCGTTGATGCGGCAGAAGAGCTGAATCTCGGCCGTGGTGTCGCGCACCACGACAAACGAGATCTTGCCCTGACCGCGCTTGGCCATCACGCGGCCGCCCACGCTCACCACGTCGGTCGTATCCTCACCCGCGGCGAGGTCGGCGTAGCGCGCCTCAATATCGGCAATATGATCCGAAATCTCAGAATGCTCCGGATACGGGTTAACGCCCGCCTCAAACATTGTCGCGCGCTTGGACAAACGATGCGCGCGCTCGTCGTTGAGCGTCAATTCCTGCTCTGCCATGCCTGCTCCTTTGTGCCTCTTAGATAACAACCAGCCGCGTGCCGCTCGCGCCGCGCGATGGTGTACCTCGCTCCCTGCTCCCAGCAAGCGCCCCGCGCCCACCTGAAGCCTGTTCAATAAAAAGCTCCCCGAGGCCTTGCGGTCCCAGGGAGCATACGTGCTACGGTGCGCTCGACCCGGGGCCTAGCGCGCGATCTTGGTGATGGTGTAGGTGCGCGTCTTGCCAGAAGGCAGCACGACCTCAACCGTCTCGCCCTCCTCGTGACCCATCAGCGCCGAGCCAATGGGCGACTCGTTGGAAATCTTGTTCTCAAGCGAGTTGGTCTCGTTGGTACCCACGAGTGTAAAGTCGTGGACCTCGCCATCGGCATCGACCACGGTGACCGTACTGCCGAGCGACGCGCCAAAAACACCCGCGGTGTCAGAATCGAGCGCGTTGGCCAGAATGTCGTGAATCTCGTGGATGCGCGCCTCGTTCTTGGCCTGGTCTTCCTTGGCGTCGTCGTACTCGGAGTTTTCCGAAAGGTCGCCAAAGTCACGCGCGACCTTGATGCGCTCAACAATCTCGGAGCGGTGCTCACCCTCACGCCATGCAAGCTCTTCCTCGAGCTTCTTGCGACCCTCTGCCGTCAATACGGTGCTATTCGCCATTCGGGAGACTCCTTGTCTCAACGCTGTTTCTACAATCGCTCACCATAATAACGGCCGACCGCCCGCATGGGGAGGTCGGCCGCAATCGTTCTATAGGAAGTACAAAGCTACTCAGAGATGGGGCCCTCGTCGTCGCTGGTTGCTTCCTTCTTTTTCTTGGCCTCGGCGAGCTTCTCCTCGAGTTCGCGGATCTCCTTGTCCTCGGGGCTCTCGTCGCTCTCAGCGGGCTCGGAAGCGTCGTCGCCCTGCATACCCTCACGCAGGTTCTTGACCGTCGAGCCGAGCGACTTACCAAGCTTGGGAAGGTTCTTAGGCCCAAAGATGACCAGGACCACGATCAGGATGACAACCCACTCAAAACCTTTTGGCATAGTGTTTCCTCCAGTTACTTATCAAAACAAGCTCGAAAGAGTATACCGCCGGCATGGTGCGCAAACAACTACGCCCTATTTTCCACACGTCTTGGCAATCCGCCCGAAACACACCCCTACGCTGGTCAAACGCTCCATGAGCCGCATGTAGACGCGCTCGGCCGTGTAAGCGTTTGGTAAACACCCGCCCACAGCAACCCCGATGCTCGGCTCCTTACAGCACGAGCATGAGCACGGTGAGCACCGCCGCCGTCACCAGCGTAAGCACCACGAAGAACTTTGCCGTGAGTTTGAGGAACGTGGTGTAGCTTGTATGGGCGAGCTCCAAACCCGACACGATCACGCCGTTCGTGGGGGTAACCATAGCCACCACGCCATGGGCCGCCACGTAGATCATGATCATGATGTCGGGCGAGAACCCCAGGCTGTTGGCAAGCGGGCCCATGATGGGCATCGAGACCGTCGCCATGCCCGAGCTCGACGGAATAAGGAACGAGAGCACAACGTAGAGCGCATAGCTCGCCGGGGCAAAAATCACCACCGAAACACCGCTCAGCGCGTTTGCCGCCGCATGGAGCACAAAGACATCGAGCCCTGTGGCCGACATAAGCACCGAGATGGCACGTGCCACGGCAATCACGAGCGCAGTGGAGATCATCGTGGAGCAACCATCGATGAAGGTGTTCACGATCTCCTTCTCGGAGAGGCCGCCCACCACGCCGATCACGATCGATATGAGCAGGAACCAGATGCCGCAATCGGTAAAGTACCACTCGCCCAGCGGCAAACCCGTGAGCACCGCGCTCCATGCCGTCGACGGGTCATCCGCCGTCGCGCCTAGGGCAAAGAAGTTGATGCCAAAGCTCTCCCACGGAATGAACGACACGATCATGATCACAAACGAAAGCGCAAAGAGCACGAGCACGAGCTTCTGCTTGCCCGTAAGCACGGCGTCCTTCAGGCTCGAAGCCTGCTCGTTCTCAAGGGCGCGGGTTTCGTCGGCATAGGCAGCATCCATGCGCGCGAGCTCATCGGCTGTCATGGCCGAGTTGGCACGGTCAGCCTTGACCTTCTTGGCATAGCGCATCACAAAGGCGATACCCATGGCCTCAGAGATCACAAAGAGCAAGAAGCCCACGGCAATGAGCGTGCCCTGGTTCGCCATAATGCCCTTATCGGCAAGCGCCGACGACGCGATGGCGATTGAGAACGGGTTGACCGTGGAACCGAGCGTACCCAGACCAGCGCCCAGCAGCACCACGAGTGCACCCACCAGCGAATCAAAACCCATGGCAAACGTGACCGAAGCAAGCAGGATGTAGAAGGGGATGGTCTCCTCCATCATGCCGTAGGTAGAGCCGCAGATGCCAAACGCAATCATGAGCACCGGGATGAGCAGCGTATCTCGGTCGCCGAGCTTGCGCACGAGCGTGGCAATGCCGGCGTCGAGCGCGCCCGTCTTGTTGACCATGGCCAAAAAACCGCCCAGCACGATGACAAAGAGGCACACGTCGATGGCGTTCTTAAAACCGTCAAACGGCGCATTCATAACATCGGCGAGCGTGGCGCCCTTCACGTCGGGCGTAAAGGCGGCCACAACCCACGTGCACAGGGCCACAACGATCAGGCAGCCAATGAGGATGGTAAACGAGGTTGGCATGCCTCGCTTTTTCTTACGCTTGGCTACTTCTGCCATAGTTCCTCCTGTCCTACCGGTGTGTACCGGCTCCTCAGCCGGGTACGGTGCGCCCGGCAGCTTCAACCAACATAAAAGAAATCGGATAAGAACGTGCAGGCAGCGGGGTCAATAAGGGGGAGCGTCGAGAACGCGGCCGTTCTCCTGCACACGGCCTTCTCCAGGAGCCGTGCACGTCAGCCGCGTGCGCGACGCCCCCGTTGTGTCCCGCCGCGCGAAGTCGTCCTTACTCCGCGTGGCGACAAAGATACGAAAGCGCGCTGTTGGCAAGCAGTGCCGTGCCGCGCCAGAATACCGACTCGTCAAAGTCGACGTTGGGATGGTGCATGCCGCAGCCCTCGTGGCCCGGCAGCGTGCCCGTGCCCAAGATAAAGTACGTCGTGGGAACCTTCTCGGCCAAAATGGCAAGGTCGTCTGTACCGGAGAACGGCGCGTCGAGCTCCTGCACCGGCTCGTCAAAGAGGTCGTTTGCCGCGTCTATGAGCTCCTCGGTAAGCGCCGGGTCGTTGTAGGTGTTGGGCACGCCGCGCAAGAAGTCGACGGTCGCCGTGCCGCCAAAGGCCTCGGCAATGCCCGCAACCATGCGCTGCGCATGCTCTTTGAAGCCCGCGCGCACGTTGGCGTCTTGCGTGCGCAGGGTGCCCAGCATCGACGCGCTATCGGGAATGACGTTGGCCGCACGCCCCGACTCGATCTTGCCAAAGGTGGCCACGCACGTTTGCATGGGGTCGACCTCGCGCGCAATCAGGCTCTGGAACCCCTGGTAAATATGGCATGCAATGTTAATGGGGTCGATGCCCTTTTGCGGCGTCGAGCCGTGGGCGCCACAGCCCGTAATGCGCACGTCAATGTCATCAATGGATGAGAAGATGGTGCCCTTACGGGTATAGATCATGCCCGCATCAAAGTCGAGCGCCTGTACATGAAGGGCGGCCATGGCATCAACATGCGGGTTCTCGAGCACTCCCGCTGCAAGCACCGCGTCACCGCCGCAGTACTCCACCGGCGCCACGCCCTCCTCGTCCGGCTGGAAGAGGAGCTTCACGCAGCCCTTGAGCTCTGCCTCATGGTCCTTGAGAATACGCGCTGCGCCCAAAAGCATGGCGGTGTGGGTGTCGTGGCCGCATGCGTGCATGTTACCGTTGGCCGAAGCAAAGTCCAGGCCCGTGGCCTCCTCCACCGGGAGCGCGTCCATATCGGCGCGAAGCATGAACACGGGTCCCGCCTCAGGGTCACCTACCTGGGTGAGCAGAGCGCCCGCGCACGGCTCCGTAACCGTATAGCCCATGTCCTCCAGACGACCGCGCACATAGGCGCTCGTCTCATTCAAATCAAACCCAAGCTCAGGATGCTGATGCAACCACCGACGGTCGGCAACGATCTGCTCTTGCAAGGCCTTTGCTTCATCGATCAGGGTGCTCATGGCAACACTCCTTTGCTCCTATGTCCGTCAGGTGCTCCTTGATTTTGATTTCTTGATACTACCGTATTGCGCGGACAAAAACGGGACAAGGCGCAGGGTGCCTAGAACGTAATACTCGCAGCGCAACAAAACAGGCCAGAGCGGAAACCCGCACTGGCCTGCGTCTTTTTGCTGGTCGGGTTGACTGGATTTGAACCAGCGACCCCCGCGTCCCGAACGCGGTGCTCTACCAAACTGAGCCACAACCCGTTAGCAGAAGGTATGTTAGCAGAATCTACGGCGTAATGCTAGCACGTTTGAAAAGAGACTCCCGAGTTCTCCATGGTTGCCGCGCTTGACCACCATCCGTGCTCGCACGAGGCCTGCTGGGCCAGGCGCTCGGCCACCTCATATGACGCGCATAGCGCAAACGAACACGCGCCCGAACCGGTTACCTGCGCAGCCAACACGCCATCCTGCGCCTGCAGCCACGCCACCACATCGGCAATCTCGGGCGCAATGGCACACGCCGCAGGCGCCAGATTGTTGGCGATGCGTGTGGGGACCGCCGCCGCGTCATGCACACGCAGCGCCGCCAGCAATGGCTCCAACGGCGGCAACGCGGGCGGCTGCTCGTCAAAACGCCGGTACGCCTCGACGGCCGTAACCCCCGCCTGCAGAGGCTTAACCAGCACCAACGGCATGCCGGCAAACGGCTCAAAGCCCTCGTTAAACCGGTCGCCCGCGCCATCGCAGTACGCAAGTGGACCATACAAGAAAAACGGCACGTCCGCCCCAATGCCCCGCGCGATGCGGTCCACCCGCTCGTCATGCGGGTCAATCCCCCACGCCCGGCACAAGCCGTAGAGCACCGCTGCGGCATCGGCCGACGGCCCGCCCAACCCGGCACGCAGGGGAATATGCTTTTCAATCGTAATGGTAAACGCAGGTGTGCGTCCCACCGCACCCCCAAGCGCCTCTGCCGCACGATAGGCGGTATTGTGCTCCATGGGAAAATCTGCCGCGGGCACCGTGTAAACGGCGAGCTGCCCCGCCGGCTCAATCGTCACGTAATCGGCGAGCGTGGTTGTTGCCATCACCGAGTCAACGCGATGGTAGCCGCGCTCGTCCGTTTGATCGTGAACGCCCAGGTACAGGTTGATCTTCGCCGGAGCCACCACCCGTAAGCGGGCAGGCTGCGCCTCCTGGGGCGCCTGCAGCGGTTCTGGGGACGCGGGCGCGTTCATTAGTGCTCTTCGGTCTGGTTGCCCAGCGGCGTGAAGATGTGTTCGCCCGTCTCGGGGTCAAAGAGCTCCACCGTGCCCGTCAGCACGTCAACATACTGATAGCTCTGGCGCGACGTGCGGCCGCGGCGCTCGTTAACCTCAACGATGAACACAGAAGGATGCACGGTCTTGATCGCGCCCATGCGCTCGATCACGCGCGTGCGGCCCATGTTGGCCTTCACCTTTACGCGGTCGCCCACCATCTGCTCGAGCTTCTCTTTGATCTCGTCGACGTGATTGACTCCGAGCTCGTCCATGTGCTAAGCCTCCTATGTGCCCCAATGGACACAGTACGCCCAAGATAGTCAAAACTGTCTAATTGTAGCAAGCTCGGCGGCATCTTATAGGCGCGGCACCAACGGGATACAGGAACGCCATATCTTGCGAGCGAGTTGACAGGGCAAGCACGTGAGGGGGCAGACGGGACGAGCATCTTGGCGATGATCGGCGAGCGTCCCACCCGGCGCGCCCCTCGCTCGGGGCGAGCGCCCTCGCCTCGCAGCATCCCCAATCTACAGCTGGTTTGTGTCGAGCACGATGGTAAACGGCCCATCATTGACCAACTCGACCTGCATGTTGGCGGCAAACGTGCCCGTTGCCACACGTGGCACATCGCGGCGCGCCAAGCTCGCAAAGTACTCGTAGAGCTCGTTGGCATGCTGCGGGTTACCTGCAGCGGTAAACGACGGCCGGCGTCCGCGACGGCAGTCGGCGTAGAGCGTGAACTGCGACACGACGAGCACGTCCCCGCCCACGTCATCGATTGAGCGATTGGTCTTGCCGCTCTGGTCTTCCATAATGCGCAGGCCAAAGATCTTGTGCCAGAGCTTGTCCGCCTCCGCCGTGGTGTCGTGCGCGCCCACGCCGAGTAAGATGAGATACCCTGCGCCGATCTCTCCCGTGACTGCACCGTCAATGGTCACGCTCGCCCGCGTCACGCGCTGGATGACGGCCCTCACTGCTCGGGCTCCGTCGCTTGGGCGCGGGCCGCATCAACCGCTGCTGCCGCACCGCCCTGCTCTGCGCCCTCGTCTGCCGCCGCAAGCGCGTCCGTGCCGCGTGCCGCAAGCTTGTCGCACAGGTCGTTGAGCGCATGGAACCGGTGGCTGATGGCGTTCTTCTCATCGGGTGTCAGCTCGGCCATGGTCTTGCCGGGCGTGTCGTCGGGCAAGAACAGCGGGTCGTAGCCAAAGCCGTAATCGCCGCGCTCCGTGCGGCCCACCATGCCCTCACAGGTACCCTCACCCATGGTTACCAGACCGTTGGGCTCAATAAACGCAATGGAGCTCACAAAGCGCGCTGTGCGCTGGGCATCCGCAACGCCCTCCATCTTGGCCAAGAGCTTGGCGTTGTTGGCCGCATCATCGCCATGCACGCCGGCATAGCGCGCCGAGTACACGCCCGGTTCGCCATCAAGCGCATCAACCACCAGGCCCGAGTCGTCTGCGACCGCGGTAAAGCCCGTCTCGGCAACGGCAGCCTCCGCCTTGATGATGGCGTTTTGGGCAAAGGTGGTGCCCGTCTCGTCCGGGTCCTCAAAATCGCCCAGCTGCGCAAGCGCTACAAACGTCACGCCCGGCAGCGCCGCGCCCAAAATGTCCCGGATTTCCACGAGCTTATGCGCATTCCCCGTAGCCACCACCACCGTCGTAGCCGAATCGAGCGAGGCCGCATCGATTTTTTCCAGCGCCATCAGCAAACCACCTCTCCTACACCTCTCCTGCCAAACCAAACAATCCCTTGACCCTGCGCGCAGCCTTGGCCCCGCGCGCAGTCATGCGAGGATACCGGCCCTGCCAATACCCCGGAGACTGTTTGAGCGCGGGATGGCATGTAACAAGCCCCACCACAGGGGCAACGCGCTTAGTCGTCGTCCCGAAACGCCGTTACCTCGTTCTGCATGGCTATGAGCTTCGCTATGCCCTTGTCGCCCAGGTCGAGCAGCCGGGCCAGCCGCGCGCGATCAAACGGCGTGCGCTCGCCCGTGCCCTGGATCTCTACGATCTCGCCCGTATCGGTTGCCACCAGGTTCATGTCCACCTCGGCATGCGAATCCTCGCGGTAATCAAGGTCGAGCAGCTCGCACCCATCAACCACGCCCATCGACACCGCGGCCACTTGCCCCGTGAGCGGCAAGCGCGCAATCTTGCCCGCGTCAACCCAGGCCATCAGCGCGTCGTGGAGCGCCACCCACGCACCGGTCACGCTTGCCGTGCGCGTGCCGCCATCGGCTTGAATGACATCGCAGTCCACGGTCACGGTAAACTCGCCGAGCGCGCGCAGATTGGTCACCGTGCGCAGGCTGCGGCCAATCAAGCGCTCGATCTCCATCGAGCGGCCCTTGCGGCTGGCGCGCTCGCGTGCGGTACGGCGCCCCGTCGAGGCCGGCAGCATGGCATATTCGGCCGTGACCCAACCTGCACGGCTCGACCGGCGCCACGCCGGCACGCCTTCCTCAATGGTCGCGGCGCACAGCACGCGCGTGTCGCCAAACTCCACCAGGCACGACCCCAGCGCGTGCTTCATCACGTCGCGGGTCAGCGCCACCGGGCGCATTTCGTCCATCGCGCGACCGTTCGCGCGGTCAATCTCCATAAACTCCAAGGTTCTCCCCTTCATCGTATGGTGCACGCGGCCACCCCGCGCGCCCCGCCCGGCTAACGGCGGTAGAGGCGCTCGAGCTCGGGCAGGTCAACGTGCTCGATGCTCTTGAGCGGCTGGCCAAAGATAAAGCTTCCCGCCGCCGCAAACGCCGCCAGGTTGTCCGAGGTCGTCGCAAACCGGTGCTGCGGCTCCACGCCCTCAGCGGCCAGCTGGCCGCGGCGCTGCAAAATGTCCGTAAGCTCGCGGGTGGTTTCCTCGGCCGAAGACACCACGCGCACCCCCGCCCCCAGCGCATGGCGAATAGGGCCTGCGAGCAGCGGAAAGTGCGTGCAGCCCAGCACCACGGTATCGACCTCGGTGTCCGCGATGGGCGTGAGCGTGCGCGCCACCTCCGCACGAATATCGGGCGTGTCAAAAATGTCGCCGCTTTCGAGCCAGCGCTCCTGCAGGTGCGCGCCCGTTGCCAGCTCGCGCTCCACGATGTCCACAAAGCTCGGCGCGGGACAGCCGTACACGTCCACGCCGGCATCGAGATTCTGGATCGCCCGCGTATACGCACCCGAGCGCACGGTGAGCTCCGTGGCCAGCACGCCCACCTTGCGCGTGCGCGTGGTGTTAATGGCGGCGCGCGCACCAGGAGCGATCACGCCAATGACCGGCACGTTGAGCGTTTGTTGCGCCACGCTGAGCGCCGCCGCCGTGGCCGTGTTGCAGGCAATCACGATGATCTTCACGTCGTGCGCCTCAAGCCAGCGGCCCGCCTGGAGCGCAAACGAGCGCACCTCGTGCTCGGTGCGCGGGCCGTACGGGCAGCGCTTGGTGTCTCCCACGTAGTAAATCGACTCGTGCGTCAGCGCGGTGGCAATCGAGCGCGCCACCGTGAGACCGCCCAGCCCCGAGTCAAACACGCCGATGGGCCGGTTGTCGCCCGTCGGACCCGGCGCGCACGCACGGCTCTCGTCCATCACATCATCCATGAGGCGCTACTCCTTCTGCACCGCAAGCACGCACCGCATAGCGTTAACCCAGCCGTCAACAATGCGGCCGCGCGCAACCGCCGTCTGGGGATGCTCGGCAAACAGCGCGTCCACGTGCGCGTCGGCCAGCGCGTTTTCCACGATGAGGAACTGGCCCACGTAGCCCGCCATCAAAAAGTCGGACGACGAGTCACCAATGCCGAGCGTCTCGGCGCGGTCGATGCCACGCAGCGCGCAGAAGCGCTCGATCGCACGGCCCTTGCTGAGCCCCTTCGGCATGATGTTAAACGCGCGGCCGCGCACGCCCTCGGGAAGTCTGAGCGTCGTGGGCGCCGAAATGTAGTTGAGAAAACCGTTATCACCCCAGTCGAGCGCCATGCCCGAAGCGTCGAGCAGTGAGATGGCCTCCTCGTCCGGAATCTCGCCGCGCAGCCCAATGGTCACTTCGCGGTGCTTGTAGCCCGTGGACATGTCGTTGTGGTATTCGATGAGGCCCGGCCAGCGTGCAATGAACTGCTCGCACAGGCCCGTCTGCTCGATGACCTCGTGCGGCGTGAGACCGCACGCGGGGTCGTAATCCATGTCGGCGGTAAAGTACTCCCACTCGTCATGCGGACGGTCGAGCATGATGATGCCGCCCATTTCGCCGATGTATGAGGTCAAACCCAACACACGAGAATCTTCGTGCAGCATGGAGCGGTTGCGGCCCGATGTGGGGATGACTTCGACGCCCGCCCGCTTGAGTGCGATGAGCGTCTCCACGAATGCCGTGCTGGGCTCGCCCGCCGCGTTGGCAAGTACCGTGGAGCCCGGCCCCATCATGGTTCCGTCGAGGTCCGTAAACACGTAGCGCACGCGGGCAAGACGTTCGCGCAGTCCCTCGTCGAGCGTAGCGCCGGTGAGCGCATCGGGCAGATAGGTAATCGACATGCATCCTCCGCTTGGTTGACGGACGCGCCACGGCGCGCATTGACCGTATCGACCCTATCATAGATTATGTGCCGTTGCGGTTTTTGGGCGATTTCGGCTATACTCAGACTCCACGGGCGATTGGCGCAACGGTTAGCGCAGGTGCTTTACACGCACAAGGCTGGGGGTTCGAATCCCTCATCGCCCACCACGTCTAGACATCGGCCCCTGCAAAAAGGGGCCGTTTTTGTTAGCGCCCCCCACGCAAAACGTATCCGAACCCCTGAGCAGCACCGCCGTTTGGGGGTTCGCGCTATGCGGACGGCGCCGCGCATGGCTCAATGCCGTCTTCGCATACGACGCGCCGCGCAAAACACGGCAGCCGGGTCGAACGTGACCGCAGCGCGATTACGTTCAACCCGGCTGTCCGCTCATTCTGGCCCCACGGGCCGCCGCGCACGCTCTTACAAAACGGAGCGCATGATCTCAATCAACTCGTCAACATCATCTTTGGTGCAAATAAGGGGGGGTAGGAAGCGTAGCGTGTGCGCACCGGTGGCGTTGATCACCGCGCCCGCCTCGAGCGCCTTGGCCACCACGTCGTGCGCGTCGCCTGCGGCCTCGTCCAGATCGCAGCCCAGCATAAGGCCCGCGCCGCGTACCTCCACCACATGGGGCAGCGCTGCCAGCTGCTCGGCCATATAGGTGCCCACTTGGTCAGCATGGTCGGCATACTTGCCGCGCACCAGCTCGCTCAGCGTCGCCTCGGCCGCCGCCACGGCCAGGCAGCTCCCGCCAAAGGTCGAACCGTGGTCGCCCGGCTTATAGGCCGCCGCAACCTCGGCGCGCGCCACGCATGCGCCCGCCGGCACGCCGCCCGCAATGCCCTTGGCAAGACTCATGATGTCGGGCACCACGTCAAAGAGCTGGATGGCAAACGGCTTGCCCGTGCGAAACAGACCGGCCTGCACCTCGTCCGAGATCAGCACGCCGCCCGCCTCGTGCACCAAGTGCGCCGCTTCCTGCACAAAGGCCGCATCCAACGGATGCACGCCGCTCTCGCCCTGGATCGGCTCGAGCATCACCGCGCAAATCTCGCCGCCCAGCTGACGGAAAATCTCGCGCAGCTCGTCCACGTCGTTGGGCGTGCACGCCACAAACCCGCCCGGCAGCGGACGGAACGTATCCTGCAGGCGGTTCTGCATGGTAGCGGCAAGCGTCTCAAGCGTGCGGCCATGAAAGCCCCCGCGCAGGCACACAATGGTGTTGCCGCCGTTGCCGCAGCGCTTGGCGTACAAACGCGCCAGCTTCATCGAGCACTCATTGGCCTCAGCACCGGAGTTCGAGAAAAACGTTTGCCACGCCTGCTCGCCCTCCGCGGTCTTTGCCGCTGCCAGCACAGCCGCGCCATCGCCCGACGCAAACGCGTCGACCAGCGCGGATGCTCCCGTCAGGTCATCGTTTGCCAGCTTGGACAGCAGCGCCGCGACCTCGCCGCGGTGCTCGATATAAAAGTAGTTCGACACGTGCATGAGCGCCTCGGTCTGCGCCTCCACGGCGCCCACCACCGCCGGGTGTCCGTGGCCCAAGCAGCACACGCCAATACCCGCCAAAAAGTCCAGGTACTCGCGGCCCGACGCATCGACGAGCTTCATGCCCGAGCCGCTCACAAACTCAACCGGGCTCCGGCCGTACGTGTGCATCACAAATTCGTTGTCGAGCGTCCGCTCCTCGTCAAAGGTCATGAGGCCTCCTCCATCGTTGTCGCCCGCGCGTCGCGCCGGCCTTCCTTGTGGTCCGTCTTACGCCAAACGCGCCGCAAACGCGCCCAGCGGGTGCTGGTCCTGCTCATACGATTCCATCGTTGAGTGCATCACCGTGCCCGAACCCGTGCTGGTAAGCAGCTCGATCAACAGCGAATGCGGGATGGTGCCGTTGATGATGTGCGCGCGAAACACGCCGCCGCGCAGCGCGTTCACGCACGACTGCAGCTTGGGAATCATGCCCTTGTCGATATCGCCGCGCGCGAGCAGCGCCTCGGTTTCCTCGAGCGTGAGGTTGGAAATCAGCGAGCTCTTGTCCGAGAAGTCCTCGTACAAGCCGTCGACGTCGGTCAAGAAAATAATCTTGTGCGCATGCACCGCCTGGGCAATCGCGCCCGCCGCCACATCGGCATTGATGTTATAAAAGCCGCCGTCCTCGCCTTGTGCAACCGTTGCGACCACCGGGATGTACTCGTTGTCCATCAGGCTCTCCAGGTAGTCGGCGTTGACGCTCGTGATGCGCCCCACGCGGCCGAGCTCCGGGTCAAGCTGCTCGGCCATGAGCGTGCCCGCATCGCTGCCCGAAACGCCCACGGCCACCGTGCCATGCCGGTTAATGGCCGCCACGAGCTCCTGGTTCACCTTGCCCACGAGTACCTCGCGCACGATCTCCATCGCTTCAGGCGAGGTCACGCGCTGTCCGTTCTTAAACTCAACAGGCAGGTCGTAATGGCTGAGCGCCTCGTTGATGTCCGCACCGCCGCCGTGCACGATCACAATGCGCGCGCCGATGATCTTAAGCAGCAAAATGTCGCTCATCACGTCGGATCGCAGGCGCTTGTCCACCATCGCCGCGCCGCCGTACTTGATGACGACGGTGCGCCCGGTCAGGCTTTTGATCCACGGCAGCGCCTCAAACAGCAGCTGCGCGGTTTCTTCGTTGTTAAGCGACGGCTGGGTGTCGCGTGCGTACTTCATGCTGAGTCCTCCTCTGTTGTCGCGGGGCCTGGTTCGGCGCACCGGCCCGCGATGACCCAAAGCGGCCCGTTCCCCGTGGTTTACGAACGGTAGTCGGCGTTGATGGAAATGTAGTCGTGGGTGAGGTCGCAGGTCCAAACGGTGCACGAGCCATCGCCCGCGCCCAGGTCGGCCGTGATCACGATCTCCGGCGCCTCAAACCGGCGGAGCGCCTCGTCCTCGTCAAACGGTACGGTCAGGCCGCCGCGGCACACGGGAATGTCCATGATGTCAATGTCAACGTCCTCTTGGTTAAAGGCCACGCCGCACTTGCCGAGCGCCATGGCCACGCGGCCCCAATTGCAGTCGTGGCCGGCGACCGCCGTCTTGACGAGCGGCGAATTGGCCACGGCGCGAGCGGCAACCTCGGCATCTTCTGCCGTTGCCGCACCCGAAACCGTTACGGTAATGAGCTTCGACGAGCCCTCGCCGTCGGCGGCGATGCTCCGTGCGAGCGCCTCGCACACCACGTACAGGGCATGCGCGAGCTCCTGGTAGGCATCGGAGTCTTGGTCGATAGGATCAAGCGTAGGCGCCGCCGCTCCCGACGCGAACATGATGCACGTATCGTTGGTCGAGGTATCCGAATCGACCGTGACCTTATTAAAGGTCTGGTCAACCGTGATGCGCAGCAGGTGGTGAAGCGTCTCGGGCGCCACGGGTGCGTCGGTGGTGATGATCGCGATCATGGTTGCCATGTTGGGCATGATCATGCCCGAGCCCTTGCAGCAACCGCCCACAGTAAACGTGCTGCCCAGGTAGCCAGCCGCCTGGCTCTCGTAGGTAACTGCGTACTCCTTGGGGTGCGTGTCGGTGGTCATGATGGCCTGCGCCGCGTCCGCGCCGCCTGTGCGCACGAGCTTGTCTGCTGCCGCCGGGATACCCTCCTCAAAGGGGGCGATGTCGAGCAGCTGGCCGATGACGCCCGTTGAGGCCACCAGCACCTGCTCGGGGCTGCAGCCAAGCACCTGGGAGGCAATGTCGCAGGTCTCGTTTGCCGCGGCCAAGCCCGCTGCGCCCGTTGCCGCGTTGGCGTTGCCCGAGTTCACCACCACGCCAAGCGCCGTGCCAAAGCCCTGGCCGTTGAGGTGCGCGCGACTCACCGTTACCGGCGCCGCACAAAAGCGATTCTGCGTAAACACGCCCGCTACCGGGCAGAGCTCGTCCGCCACCACCAGCGCCATGTCAAGGCGCTCCGGATTTTTGCGAAACCCCGCATGCACGCCCGCGGCCTTAAAACCCAACGCACTCGTCACGCCGCCGTTGGGCACGGCGCGAATCGTCGCATCAAACTCATCTATATTCATGATCCATCCTTATTGACGGTACTGCCACATCGTCACAGTGTACCGAGCCGCCTGGCACGGAGCAACGCGCGCCGTGCAGGGCGGCCGGAACGAGCCACTCAAGCTGCCCCCTGTTACACAGGCAGGGCAACGAGCGGAAGACCTCGTCGTTCATCGAGGCCAAAGACGATGTTGGCACATTGCACCGCCTGCCCCGCCGCGCCCTTGCACAGGTTGTCGATCGCGCCGATGGCAATGAGCGCTCCCGCCTCGGCATTGACCGCAAGGCCAATCTGGCATGCGTTGCTCCCTGCCACCGAGGATGTCTTAGGCGTTTGGCCCGCATCGAGCACGCGCACGAAGGGGCGCCCCGTGTACACGGCACGATAGGCCGCAACGGCTTCTTCGGCCGTGAGCCCCGCAGCTTCGGGAGCGAGCGGTAGGGTAACCGTCGAGAGCAAGCCGCGCTTGAGCGGCGCCAGATGCGGCGTAAACACCACACGGCCCAGGAGCCCCAGGATCTGCTCGATCTCCGGCGTGTGACGATGGCGGCAGACGTTGTACGCCTCCACGTTCTCGTCGGCGCTGCAGTAATGCGTGCGCGCGCATGCCGTTTTGCCTGCGCCCGTTACGCCCGAGATGGCGTCCACCACCACGGGCCCGTGCGGGGCGACCCAGTCCGCGCGCACCGCCGGGGCCGCCGCGAGCGAGGTTGCCGTGGGAAAACAGCCCGCGCACGCCACCAGCGCCGGCGCTCCCGCCGCATGGCGATCAGCCGCACGCTCAAGATCGTCGGCAAACAACTCCGGCAGGCCAAAGGCGCGGTCTGCAAGCAGCTCGGGCGAGGTATGGGGAACGCCGTACCAATGCTCGTAGACGGCCGGATCGTTCAAGCGGTAATCAGCCGAAAGGTCAATGACCGTCACGCCGGCAGCCAAAAGCCCCGGCACCGCTGCGAGGGCAGCCGTGTGGGGCACCGCCAAAAACGCGACATCGCAGGCGGCGAGCGCAGGGTCATCATGTGTGGTAAAGATGAGGCCCGCAGCCTCCGCCACACCAGAAAACGCAGAGTAAACACTGGCAAGCGGCTGGCCTGCGTCAGCATTGGACGTAATGACCTTGACCTGAAAATCCGGATGCGCGAGCAAGATGCGCACCAGCTCAACGCCTGCGTATCCCGCCGCTCCCACAATGCCTGCCGTATATGCCATGGTCTCCCCCATACGCCGCTATGCTCGTACCGCATGCATGCACATGCATAAAACTGCATGCACAAGCTTTGTTATGCAGTAGCACGAAAGACTACCACGACGAGCAGCGATAAGAGCGAAAAGCCAACCGTTAATCATTTGGACATGCAACAGACCCGGGCACACACAATAACGTGACGCGCCCAAAAGTGGCCAGATTTTGCAGCGCTAGGTGTTTTTACGTGGGAAATGCCGGTGGCTTGTGCTCACCGTCCTGGTAGACGGCGTGCGACGGCTCGTGTACCAGGCCCGTGAGGAATTGGCACCAGCTAAATCCACGATGAAACACCTAGCACTGCAAAAATTGGCCACTTTGACACGATGCAGCTCGCAAATGACACGATGCAGTTTACAAACGGGTGCCGGAGAACGCCTCAATCTGGCTCAACAGGCGCGTCGCCTCCGCGCGTCCCTCCAAATAGAGCTCAAGCAGCTTGGAAGGATTGCGCTCAACATGCCCCACAGTCACCGGGCGCGGTGGCGCAATCACGAGCGCACGCCCCGCACGCTCGTATTCCCAAATGTGTTCACGCTGCTCATTGTACCGTTCATGCCGAGTAGCGAGCGCATCTAGCAGGTACGGATATGCTCCATAGCGCGCCCTCGCTGCCGGCATCAGCTCATAGGGGCTTTTTTCATAGTCGCGATGCTGCGTGAGCACCACGATCGCGCGGCCGTAGCCCTCGTCCTCAAACACGTGTTCAACAGGCACCGAGTCAGCCACACCGCCGTCAAGGTATAAGCTATTTCCCAGCTCAACCGGCTGCGTGACAAGCGGCAGCGAGGTCGATGCACGCACCACGTCAATGTCAAGCGCCGCATCTTTAACCTCGAGGTATTCCGCTGTGCCAAACATAATATTGGTCACCGTTGCATACAGGCACATGGGATTGGCGCGATACGCCTCGTTGTCAAAGGGATCCAGGCGGTCCTGCACGTCGTTAAGCAAAAAGTCATATCCCACCAAGCTGCCGCTCGATGCCAGCGAGCGCGCGCCAATATAGCGTTGGTCGTTGCAAAACGTAAGGTTAACGCGATTAACGCGGCCAATCTGGCGCGATTTGTAGTTAAGCCCGTTGAGCGTACCAGCCGAAACGCCATAGCACACCGGAAGCTCGATGCCGTGCTCGAGCATGACGTCAAGCACGCCCGCCGTAAACTGTCCGCGAAAACTTCCGCCCTCAAGAACCAGCGCCGTTTGCGAAGCGCGCGCCGTGCGGTCGTTCTGAGCCTGTTGCTCCTGCTGCATATGCGAACCTCTTTACTGCATCGTACGTCGCCTTGTTGCTCATGCTCTTCTACCCCATTGTGCCGTGCAAAGACCAACGCTTTTGATTCTTCGCGCGTCGCCGCTGCCCGGGCGTACACTCTATGCATATGAAAAAGCCGAGGTAGACGGCGCTATCTCGGCTCTAATTGGTGGTGGAGGCGCGGAGAATCGAACTCCGGTCCACGAAAGCCCCCTGATCGGCATCTCCAGGCTCAGTCGCTGATTTGCTCTCGGACGCGTTGCGCGCAGCGACACGCTCGCGGCGTCCCAACCGGTTCAGTCTTAGCCTGCGCCATACCGATTACGTGCGCAGGAGCATTCCCCTAAGATGACACCGCGCCCGGGGCGGGGAACTCCCGGGTTAGGCGTGCCTGCTATAAATTAAGCGGCAAGAGCCAGCTGAGGCTCGTAAGAAGAATTCTTGTCAATTCATTTTGACAGCACCCCTGTTTAACGTGGCGAGGAGACCACGGCCTGCTTCCTCTCTCAGAGCTATCGTGTCGAAACCAGTCGCCCCCAAAGGACGGTCTGGGCTGCTGTTCTGGGTCACCGGCGCGTGGAGCGCGCACCCAAGCAGCACCTCGACCTGTCAAAGAACACGGCAACATGCCTCCCCGCGAGCTTGCCACGGGGTGGAACAGTATACCACGCAGCGCCGCCATCTATACGCGCTACACCGCAGAACCAGGCCGCGCGCGCGACCCCGCATCGCGGCGGGCGCCGGGCGAGGTGCGCAGCAGCGCATCAACGAGCCGGTTATCGTCATCAGCGGGCGAACCGAGCGGCAAGCCGCACGCCTCAAAGAAATGGCTACCCGCAAACTGCCGTGCGCGGAACGAATCGTGCTCGCCGTCGTCAAGATAGCGCACGCGGCTCCGGCAGTCCGTGGTCCCGCAAAAGAGCGGACCGTGGCTGCGCACATATTCCAGGTACAGCGGCTCGTCCGACCACAGCAGCACGCCCGCCATGTTTTCAAGCTCATACGCCGTTGCATACGCACGCCAGCGCGTTTCCCGGTAGCGCACGTAGCGGTCGAGCACCGATGCCATGCGCGTCACGCGCCGCAAGGTGTCCGCCGCAGAAATCACGCTCGTTTCGGGCGTTGTCACGAGCCCGCACACATCGCCCAGCTCCGCCAATGCCCGCGCGCGGTCGGCCGCAGCCAGCAACACCGCGGGAACGGTGAGCTTCATGGACTCATCAGGAAAGAGCTCGATCGCAGAGTGCGGCACGGCACCATCAAAAGCCACCGATGCCCGAAAGATGAGCGAGTCGTGCGCATGCTGAATATGGCATGCAAACCCCTGCGCCTCAAACGCGCGGCGCATGGCATCGGCTCGTGCATTGATCTCGTCGCGCGACGACGTTGCCCGCACCGCGCCCGTGCGGAACAGGTACAGGTCAAACAGGGGCACCTCGTCGGCAATATATACGGTCCGGCGGCAGAAGTCGGTAATCTGCGCCGCCCGGCGCGTTGCCTTATCGTAGAGCTCTACCAGAGCAGAGCCCGTTGCGGGGCCCGACGTGGAGCCCTCTCGAATCTCCACCACGCCGTCTGCCACATACGGCGGAAAGCGCCCCTCGTCCACCCGGATAACAATCACGCCCTGGTCGGGAGCGGCTGAATCAGCAATAAACCGCACGTCAAACGGCGGCGCCGGCGAAACATGGCGCCGGCATAGCTCGCCGATCATCTGGCTATAGTCAGCCGCGATGAGCGGCACGGGGCAGATGGCATGGTCGTCGTCGGCAATGCCCACAATCAGCCATCCGCCGCGCGAATTGGCAAACGAGGCAATGATCTTGGGGATTTTGGCCTTTACGCCCGCCGTGAGCGACCGCTTAAACTCGAGAACATAGCCCTCGTCCATTGTTGCCAGCTGCGCCAGGTCGTCATAGGTCACATCGGCGAGCTCCTTGGGAGCGCCGTGCTCATCTCTAAACGGGCTAAATGTCATGCGAACCGCCTCTCACGCAGAGCTCTGCGGCTCTTGTACCCATACGAGGGCCCTGTTCCACGCGACGCAAAGCGTGGGGCTCCCTTGGTCCGGCATATCACGCAACCGGCGCCTCCGCTACGAGGAGGCAGCGATTTTTTGCGCATGCAAAACGGGTGCCAAAGGCACGCGGCCCTTGGCACCCAAACAGAGGCATTGCCCGGGTTGCATTGATTAGGAGAGCGCTTGGCGCAGGAGCTCGTTGAAGAGCTTGGGGTTGCCGGTGCCGCGGCTCGCCTTCATGCACTGGCCCACCAAAAAGCCGAGCACCTTCTGGTTGCCATCGCGGTACTGCTGCGCCTGGTCGGGGCAGTTGGCGAGGACCTCGTCTACGATGGGCTGGAGCGCGCCGGTATCGCTCACCTGGCGCATGCCGCGCTCGTCCACGATCTTCTCTGGGTCGGCGCCGGTCTCGACCATGGCCTGGAACACCTCGTGCCCCTGGTTGGAGCTAATGGCATCCGAGGCAAGGAGCTTGGCAAGGCTCGCCACCTGCTCGGGCGCGATGGTCGCCTCGGCGAGCGTCGTGCCCGTGCCGCGCAGGTGCGCCGGCAGCTCGTTCACGATGAGGTTCGCCACCGTCTGCGCCTCCTTGCCCGCAAGGCCCGCGGCAGCCGCCTCAAAAAACGCCGCCGTCTCGGGGTCGCCCGCAATCTGCTCAGCGTCGGCGCGCTTGATACCGAAGTCGCGCTCGTAGCGGTCGCGCTTGGCGTCCGGCAGCTCGGGAATCTCGGCCCGGCAATGCTCGATAAACTCGTCCGACAAATCAAAGGGCGCAAGATCCGGGTCGGGGAACAGACGGTAATCGTCCGCCGTCTCCTTGGTGCGCATGACCACGGTGCGCTTGCGGCTCGGCTCCCAGTGGCGCGTTTCCTGGTAGATGATGCCGCCCTCTTCAAGCACCTCGGCCTGGCGGCAAATCTCGTAGGCGAGGCCGTCGTGCAGCGCCTTGAACGAGTTGAGGTTCTTGAGCTCCGTCTTGGTGCCCAGCTTGGTCTCGCCGCGGCGGCGCAGACTCACGTTGCCGTCGCAGCGCATGGAGCCCTTTTCCATGGAGCAGTCGGAGATGCCGAGCGTGAGGAAGATGCGGCGGAGCTTCTCCATAAAGAGGCGCGCCTCCTCGGGCGTGCGGAGGTCGGGCTCGGTGACGAGCTCGATGAGCGGTGTGCCGCAGCGGTTGTAGTCAATGAGGCTCTCGGCCGCACCGCCGATGCGGCCCTCCTCGCCGCCCACATGCACCATCTTGGCGGCGTCCTCCTCCATGTGGATGCGCAGAATGCGGATGGGCACGGTGTACGAGCCATCTTCGTGGCGCACTGGCACCGTAAGGTTTGCCGTGTCGTACCCGCTCATCCCCGCCAGCGCCGATGTAGCCCCTTCTGGGGCAGCGTCTTGTTGGCCCACGTGCTCCGGCAGGTCGCGGGACATGGCGGTCGAGAGCCCCACGGCGTTGGCGCTTGCGCTCGCCAAGCTCGCGGCCTCGGCGTCGCCAAAGGCACACTCCGGGCGCTCGTCCGCGCCGCGACCCGTCACCTCAAGATCAAGCCGGCCATGCATGGCAAAGGCCACCGGTCCCTGCGTGGTCTGGAAGTTCTTGGCCATATCCGGATAGAAGTAGTGCTTGCGATAGAACATCGAGTGCTTCTGAATCTCGCAGTTGGTGGCAAGACCGGCCTTTACGATGTACTCGATCGCGCGCTTGTTGGGCACGGGCAGCGCGCCCGGCAGGCCCAAGCAGACGGGGCACACGTTGGTGTTGGGCGCGTCATCATGGCTGAGCTTGCAGCCGCAGAACATCTTGGTGCCGAGCGTCGTGAGCTCGGTGTGAATCTCGAGGCCAATCACGGCCTCCCAATCTTTGAGGACCTCGTTGAGCTCGCGCATCAGAGCTCACCTCCCTTCCCGGCAAAGGCGGGGGCAACGGGTGCGCCCGGCGTGGCAGCAGCGGGCGCAGCGAAAGAGGAGTCCGCTCCATCCGCCCTGGATTCTGCATCGTCAGCGCCGGAGCCAGCCTTGCCCGCCGCATTCCACGCGCCCGCCTCGGCCGCTGCGCACTCAAGCGCCGAACCAAACATGATGAGCCGCTCGTCCTTAAACGCCGGCGCCACCAGCTGCGCAGCCACCGGCAGACCGGACTCCTCGCCCAACCCGAGCGGCACGGTCATGCCGCCGTTGCCCGCGATGTTGATCGAGATCGTATACATATCCGACAGGTACATCTGCGTGGGGTCAGAGATCTCGCCGTGCTTAAACGCCGTGCGCGGCGCGGCCGGCATCAAGATCACGTCTACCTGCTCGTACGCACGCGCATAATCCTCGGTAATCAGGGTGCGCGCCTTCTGCGCGGCATAGTAATACTTATCGTAGATGCCGCTCGAAAGCAGATACGCGCCGAGCATCTGGCGGCGCTTGGCCTCCGCGCCAAAGCCGTGCGCGCGCGAAAGCGAGCTCTGTGCGGCCAGCGTGGCGCACCCGGGCTCCTGGTAGCCGTAGCGAATGCCGTCAAAGCGTGCGAGGTTGCTGAACGCCTCGGCCGGACCGATCACGTAATATGCAGCGATGGCGGCGTCCAAGTGCGGAAGGTCCACCTCCACGAGCTCGGCGCCCGCAGCCTCAAGCGCTTGCGCCGCGCCCTCGACGGCATGGCGCACCTCGGACGTGAGGCCCTCGGCATCCATAAACGCCGGGATAATGCCCACGCGCATGCCCGCAATACTCGCCCCCACATGCTCGGCAAAGGTTGCCGGCACTTCCTGGGAGGTGGAGTCAAACGGGTCGTGGCCCGCCCCTACGAGCGCGTCCATGGCGAGCGCCACGTCCTTGACCGTGCGGCCAAAGGGGCCCACCTGGTCGAGCGAGCTGCCAAACGCCACCACGCCGTAGCGGCTCACCGCGCCGTACGTGGGCTTCATGCCCACCACGCCGCAGAACGCCGCGGGCTGGCGGATGGAGCCGCCCGTGTCCGAGCCCAGCGCGAGCGGGGTCATGCCCGCCGCCACCGACGCCGCCGAGCCGCCCGACGAGCCGCCCGGCACGCACGCCGTATTCCACGGATTGTTGGTGGGGTGAAAGGCCGAGCTATCGGTCGAGGAGCCAAACGCGAACTCGTCCATGTTGGCCTTGCCCACCGGCACGCAGCCCGCGTCGAGCATGCGCCGCACGCACGTGGCGGTGTAGGGGCTCTCGTAGGTTTCGAGCATGCGGGACGCGCAGGTGGTGCG
>CASEER010000016.1 GCA_949287085.1 uncultured Coriobacteriaceae bacterium
CGCCCGTGGTGCGCGGCGGCCGTGCGGTGGCTCCGCGCGAGCCCATCACGGCGGCGCGCGACCGGTGCGTGGCGGCGCTTGGTGCGCTCGACGAGGAGTACAAGCGCTTTTTGTACCCGCAGTCCTACATCGTGGGCATGGAGTCGGGCCTCGCGCGCGTGCGCGACGAGCTCGTGCGTGAGCGCATGGATGCCACGAACGCAGCGCTGCCCTGGAAGGCGCCCAAAAAGCGTCGCTAGGTCAAGAGGAGTTGCGGGCCCCAGGGTGCCCCGAGGCCCGCAGCGCATTGCGCCGTACCAGGGGTGTCGCTCCGGCTAGAAAGCGCCGCAGTCGCTATGGGCACTGCAGGTCCGGAGGGCTTCGCGCGTACGAGTGCCGTCGTGGGGGCCAGAACGCTACGCGCGTGCGAGCTGGACTGCCGGAGCCTGCAGGCGTCGCGCGCCACCGCTCCCACGTATCTCATCAGTTCCCACCGTATCCGCGCGGTGCGCGGCCGCGCATCCCAGAAAGGACAAGATGCACGCACGCATGAAGACGATGGTGGTCAAGATTGGTTCGACCACCGTAACCCAGCCCGGCGCGGGCGTGAACCGGTCGTTTGTCGCGCGCTTGGCACGCGAGACCGTCGCGCTTAAGGAGCTCGGCTGGAGCCTCGTGGTGGTGAGCTCGGGCGCGATTGCGTGCGGCGCGCCGCTGCTGGGCTTTGAGACGCGACCGACCGACATGCCGAGCCTGCAGGCCTGCGCCTCGGTGGGCCAATGCGTGCTTTCGGCAGCATATGACGAGGAGTTCCGGGCGGCGGGGCTCACCACGTCGCTCGTGCTGCTCACCCGGCATGATACGGCCCGGCGGCAGTCGTACCTGCATGCGCGCGATGCGCTCACGCGGCTGGTGGACCTGGGCGTGGTGCCCGTGGTCAACGAGAACGACACCGTTTCGGTGGACGAGATCCGCTTTGGCGATAACGACACGCTTGCAGCGCTCGTGGCCTGCTTGGTGTCGGCCGATTTATGCGTGACGCTTTCGGACATCGACGGCCTCTACACGGCGAACCCCTCGCTTGACCCCACGGCGACGCTTATACCTCGGGTTGATAATATCGACGCGCAGATTATCGCGTCGGCGGGCGATTCGTCGAGCGCGGTGGGCACGGGCGGCATGATTACCAAGATCCGGAGCTGCCGCATCCTTATGACGGCCGGGATTCCGAGTGTGATTTGCAGCGGCGCCGAGCCCGACGCGCTCACGCGGTTGGCCCGGGGCGAGCAGGTGGGCACGCTCTTTGTGCCGCCGGCAGTGCGGGCCGAGATCGCGCCGCGCAAGCTGTGGATCGCGCTGGGCGACGTGGCGCACGGTTCCGTGACCGTTGACGCGGGCGCGGCCCGCGCGCTTACCGAGCAGGGTTCATCGCTGTTGCCGGTGGGTATCACGGCCGTCGAGGGACGCTTTGCGGCGGGTGATGTGCTGGATGTGCGCGACGCGGACGGGTTCGTGATCGCGCGCGGCATCGCAGAGGCGGGGTCTGACGAACTCGAGCTCGCCGCCGGCCGTCAGCAGCACGAGATCGCCGAGAACCATCTGCTGCAAGCGCTCGCCGGCCGTCCGGCCATCCACCGAGATAACCTCATCGTTTTTGCCTAGCGGAACGGCTTTGCCGATGCATGCATGTGCTCGCAGGAAGCTTGTTGGCGAGGCAGCCCTGCATAATACGGCAGTGTGGTTGGTGGCGTGTTTGTGGTCTACGGGCACATCAATGCGCGTAGACACCGTAGGCACGCTGCTTCATATTGCGTGTCTATAGACAGCGCTACCCCGACGCTCCCAATATGGCAATGTTTCAGGGTCATGCGATGCAGGGAGGTACGACATGGAAGTGCGTGAGCAGGATGGGCAGCGTGCGGAGTTGCAGCAGGAAAGGTGCCCCGGCAAGCAAGACCGTCCCGGCCAACGACGTGGGCGGCTGGTCGCGCGCGTGCTCCTTGCACTCTATGCGGTGGTGCTCGTCTTTGTTGTCGTTCTGAAGTTCGACGGGTCCTTCCAAGGTCTTATGGACATCCACGAGAACATTCTTGCGACCCGGACGCTGGGCGAGGGGAGTGCAAACTTCGCACCGTTTACAACCGTTGGCGCGTACCTTGCGGCTTTGCCTGCCGCGTACGCAGTTCGAGGCTTGGCAGGCGGTATTGTGGCCTTCGTGCCGCTCGGCATTCTGCTACCGGCGGCTTTCTCGCGCATGGGCATCGTGCGCACGCTGCTTGCGGGGCTTTGTGTTCAGCTTGCAATCGAGTCGGCGGAGGCCATGCTTGCAATCGGGTACTTCGACATCGACGATATTATCCTGGGCATGGTGGGCGTTGCGGCGGGCCTTCTTGTTGAGCGAGCCATAGCCGCCGCTTGCCGCACGCACGCGCGAACGGCGTGAAACGCGCGACGGAATAAACCGCGTGCACAGCATGAAACGCGCGGCGGCATAAAACGTGCAAAAGCGGGTTTTCGCGTTGCAACTGTTGAAAACGGGACGGCGCGGTTCGGCGGGCGGCGCGGCATCGTGTACCATGGGTCGTGTGATCGGCGAAAGGGACCACCATGACCCATGAAATTCAGGATATGCAGCAGTATGTAACGAGCCTGGCCCAGGAGGCCAAGGCGGCGAGCGTGCCGCTGGGCCGCTCAACCGACGCCGAACGCGTGGCTGCCGTGCGCGCTATGGCGCAGGCGCTGCGCGCGCATGCGGACGAGGTGCTTGCTGCCAATGCCGAGGATATGCGCTCCGCGCGAGCCGCGGGCACAAGCGAAGGCCTGCTCGACCGTCTGCTTCTTACCCCGGAGCGTATTGAGGGCATGGCGGCTGGATTGGAGGCGCTGGCCGCGCTTCCGGACCCGGTGGGTCGCGTGCTCGAGCACCGCACCATCAGCGAGGGGCTCGACCTTACCAAGGTGAGCGTGCCGCTGGGCCTTGTTGCCATGGTTTACGAGGCGCGTCCCAACGTGACGGCCGACGCCGCGGGCATTTGCATTCGCACGGGCAACGCGTGCATTTTGCGTGGCGGATCCATCGCGCAGCACTCGTGCGTGGCCATCGCTCACGTACTCGCCGACGCCATCGAGGCGCAGGGGCTTCCGCGTGCGGCCGTTTCTATTATCGAGACCACCGACCGCGCGGCAACCGGCGTGCTCATGAGCCTGCGCGGCATCGTTGACGTGCTCATTCCACGCGGAGGCGCGGGGCTCATTAGCCGCTGCGTGCGCGAGGCACAGGTGCCGGTCATCGAGACGGGTACGGGTAACTGCCATATTTACGTGCATGAAAGCGCGGATTTTGACAAAGCACGCGCCATCATTTTGAATGCCAAGACGCAGCGTGTGGGCGTGTGCAATGCCGCCGAATCGCTCCTGGTCGACGAGGCGGTGGCGCCGGTGTTCCTACCACTTGCCCTGCGCGATCTTGCCGACGCCGGGGTCACCATCCATGGCGATGCGGTGGCTGCCGCTGTTGCGACAACCGATGCCGTGGTGGGGAAGCACTTTGCGCCCGCCACTGAGGAGGATTGGGGGCGCGAGTACCTCGCCCTCGAAATGAGCGTAAAGACCGTGTCAGGGCTGGACGAGGCCATCGCGCACATCAATCGCTATGGTACTCACCACTCCGAGGCCATTATTGCGGAAGATCAGGCTGCCTGCGAACGCTTTTTGGCCGAGGTCGACGCCGCGGCGGTGTACGCCAACGCGAGCACGCGCTTTACCGACGGCGGCGAATTTGGCCTGGGCGCCGAGATCGGCATTTCCACGCAGAAGCTTCACGCGCGGGGCCCCTTTGCGGCCGAGGCGCTCACGACCTACAAGTATGAAATTCGCGGCACCGGGCAGATTAGGCCATAAGCCATAAGGTAGGGTACAATTTGCGCAAGGTATCGAGAGGAGACATTGTGGCAAAAGAACGTACCTACATCATGATCAAGCCAAATGCCGTGGCAGAGCGCCATATTGGCGAGATCATTGCGCGCATTGAGCGTACGGGACTCACGATCGAGCGCATGGAGCTTGCGCAGCTTACCCAGGAGCAGGCCGAGGCCAATTATGCCGAGCATGTGGAGAAGCCGTTCTTCCGCGAGCTCGTGGACTTTATTACTTCGGGCCCTGTGGTGAAGATGATCGTTTCGGGCGAGAGCGCTATCAAGAAGATGCGCACGCTCATGGGCGCAACGAACCCGCTGGAAGCAGCTCCGGGCACCATTCGCGGCGATTTTGGCCTGGATGTTGCAGCGAATGTGATCCATGGGTCCGATTCGCCCGAGGCTGCCGCGCGTGAGATCGAGATATTCTTCGGCGCGTAGCCATCCTATTTGATATGCAGCAGCAATGCCCCATGTTGGTTCGGCCGACATGGGGCTTTTTGGCTGCGTCGTGGTGACCGGCGGTGCGGGATTGGGGTTTGACGGGCACGCTTCCCGTCCCACAAGCGCTATTCGCAGGGATTTCGGAGCGCTGCAGGCCGATGGTGGCCAAAAATTGCAGCGCTAGGTGTTTGTTCCTTGGTTTTGATAGTGCGGTTTCCCAACCGCCCAGATAAACGGCACATCGCATGCCCCTCTACCAGCCCCGTTAGAACATCACACCATTATTTTGCAGGAGAAAACACCTAGCACTGCAATTTTTGGCCACATTCAGCACTCTTTGGTTGCATTGGGGGTCATTGAGTGGTGTAGACCGGCGCCCTGGACGTGTTTGGCCCTTAGCGCCAAAGGCGGGCTTGTGGGGTTCAACCAGGTCGTGCATGTGACGTGTGCGTCGCTCACGACCTACTCGATCAGGCTGGGCGTTTTCGGTTGGGTAGGAAGCGGGTTTGGGAGAGCAGCGGGTGATTGATGTGCATACCGACAGGCATGTTCTTTGGTGTTTCATCCTTTAAGCTGTGCCTGCCCCGCCCCTATCTATAAAACATGTACACGCGCGTCACGATTTCTCGAATTTCGGCTGGAATGTGACGCTTGTGTACATGTTTTCATTTGGCGGGAGGATTGGCGGCGAGGAGTGGCCTGCGGTGTGGGGCGGCTTGGGGCCTGCGGTGCCGCTCGAGTTGCTTGCGCTGCAGGATAGCTTGAGAGGTCAGCGCTGCGGGATAGCATGAGTGGCCTGCGGCACGGGGAGCGCTTGCAACGAGGAAGGTTTCCCTGCGAGTTGGGCACGCGATGAGGAGAGGACTAACGGCGAGCGAGAGCTTGAAGCGCGGGGAGCGCCTCCAGTGAGGAAGGCCTCCCAGCGAGTAGCCGCCTTTCTTAAAAGGTTGCTCCGCCTTACAAAACGACCCGCCTCCTAGGACGGGTCGCTTGCATACATTGGTGCGGGCTGGTGCGTTTACGCCTCGGCGTTGTCCTTGCTAAAGGTGTCGCGGTCGGGCGCAAAGCTTTGCATAGCTTCAATGGTGCGGGCAAACAGCTCGTCAAGCTCCCAGCCAAGCATCTCGGCGCCTTCGCGAATCACGTCGCGGCTCACACCGGCAGCAAAGCGCTTGTCCTTGAACTTCTTTTTGAGCGACTTCACATTGAAATCCATGACGCTCTTGGACGGGCGCATGATCACAGCCGCGTTGATGAGGCCGGTGAGCTCCTCGGTCGCAAAGAGGATCTTTTCCATCTGCAGCTCGGGCTTTGGCAGCTCGGGGTTATAGTCGCTCGTGTGGCTCTGGATGGCGCGGATGAGCTCGGGCGTGCCGCCGGCTTCCTCGATGAGCGGCGTGGCGTAGAGCGTATGTTTTCCGGGCTCATCGTCGTGCTCTTCCCAGTCAAGGTCGTGCAGCAGCCCCACGATGCCCCAAAACTCCTCGTTTTCAGGGTCAAACTCGCGCGCAAAATAGCGCATGGTCTGCTCGACGGTCTCGCCGTGCTGAATGTGGAACGCGTCCTTGTTGTGCTCGTTCAGCAGCTCGTAGGCGCGGTCGCGCGTCATACCAGCGGAAAGTTTCTCTGCCATGGGGCCTCCTCGATCGGTTGCGTTGCCTGTGGATTATGGTTCCCCGTTGCCCGGGGGTTTATCCATCGTGGCCGGTATGCTGATAAGTGTATGATAGCCGCCCGGGGGTTGCTATCCAGGGTGACCCGTTTTGGGACAGGGCCATTTTGGTCCATTGGCCGAGAACAATGCGCGGTCTGCGTAAACGGGGCGGTGCGCCAAAGACGCTACGCGCCGCCGGCAAGCACCGCAATATGGTTGGTGTTCCCTAGCGTGCGGAGCATGCTGCCAGTTCAGAGACTATATAGCTGCCGAGCATTCCGGTTGCTGCGTTTGCCGAGCGCGCGCTCTGCACCAGGAAAACCGAGCATCCCATTTCATTCAAAATTGAATCATTTTCGCAGGTAAATAGCGGTATGCGCAGCGCCAAAAAGTGCACTTTTTGGCGCACGTAAATCAGTGGCCATTTTACCTGTCCCCCGTTCACTTTTCATATTGTTTTCCCAGTTGACACAATTCCGACACCACCTGCAGGCAGCGGAAACGCTCCGTTTCAAAAAGTGTACATTCCTTGGACGGGTTTGCAAGTGCTTTACAACGTGTTCACGGTCACCAACCACCTGCGACTCAATGCCCTGTCTTTTGTGGCGTGCAGCGTGTTCAACATCGTTCTGGTGTTATTTCTTGTCGCCTATACCGATTACGATCTGTACGCGATTGCCGGCATCAGCTCCCTCATGAAGACGGTCCAAAACTTTATCGTGATCGTTCCATACTCCTCAAAGCTCATTGGCAAACCGTGGTCCTCATACCTTCCGGGAGCGGCAATTTCAACAGGGTGCTTTGCTGGCACGGCGGCGCTGTCGCTGGCGGTTGCCTGGCTCATAGGTACCAGCAATTGGCTGTCCCTGGTAATAACCGTTCTGGTTTCATGCTTGATTGCATGGTGTCTGGTGTTCCGTTTTACATTCAACCAAGGCGAGCGTAAGGCAATGCTGTCGGTACTGGGAAACAAGGTTCATGGCATTCTGCGTTGATCGAGGGTGCCGCGAAAGCTGCGGCGTCCAGAAACAGTCGAGGCAGGGCGAAAAACGGCCGAGCCGGAAGCCCCATCCAGCTCGGCCGTCGCTGTCTTGTTTGCGTTGTGTGAGCCCCTATCGCGCCCGGCTCAACCGCCTGCTAATTCACGCTTGCATCCAGCGCGGACTCTGCTGCAGAAAGGCGCGCCTCAACATCATCCTCCGAGCACCCAATGGCCACGGCAAGCTCCTCCAGCGAACGGCGGCGCGCCTCTTTGAGCACGCGCGTATAATAACTGCTCGGCTTTTTGTCATGACGCTCTGCGGTGCGAATGCGCTCGTGCATGGTTTTGGCCACGCGCACGGTCTCGGGCGCACCCTCCTTGATCAGTTGCTTAAAATGCGACTCCTCCAGCGTGCTGTTGCGCTCGGTAAACGGATCGCACTCAAGGTCGTCGTAATGCTCAATGAGGTTTTCGGCCTCTTCGCGCGAAATCGTAGGATGCAGTCGGTCGGATTGCGCCATGGGGAACATCATGCGGGTTTTTGCGTGGCCCTGCTTGCATTCCAAAATAATCATGGGCGTGGGTGCGTCCTCGTCGAACCCCGTGACGGTGCACACTCCCTGCCCCGGATGAATAACGTGCTCTCCGATACTGAACATGCTTCCTCCAACTAATAAGCTACCTAACCTCATATAGAATAGCACGTTGACGTGGGCATATGTAAAATTTGCGCGCAAAACCAACAGAATACGCCCCCTCGCGGGGGCTCCGCGCCCTCCGGTGTGCTTTGTGTATAGCGCGTTGGGTACCGCTCAGCTTAGCCGCAGCTTGCATGGGGTGTGATATAGTGCACCTACGTGTATGTGCGCCCTGGGGAGGGGTGCCGAGGCCATGGTTTCAAGGAGGAATTGCATGCCCGAGAAGATCGAAGAGCTGGTTCGTGCCGCTCTCGTTGCCGCCCAGGAAGATGGCGATTTGCCCGCGTTCGAGCTGGAGGATTGTGGCATCGAGCGACCTGCGGACACCTCTCATGGCGAGTGGACCTCCACCATGGCGCTCAAGTCGGCCAAGCTCGCGCACCAGGCGCCCCGCGCCATCGCCGACGCCGTGGTCAAGCACCTGCCCGAGAGCGACGTTATCGAAAAGGTTGAGGTTGCCGGCCCGGGCTTCATCAACTTCTACCTGTCCGTTGCCGCCAAGAACGCGGTCTTTGCCGAGGCGCGCGCGCAGGGCATGGACTTTGCCCGCTCCAACGTGGGCCACGGCCTTAAGACGCAGGTCGAGTTTGTGTCCGCGAACCCCGTGGGCCCCATGCACGTGGGCCATGGCCGCTGGGCCGCGCTCGGCGATTCTATGTGCCGCGTCATGGAGCACGCCGGCTACGACATCGAGCGCGAGTTCTGGATCAACGACCACGGCAACCAGATGAACACTTTTGGCAACTCCATCTCCAAGCGCTACATGCAGCTTGCCGACATCATGGAGAAGCAAGGCTGCGATATCGACGCCGCGCGTGATTACCTGGCTCAGGACCGCGACAACTATGTGCAGGACGAGCTTGACGAGCATCCCGACAGCCACCCCTATATGGACGAGTTCACGGCCGATCTGGGTAAGGACTCCTACGGCGGCACCTACATCATCGACGAGGCCGCGGCGTTCTGGAAGAGCGACGGCGACCAGTGGGTGAATGCCGATCCGCAGGAGCGTATGCTTTCGTTCCGTGAGCGCGGCTACCAGAAGATGCTCAAGGACATGCGTGAGACCTGCCACGACGTGCGCTGCGACTTTGACGTGTGGATGAGCGAGCGCACCATGTACCAGAAGGACTGGACGGGCACGAGCCCCGTTGAGCGCGCGTACGCCAAGCTCGACGAGATGGGCTACCTCTACCGCACCGACGACGGCGCGCTGTGGTTCAAGTCGACCGAGTTTGGCGACGACAAGGACCGCGTCATCCAGAAGTCCAACGGCGACTACACCTACTTCTCGTCCGACATCGCCTATCACTGGAACAAGTTCCAGCGCGTCGACCACGTCATCGACATCTGGGGCGCTGACCACCACGGCTACATTGCCCGCGTGCGCGCCGTCTGCGACGCACTCGGCTACCCCGGCAAGTTCGAGGTGCCGCTGGGTCAGTTTGTGAACCTGCTGCGCTCCGGCAAGCCGGTCCGCATGTCCAAGCGCAAGGGCACGATGATCACCTTCCGCGAGCTCATCGACGAGGTGGGCGCCGACGCGACCCGCTACACGCTCGTGAGCCGCTCCTCCAACCAGACCATCGACTTCGACATCGATGCGGTCAAGGAGAAGAGCCAGTCCAACCCCGTGTACTACGTGCAGTACGCGCATGCGCGCATCTGCTCGATTCTGCGCAAGGCCGCCGGCGTGACCCCCGAGCAGGCCGACCTTATGGGTATGGAGGCCTGCGCGGTCAAGGCCGTGAGCGGCGACGTCGATTACTCGCTGCTGACCGACCCGACCGAGCTCGCGCTCTCCCGTAAGCTCTCCGAGCTGCAGGACCTCATTGCCGGTTGCGCCCGCGACCGCGCGCCGTTCCGCATCACGCACTACCTTGAGGAGCTGGCGGGCCTCTTCCACTCCTTCTACGCGGCGTGTCAGGTGCTGCCGAGCGAGGGGCATCCGGTTGATCCGGAGCTCACGCGCGCCCGTCTGGCGGCGTGCGATGCGGTGCGCTCGGTTCTGAAGCTCTGCCTGTCGCTGATCGGCGTGTCGGCGCCGACGCAGATGTAGGTCAAATACGGCTTCGACTCTCAACGGAACCCCCTGGTTCCTCCTTCGCTGTTCCTCGCAGTTCGGCAAAGCCGGGCTGCTGCGGAAACACTCAGGAGGAACCAGGGGGTTTGCTGTTTTAGATATTAAATTGTCGCAACTAATCATCCTTGCTCAACGACGGCTTAAGTAGAAATGGGAGCATAGGCGGGCGGATTATGTGGGATAATGACGTTTGGTCAACATGGTGCAGGACCGGGTGCGTCCTGCGAGGCATATAGGGAGTGGCTATGAGTTCGTATGCTTTGACCTGCGAGTCGACGGCAGATTATCCCCGTTCGTTTTTTCTAGAGCGCAACATCCCGTACGTGATGTTCCACTACGAGATCGATGGCGTGACGCACGACGACGACCTCTATGAGTCCGTGACGCCCGAGGAGTTCTTCGGCGCGCTCAAGGCGGGCTCGACCTCTAAGACGTCGCAGGTAAGCGTGGGCGAGTATACCGAGTTTTGGAAGCCGATGCTCGAGGCGGGGCAGGACATCTTGCACCTGACGCTTTCGTCGGGCATTTCGGGAACGTACAACTCGGCGGTAATCGCGGCGCAGAACCTGGCGGCGGCGTATCCCGAGCGCACGATCCGCGTAATCGACTCGCTTGCGGCGTCGGCGGGATACGGCCTGCTCATGGACTACGTTGCCGACCTGCGCGACCAGGGCGCTACGCTTGAAGAGGCGGCGGCGTGGACCGAGGAGCACAAGCTCAACCTCAACCACTGGTTCTTCGTCTCGGACCTCGACTGCTTGAAGCGCGGCGGGCGCGTGTCGTCCACGAGCGCGCTCATTGCCACGGCGCTCAAGATCTGCCCGGTCATGAACGTGGACTACCAGGGCAAACTCATCCCGCGTGAAAAGATCCGCACCAAGAAGAAGGCCATTACCGAGCTCGTGGCGCGCATGATGGACCACGTTCAGGACGGTGCGGCGTACACGGGCAAATGCGCGATTTCGCAGTCCAATTGCCGCGAGGACGCCGAGGAGGTCGCGCGTCTTATTGGCAAGCAGATTCCCGCGCTCAAGGACAAGATCGTGATCAACAACATCGGCACGGTCATCGGTTCACACACGGGCCCCGGTACGGTGGCGCTCTTCTTTATGGGTGACAAGCGCGTCGACTAAGCGCCAGCGCGCGGGGCATGTGTCCATATCGCTACGATTTACCGGGATGGCGCGCTGTGCCGTCCCGGCGATTTGCTATCTGGTAAGCTTAACGAGCTGGGCCACACCAAGAAGGGACGCGAGCGCATGAACGCGATGGACATTTTGCAACCGCTGGGCATCGTCCTGGGCGTTATCGTCGTAGTGGCCGTCGTGTACTTTGCGGGTACTGCCATCAAGGGCCGCCGTGAGGAACGCCGCGGCGGGGATCATCGCCGCTAAGAGGTAGCCCTTATTTTGTTTTGGTCATGCAGGCCAGGAAAAAGCCCTCAAAGAGCTTGGTCGGGCACACGGTAAGGGTGCCGGCGAGCGACCCTGCAAGCGTAGGGATGTCGCCGCGATCAACTGCGTCAACAAGTGCTGCCGCTGTAGGTGGGAGGGGCTGAGCCTCCTCATCGGTGGGGTGCGCCGCTTCGGGCGTGAGGGGCACCAGCTTGCAGTCACGGTGCTTGGCAAGCGCGGCCACCACCTGCTCGTCGTTTTCTTGCGGCAAGATGGAGCACGTAGAGTACACAAGCGTGCCGCCCGGCTTAAGCACGGTAAGGGCGCGGTCGAGCAGTGCCCGCTGCGAGCGCGTTGTTTTGGCAAGGAGCTGCTGTGTCATGCGTTTGGGCGCGCGCTCGTCGCCCGCTCGGTACGTACCGGTGCCCGTACACGGCGCATCGAGCAAGATCTGGTCGAATGAGAAAAACTCATCGAGCCTGCGCGCGTCGACGCGCATCACGTTGACGTTGCGCGCTCCCAGCTTGTTCAGGTTGTAGCTGAGCTTCTCGGCCCGGGGCGCGCTCATCTCGCAGGCGGTCAGGTGCGCAGTGCCGCGTGCGAGCGCCGCCATCTGCGATGTCTTGCCGCCGGGGGCGGCGCACATGTCGAGCACGTCGGCACCTGTGCGCGGGGCAAGGGCAAGCGGCGGCAGCATCGATGAGAGGCTCTGCAGGTAAATGGCTCCGTCTTGGTAGATGGGCAGGTCCCAAACGGCTCGTTCGCGCACTGCGCTATCAAGCACAAACGCATCGCTGTACCACGGCACCCGCTCGTATGCGATGCCTGCTTTGGTAAGGGCGGCGGCAACTTCGTCGGCCGTGGCTTTAAGCGTGTTGGCGCGCAGCGTTACGGGGCGCGCGGCGGCCGCGTCAAACCCTTCCTGGATGCGCGTCAGCTCGGCGGCATCGGGCCAGGCGGCGTATGCGGTGGCAAGCAGTTCGGGTGCGGGGCAGGATGCGTGTTCCACGGTGGACCTCATCTTCTCGGAAGTATCACCGTTATTAGAACACAACGCCCAGCACAATAAGCGCGACACACAGCACGAGCACCGCCACATCGCGTGTCGTGAGGGGGTAGCGCTTGTACGCGGAGGTGCGGGTGCGCAGGTAGAAGCCGCGTTGCTCGGCGGCAAGCGCCGTGGCGTCGGTTTTTCCCACGCTCGAAATCAAAAGCGGAATGCAGAGCGGCAGCATGAGCTGGAGCTTTTTGATGGGGTTCGAGGTGTCGTATTCCATGCCGCGCGCTGTTTGCGCTTCGGTGATGGCGTTCATTTCTTGGCTGAACACGGGCACAAAGCGGAGCGCCGTGGTAAAGGTGAACGCATACTTATACGGTACGTGCAGCACCTCGACGCATGCGTTGGCCAGGTCGGTGATCTTAGTCACCATGAGCATGAGCACGAGCGGCAGGGCAATGCCCAAAAGGCGGAGCGCCATTTTGGCCGCTGCGGCCACGCCGCCTGCGGTAATAAAGCCCCAGATGACCGGGCCCTCGTGAACAAAGATGGTTTGCAGCACAAACATGATGAGCGCCAGGGGCACCAAGAGCTTGAGGAGCGACGCCAAGCGTCCTGCCGCATGCACATAGACGCCCAGGCAAAAAGTGAGCGCCAGGAGCGCGATGAGCAGCGCAAACGTGTTGGCGAGAAACGTCGTGATGATGATGCTCGCGGCAAGGGCCAGCTTGGTGACCGGGTTCAGGCGGTGCAGGAGCGTCTTGCCGGGGATGTAATCAATCACATTAACCATGCTGGACCAGCTCCTTTACCATGCGGACCACCTCGGCAACCTCGCTCACGCCGTGGAAGGCGGGCGAGACCGTGTGCGCCAGGCGTTCGGTGAGCTCGATGACTTGCGGCGGCGCGATGCACGCGGCGCGCATGAGGCTGGGGTTGGTAAAGACGTCGAGCGTGGTGCCCGCCCCTTGAATGCGGCCGTTTGCCATCACCATGGCGCGGTCGGCAAAGTCCGAGACCACTTCCATGTCGTGGCACACCATGAGCACCGCCGCGCCTCGCCGGGCCATCTGGGCAACGGTTTCCATGACCGTCATGCACTCACGGTAATCGAGGCCGCTGGTGGGCTCGTCGAGTACGATAACTTGGGGGTCAACCACGATAACCGAGGCCAGGGCAACCATCTGGCGCTGGCCGCGCGAGAGCGAGAACGGCGCCTCGTCAAGGGGCAGGCCAAAGCGCTCGGCGGCTGCGCGTGCGCGGTCGCGTGCCTCGGCGGGGGAGGTGCCGGCAAGCTCGAGGCCGAAGGCAATCTCGTCGAGCACGGTGTCCTTGCAGATCTGGTGGTCAGGGTCTTGGAAGAGCGTTGCCGCATGGCGCGCGATCTGGCTGGTGCGCGCGGTTTGCGTGTCGAGCCCAGCCACCGTTACATGGCCGGACGACGGCTTGAGCAAGCCGTTCAACAGCTTGGTGACCGTGGTTTTGCCGGCACCGTTTTGACCGATAAGGGCCAGCGTCTCGCCGGGATAGAGCGAAAACGAGAGGTTGTTTACCGAGGCGCCGCCGCCCGGGTAGCTAAAGGTAACGTCATCAAAGGTGACGAGAGGGTGCCGCTCGGCGGCGGCGTGGGCAGAAGGCGCCTCCGAGCGGCCGGCTGCTTCTGCGGGGGTGGGCGCAGGGGACGCAGGGCCCGCGGCGTCCCCGTGGGCACCCACCAGCCCCTCGATCAGTTCCGCCGCCTCGTTCACGGTAAGACAGGGCGTGGGCGGGCACAGGCCGGCGGCGGCCAAGCTGTTGGAAACGCGCACCGTGCGCGGGCTGTCTACACCAATGCGGCGCAGCTCCTCGGCATGCAAAAACACCTGGCTGGGTGTACCCGCCAGCTCGATGCGCCCCTCGTGCATGACCGCTACGCGCCCGCAGTATTCCGAAAGCAGCGCCACCTTTTGTTCCACGACCACGACGGTAATGCCTTCGCGCTGGTTGATGCGGCGGAGCGTCTCAAAGACCGCGCGCGAGCTCTCCGGATCAAGCGCGGCTGTGGGCTCGTCGAGCACGAGCACGCGCGGCTGCAGGGCTAAAATGGCTGCAATGGCAACCTTCTGCTTTTGACCGCCCGACAGCGTGGCAATCTCGCGATCTACCAGGTCGGCGATGCCGGTGGTCTCCAGCGCCCACGAGACGCGCGCGGGAATCTGGTCGTGCGGCACGCCAAAGTTCTCTAGGCCAAAGAGCATCTCGTCTTCTACCACCGAGGCCACCATCTGCGCATCGATGTCCTGCAGCACGCTGCCCACGGTACGCGCGATATCGGTGAGCGAGACGTCGCAGGTGTCCTGGCCGTTCACGTGCACCGCGCCAAAAAACTGCCCCGCGTAGTGGTGGGGAATCGCGCCCGAAAGCGCCGAGCACAAGGTCGATTTGCCGGCGCCCGAAGGGCCGATGATGCCCAGGAACTCGCCCGGCGCGATGCTGAGGCATACGTCGGCGAGCGCGGGCTGCTCGGCGTCTCCGTAGCTAAAGGTAACGTGGTCTACATCGATAATTGCGTCCATAGGGTTCCTGACGGGTGGTTGAGCGCGCATGGTTCGGGCGCGGTGAACAGAAGAGGGCGCCACGGCGAGTGCCGCAGCGCCCTTAACAGCGGGCTAGTCGAGCTTGAGGGCGCTGCGAATGGGCAGGTAGAGCGCCTGGCAGAGGATGGCGTTAAACACGGCGGTCGCAAAGACCACGGGCAGCATGGCGGCAGCAAGCTGGGCGGCACCGCCAACGAGCGCGATCTTGATGAGCATGAAGATGACGCCGGAGAGCGCGGTGGTGACAAACGTGCCGATGAGCGGGATGACCTTCTTGGCGGGGGTGGCCATGCCGGCCTTGACGATGAGCGCCATCACCATGGCGGCGATGCCCTCGGCCGCAAAATCAATGAACGGGGAGGTCGTGGTGATCTGGATCACGGCTGCCGAGATGAGGCCGATGATGAGCGCCTGGCCCAGATTGGGGCGCACGGCCAAGATGGTGAGGCAGAAGGCCGAAATGATGAACTCGGGGCTAATGGCGCCGCCGGTAAGGCCGCTGATGGCGCGGCCGACGGTGAAGTTCAAGATAAAGCCGGCGGCAAGCAGGATGGCAAGCAGAACGAGGCCGCGGATGTCGAGCGAGCCCTGGTCGGAGGTGGCGGTAACGGTGCGAGCTTGGGTGGTGTTCTGAGTCATGGTAATCAACCTTTCTGGTAACCGGCAGTGCCGGTGCGTTGTAAAGAATAATGAGGGGGCTAAAGCCGTTTAAAGGAACAAAAACGTGGGCGCATGATACGAAAAAAGACCCCCGGTCAAACCGGAGGCCTTTTGCTGTACAACCTAGGTGTAGGCGCAAGGGCTACCGTCGACCGACCGCATTCGCATCACGCCACCACCAGTTCATGAGGGAATTGTTGAGCATGGACTTCATAATGGCGGCTCCTTTCGCGTAGTCGGAGGATGTAGCTGAGCTACCTTGCGCTGCACTATACCACAGCGCGTTTGCTGCAAAGCGCGCCGTGCGTTTTATTTCCAGCGCGTTTCGCGTACGGCCTGCGTTACTGCGCGGGCGCCTCCTGCGGCGCCAAGTTCGAGAACTCGTCCACAATGATATTGAGGCATTTAGGCAGGACGCGTGCACCAAATACGCCCGAGTTGTTGGGGATGACCTCGCCGTCAAACTGCATGCCGAGCGACGGCGTGCACGTGATTTTGGCCGTTTTGGCCTGGAACGTCTTGAACTGCGGGCGGCCGAGCCCCTTGCCCGCGGGGTCAAATACGGCAGCTGCGACGGTGGGCAGCAAGCCCACAAGCGTGGTGGGTTCGATGACGGCGATGTCGAGCAAGCCGTCATCCATGCGGCAGTCGGGGAAGAGGTTGATCTCGTTCTGAATGCAGGCAGTGTTGCCCACCATGCACGAAATGCCGTCGAGCTCCTCCACCTGGCCATCATGCTCGATGGTAAAGTGCGCTACCTGCGGCTCGGGCGTGGAAAGGGCAGACAGCACATAGGCAATTTCACCGATGTCGTTTTTGCTGGGCGCGGCCTTCTCCATAATCGTGGCGTCAAAGCCCGAGCCGGCGATGTTGATGAATCCGTGACGCCGCGTGGCACCCGACTCGTCCACCCAAAAGAGCTCGCCCATATCAACGCACGCGGTGCGTCCCGCGCGGCATGCGGCGGCAAGCGCCGCCGTGTCGGGGGCGTTGCCGATGTTTTGGAAATAGAGGTTGGCCGTGCCCGAGGGAAACACGAGGATGGGTACTCCGCAGTCGCGCAGCAGGTCAAGCGCGTTAGCCACGGTGCCGTCGCCGCCCGAGACTACGATGCGGTCAAACGTCGCGGCGTCCGTCACGGCGTCTTTGGTTTCGAGGGACGCGCCAATGCACCGCATAACCACCTCATCGCCCGTTGCGAGCAAGGCGTGCATAAACGAAAAGATCTCGTCGGAATGGGGACCCGAGGCAAGATTGTGGATGATGAGGCAGCGCATAGCCTGTTTCCGTTCTAGCCGAAGGCGAGTATAGTTACATCAGCAATGCCCATATCCTACCCCGCGCACCGGCGGGGTTCCTCGAGACGACGGGGGAGCATGTATATTTCCACAGAAGCGGATCTCGCTGCGTTTTGTGCCCGTGCTGCTACCTTTGACGCGGTAGCGGTCGATACCGAGTTTTTGCGCGAGCGCACGTATCATCCCCGTCTTTGCCTGGTCCAGGTGGCAACGCCCGACGAATCGGTGGCGATCGATCCCATCGCCATCAAAGATTTGCAGCCTCTGGCCGACCTGCTTGTTAACCCGCAGGTCATGAAGGTGTTTCATGCGTGCTCGCAGGATATGGAAGTGCTGCTGCAAACACTGGGAGTGCTGCCGGATCCCATCTTTGACACGCAGGTTGCAGCGGCGTTTTTGGGTGAGCGCCTGCAAATTTCGTACAACGGGCTCGTGCATGCCTTTTGCGGCGTCACGCTCCCTAAGAGCGAGTCGCTGACCGACTGGTCGCGCCGCCCGCTCACCGATAAGCAGCTGGAATATGCTCTGGACGATGTGCGCTACCTTATTCAGGCGTATCACGCTATGGTTGAGCGCCTCAACGAGCAGGGACGCCTGTCGTGGGCCATGGACGAGATAAGGCCGCTCGCCGACCGCTCGCATTACGAGATCGACCGGCGGCAGGTGTATAAGCGGGTGAAGCGCGTGAACTCGTGCACCCGCCGTCAGCTGGGCATTGCGCGCGAGCTGGCGGCGTGGCGCGAGGGCCGGGCCGAGCGCTATAACATTCCGCGTAAATGGGTCATGTCGGACGAGGTCCTGCTGGCGCTGGTAAAGCGCGCGCCGCGTGATGTGGCCAACTTTAGAAGCATTCGCGGGACCGAGCAGTTGTCTGAAAGCGATGTCATGGCCGCCCTGATGGCGGTTGAACGGGGCTTGAGCTGCCCGTCCGATCACCTGCCGCCCGTGTACCATGCGCGCAAGGCCCCCACGAGCGACCTGGAAAGCGTGACGGACCTCATGTATGCGCTTATTCGGCTGGTGTCTGACCAGTCGGGCGTGGCCACGGCCATGATCGCTTCGCGCGAGGACCTGGCCGACTATATCGACCATCCCGAGCGGAGCCGCCTGCGCGAAGGCTGGCGTTTTGAGCTGCTGGGTACGCGGCTTGATGACTTGCTCTCAGGGAACATGGGGTTGACGGTCAAGGATCGCCGTATCGAGATTCTGTAGCGCCGGCGGTTGTGGTGGGGCTGCAGGCAGCGGTGGGCCGCCAGCCGCGGGCGCTTTTGTGACACCGTTGGGCCGATGTGGGTACAACTGGTTCAATATGCACGTCGATGAGAGAGTGAGGGCATCATGCCGCTCTATTACGGCTACGGCTACGGTTATGGAATGATGGTCGACCCGCTGTATTTGATGGTGGTCGTCGTCTCGCTGGTTTTGGGCATGGCCGCGCAGGGTTACATCAACCGCGCGTACCGCACCTGGTCGCAGGTGCGCTCCGACGGGAGCACGGGCGAGGAGGTCGCGCGCCGCATGCTTGCAGCAAATGGCTGCGATAACGTGGGCGTTCGCCGGGTCAACGGCCATCTGACCGACCATTACGACCCGCGCGACAACAACCTGTATCTCTCGACCGAAAACATGACCGGCGGCTCGGTGGCTTCTATTGCCGTCGCGTGCCACGAGGCGGGCCATGCCGTGCAGCGCGCCCGCGGGTTCAGCATGTTCCGGATGCGTCAGGCGCTGGTCCCGGTGGTCAACTTTACGCAGAGCATCTGGATGCTCGTGTTGCTGATCGGCATCTTCATGAACGTTGCCGGGCTCACCACGCTCGCCATCGCGCTCTTTGCGTTTTCGGTGGTGTTCCAGCTGGTTACCCTGCCGGTCGAGTTTGACGCCAGCCGCCGTGCGGTGGCCTATATCGAGGAGTCCGGCATGGGTGCCGAGCAGGTGGAGGGTGCACGCAAAGTACTGACGGCTGCGGCGCTCACGTATGTTGCGGCAGCGCTCACCTCCATTCTGCAGCTGCTGTACCTGCTTGCGCGCACCCAGCGGTCGCGCGAAGAATAAGACGGAGCTGCTCGCGTTGCGCGGAGTGCGAGGCGCTCCGCATGGTAGCGCGCTGGTGCCGGAGATTTGAGCGACCATGCGATATTGCCGGTGGAGCGCGCGGCGACGTGAGAGCGCCAAATATGTAGCAATGATGAACGGCGTCACGTCGGGTGCACGAGTTTTGTCCGGGCAGCGGTATAGACTGCAAAGCATCAAAACGATCGAGCGTATGAGAGGAGTTGAGCATGGGCGTTTGGAGTTTGACGGGCGAGGGGCCCGGGTCCTACCCGCGGCGTAGGAGCAGTGCTTCGTCCCGCACGGCGCAGCAGGAGCTTCCGTGGGAACAGGAGCTGTCGGACGGGGAGCGCGGCGCCGCCCACGACGATGCGCTGTCGGTTTCGCAGGCCGTGGAGCTTGCCGCCACCGCGCTCGATGCGCTGCCGTTGCTTACGGTAATTGGCGAGGTTACCGGCTTTCGCGGTCCCAACGCGCGCAGCGGCCACTGCTATTTTCAGATCAAGGACGATAGCGCGGCGGTGGACTGCATCATTTGGCGCGGCGTATACGGTAAGCGCTCGTTTGACCTGCGCGATGGCATGCAGGTGCAGTTTACGGGCAACTTTAATCTGTACAAACCAACCGGTCGCATGAGTTTTGTTGCCAAGTCGTTCTCGCTGGCGGGGGAGGGCCTGCTGCGCCAGCAAGTGGCAGCCCTGGCCGAAAAGCTCCGCCGCGAGGGCCTGATGGACGAGTCGCGCAAGCGTCCCATTCCTGCGTTCTGCACGCGGGTGGCGGTAGTTACCTCGCTTTCGGGTGCCGTGATCGACGACGTTAAGCGTACCCTGCGGCGCCGCAACCCCTTGGTGGAACTCGTCTGCGTGGGAGCAAAAGTGCAGGGCGAGGGCGCGCCGGAGGAGCTTATCGAGGGGCTTCGTCGTGCGGCTGCCATTACCCCCGCGCCCGATTGCATTCTGCTTGTGCGCGGCGGCGGCTCGTACGAGGACCTGATGACCTTTAACGACGAGTCGCTGGCGCGCGCGGTGGCGGCCTGTCCGGTGCCGGTGGTTACGGGCATAGGCCACGAGCCTGACACCTCGATTTGCGACATGGTGAGCGATCGCCGCTGCTCAACGCCTACGGCAGCGGCCGAATCGGTGGCGCCGGCGATCGGCGACCTGGCCGACCTGCTGGCCTCGCGCGAGCATCGTCTTGTGGTGGCGGCGACGGCCAAGGTCGACGGTGCACGCAAGCAGATAGGTGGCTTGGGCGAGCGCATGACCAATGCCATGTCCGCTCAGATTAGGCAGCGCTCGTCCGTGCTTGAGGCGGCTGCCTCGCGCCCGTGCCTCAAGAGTCCCCGCGCCATCGTGGAGCGCCGCCGCGCCGAGCTTGCCCAAACGGCCGACCGGCTGGCGGCAAGCACCACGACGTTTGATGCGCGTCGGCACGTGCTGGAGCTTGCCAAGGAGCGCCTGAGCCACGAGGGCCGCTCGTTGCTGCGCACGCGTGTTGCGGCTCTGGGCACCAGCGCCGCTGCGCTCGACGCGTTGTCGCCGCTTAAGGTGCTGGGGCGTGGATATGCCATCGCCTATGGCGAGCAGGGGGTTGCAACGCATGCAACGTCCTTTGCCGCGGGCGACCAGCTGCGCGTTCGCCTTGCCGATGGCAACGTGCTGGGCACGGTCACCGCTGTTGCGCCGTCGCCCACCGCGGACCCTGCCTCCACGACCGCATAGCGTGCCCGCGCCCCGTGCGCCCTGAATGTTTGAACCGTGCTAACAGACCACGAAAGGATAGGGAACCATGGCCGAACAGAAGAACATCGAAGACCTCACCTACAAGGAGGCCTCCCAGGAGCTTGAGCGCATCATCCGCTCCCTCGAGTCGGGCGACATGGAGCTGGAGGAGTCCCTCGAAAGCTACACCCGCGGCGTTGAGCTCCTGAAGAGCCTCCGCACGCGCCTCAGCGAGGCAGAGCAGAAGGTCTCCGTCCTTCTCCAAGACGTCGACGGCACCGATCACCTTGCTCCCGCCGATGCCGCCAGCACCGACGATAAGTTGAGCTTCTAACTCTCCACGGGGACGCTGGAGCACAGCCCCTCAATCCTCGAGTCGGGCGCAAGCGAAGCGATGCGCCCCCTCCATCCCCGAGGTCGCCGCTTGCTGCACCCCGCAGCCCCTCATTTATTGCTTTGTGCCCATCGCAGACAGGACGTGCGAGCGCAGCGATGCACGTCCCCCAAGCCCCGCGCACCCCCACCGTCTCCCCAGCGTCCCGTCACGCGCGCTACAATGGAGACCACGCATCCCCCATCCCTGCGAGTACGATGCAGGGGTGCAGGCGGCTCCGGTGTTTCGCTGGCGCGAGTTCCGCAGGGTTTCGCAGCTGTGCTGCAAAACCCGAGGACTGCCCGAGCGCCGGCGAAACACCGGAACCGCCGCCCGGGAACCCCTCATCGAAAGGAGCCCATTTTGGCTGACACCGACTGCATCTTCTGCAAGATCGCTCACCACGAGATTCCCTCGACCATCGTGTACGAGGACGACCAGGTCATCGCGTTTGACGACCTGTCCCCTCAGGCGCCGGTCCATACGCTCGTGATCCCCAAGGAGCACTACCAGGACATCACCGACGGCGTTCCGGCCGAAACGCTCGCTGCGATGATCCATGCCATTGACGAGGTTGCCAAGGCCAAGGGTCTCGACAGCGGCTTCCGCGTGATTTCGAACAAGGGCGCCGATGCGGGCCAGACCGTCATGCACTTCCATATGCACGTCCTCGGCGGAAAACCGCTTGGAGAAGGGCTTATCTAGGGTGCCGCCCCAATTAGGGGTATGATTGACACGATTGCCACCGATGCGGCCCTGCCGCCTGACCAAAGGGAGTCACATGAACGTTCTCGTTATCAACGCGGGTAGCTCGTCACTCAAGTACCAGCTGCTCAACACCAAGACGCGCGAGGTCTATGCCAAGGGCAATGCCGAGCGCATTGGCATCGAGGGCTCGTTTATCGGCCATAGCGAGCACGGCGCTCCCAAGACCAAGACACCGGTTGAGCTGCCCGATCACCGTACGGCGCTCCAGCACATCTTTGAGCTGCTCAAGACGGTTGACGTCAAGTTCGAGGGCATTGGTCACCGCGTGGTGCAGGGTGGTTGGTACTTCCCCGAGTCGGCCGTGGTTACCGACGAGACCCTGGCTCAGGTGCGCGAGGTTGCTCCGTTGGCGCCGCTTCACAACTACGCCGAGGCTGACGTTATCGAGATTTGCCGCGAGATGTATCCCGAGATCGGCAACGTGATCGTTCCCGACACGGCGTTCCATTACAACATGCCCGAGCATGCCTGGCGCTACGCGCTGCCGCGCGACGTGGTGGAGAAGTACCACATCCGCAAGTACGGCGCTCACGGTACGAGCCACCGCTACATCTGGCGCACGGTCAACCAGTTCACGGGTGGCGCCACGCATAAGCTCGTGAGCTGCCATCTGGGTTCGGGCGCTTCGCTCTGCGCCATCGAGGATGGCCGCTGCATGGACACCACCATGGGCCTCACGCCTCTCGACGGCCTCATCATGGGCACGCGCTGCGGCACCCTCGATCCGGCGACGGTCTTCTATCTCTATCGCGAGGCGGGCATGTCCATCGACGAGATCGACACCATGATGAACAAGCAGTCAGGTCTGCTTGCCATCTCGGGCCTCTCCTCCGACTCGCGCGACATCCGCGAGGCCGAGCACCAGGGTGACGAGAAGTGCATCATGGCTATCTCGATGTACAACTATCGCTGCTCGCAGCTGATTGCTGAGATGGCAGCCTCGATGCAGGGCATGGACACCATTGCCTTTACCGCCGGCACCGGCGAGGGCTCGCCCGAGATTCGCTACAAGGTGTGCGACCTGCTCGGCTGGCTTGGCGTGAAGATCGACCCCGAGCTCAACGAGATCAACTCCGACGACACGCGTGTGATCTCGGCACCGGATTCTGCCGTCAAGGTGCTCGTGGTGCCGACCAACGAGGAGCTTATGATTGCGCTCGACGTGGAGCAGCTGCTCGGCTAGGTACGAAGCAGCGCGTGCGCGGGCATAAGCGTGTTTAGGGTTTTGGGGGGCTTGTTTGCGTTTGCCGGCAGGCCCCTCGTTGATACCGGTTGGATGTACGTGGGCTTGCGTGCGTGACAGAGGGGAGGGCAAGCGATGCGTGACGCATGGTCATCGATGCATCCCGGCGTGCAGCTGGGGTACTTTGCCGTGGTTATTGCGGTGAGCATGTTGGTGATGCATCCTGCGGTGCTCGGCATTTCGCTTGGTGCAGGTGTGCTGTATGCCCTCTATCTGCGGCGCGTACATGCCGTGCGGCTGGTGCTTACCACCGCGGTGCCCATGCTTGCCCTTTTTACGTTCGTCAACCCGCTGCTTAACCATGCGGGCGCTACGGTTGTGGCAACCCTGTTGGGCATGCCGCTGACGCTCGAGGCGCTGGCCTATGGCCTTGCCGCTGGGTGCATGTTTGTTGCGGTGATCGTATGGTTCTACTGCGCCAACGCCGTCATGACGTCAGACGCCGTCTTGTATCTGTTTGGGCGCGTGGCGCCGTCGTTTGCGCTGCTGGTAACCATGGTGGTGCGTATGGTGCCGCGTCTGGGGCGTCAGGCGCGCCGCATCATGCGCGCACAGCGCGGGGTGGGGTGCGATGCCGGCGAAGGCTCGCTGTTCGTGCGGGCGCATCGGGGGCTCCGCGTGGTCTCGATGCTGACGAGCTGGGCGCTCGAAAACGCCATCGACACGGCTGATTCTATGCGGGCGCGGGGCTTTGGGCTTCCGGGGCGCTCAACGTATGCTGCCTTTCGGTTGACGATGCGCGACGTGGTGCTTGCCCTCTGCGTGGCGATCCTTGGCGGATGCGTTTGCTGGGGCGTTGCGAGCGGGGCGGCTGCGGTAACATTTTTCCCGCTCGTTGCTGTTGGTGGCGAGGGGTCAAGTGCTGCCGTGCTGTATGGCGCGTGGGCCGTGTTGTGCTTGCTGCCCCTGATGGTTGATGGCTGGGAGGAGCTCACGTGGATGCGCTTAACGTCGCGGGTCTAACGTTTACCTATCCGGGGTGTGACCAGCCGGCGCTTGATGCGGTTTCGTTTGACGTGCCTGCCGGCACCTTTGTGGCCGTGTGCGGTCGCTCAGGGGGCGGTAAATCAACGCTGCTGAGGCATCTGAAGCCGCAGCTGGCTCCGCATGGTACGCGCTCGGGTGTTGTTCGCTATTTTGGCCAGCTGATTGAAGCGGTGGAGCCCCGCGAGCAGGCTTCGCAGATCGGGTTTGTGCTCCAAAACCCCGATAACCAGCTGGTCACCGAGACCGTTGCGCATGAGTTGGCGTTTGGGCTGGAAAACCTTGGCATGCCAAGCGAGGTCATTCGCATGCGCGTGGCCGAGATGGCGAGCTATTTTGGCATGGCGGACGGCTTTGATCGGAGCGTGCAAGAGCTTTCGGGCGGACAAAAGCAGCTCGTAAACCTTGCCGCGGTGATGACGCTGCAGCCGCGGCTGCTCGTGCTTGATGAGCCGACGGCGCAGCTCGACCCCATTGCGGCGACCGAGTTCTTAAACACCCTCCGGCGCATAAACCAGGAGCTGGGAATAACGGTGGTGTTCTCCGAGCAGCGCTTGGAAGAGGTGCTGCCGCTTGCCGACCGCGCGCTGGTGCTCGATGCCGGGCGCGTGCTTGCCTACGACACGCCGCGCGCCGTGTGCCATGCGCTTGCAGCGTCGCATCACGGTATGTTCCAGGCTATGCCCACCGCGGCGCGCGTAGCCGCTGCCGTGGCCGACGAAGCCGCCGCACATGATGACGGGGCCGTACCGGAGCGGGCGGCTGATGAAGCCGCCGCTGGTGATGACGATGATGCACCGGTGCAGCTGTCATATGAGTCGCGTGCCGGAAAGGTCACCGCTGACGTGCAAGGTAAGGGGCGCGGCTCCTCGTTTTCTGACCATGAGCGTGCTCGCAGCTCTGAGCTGCCGCTGACCGTGCGCGAGGGGCGCGCATGGCTTGCGCGGCAGGTACAGGCGCAAGCAGAGGATGCCTCTGATGCGGGCCAGGCCACCGGTGCTCTTGCGCGCGGGGTTGATGACCCGTCGGGCGCTCCCGTAGGCGACGTTCGCCGTCCCTCTGACACCCCGCTGCAAACCGTCCGCGGGCAATCCACGCCAACCGCTGATGTTCCAGCTATTGAGCTGCATAATGTGTGGTTCCGGTACGAAAAGACTGCTCCCGACGTGCTCCAGGGCCTCTCGCTCACCATCGCGCGGGGGTCGTGGCATTGCTTGCTCGGGGCCAATGGCGCCGGCAAGTCAACGTTGCTCGGCGTGGCATCGGGCCTCGACCGGCCGTACCGGGGGAGCGTCCGGTTTGAAGGGCGTTCGCTCACGCCGCGCCTGGCACGCGAGCTTCATGACGGGGCCATGGGCGTGCTGCCGCAGAATCCCCAGACGCTCTTTGTGGCGCCCACCGTGGAGGAGAATCTGCTCGACATGCTGACTCCGAACATAGCGGCGAGTGAGCGCACGGCAGCGCTCGACCGCGTGTGCGAGCTGCTCGAGCTCAACCACCTGCGCGGCATGCACCCCTTTGACCTCTCGGGCGGGGAGCAGCAGCGGGTGGCGCTTGGCCAGCTGCTGCTGCGCAAGCCACGCGTGCTGCTGCTTGACGAGCCAACAAAGGGCCTTGATGCTCCCTTTAAGGAGGAGCTCGCTCGGGTGCTTCATCGCTTGCAAGATGCGGGCGTGACCATCATGATGGTTTCACATGATATTGAGTTCTGTGCCCGCCACGCCACCGCGTGCTCGCTGCTGTTTCAGGGCGACATCGTGCGAACGGCGCCCACGCACGCCTTCTTTGCGGGCAATAGCTTTTACACGACTGCTGCCAATCGCATGGCGCGCGGCATGGTGCCCGATGCCGTGACGGACGAGGAGGTCATCGCTGCGTGTCGAATCCCCTGATCAACGGCCCCGCATGTCCGCGGGACTCATCCCACAAGACGACCGCCCGCACTCCACGGTACGGCCGTCGTACCTGGCTGACGCTCGGCATCGTTGCCGTGCTGTTTGTCTTTCTGGTGCTTTGCGGCGTGCAGATGCAAACGGCGGGCATCGCCATTCCGCTCGGCGGCGTCGAGGTGTCATGGCGCCTCTATTATCTGGTCGCGCTGCTCATGATCGTGGGAACCATGATTCCCTTTGTAGCGTCGTTTGAACGGCGCGACGTGCAGGCGCGCGAGCTGGTTTTGCTCGCTACGCTTGCCGCGCTCGCTGTTGCCGGCCGCGTCGCCTTCTTTTTTGTCCCACAGTTTAAGCCGGTGTGCGCCATCGTAACCATTGCCGGCGTCTGCTTTGGGGGAGAGTCGGGCTTTCTGGTCGGCGCCGTGGCGGGCTTTGTCTCCAACTTCTTCTTTGGCCAAGGTCCCTACACCCCTTGGCAGATGTTCTGTTTTGGCATCGTGGGGCTTGTTGCCGGCCTCCTCTTCCACAAGGGCCCGCTCAAACCCACCAAATGGACCCTCTGCATCTACGGTGGCCTCGCAACCTTTTTTCTCTACGGCGGCATCATCAACCTGGGCTCGCTCCTCATCATGGGCCTCCCGCTCACCCCCGCCTCCCTCATTGCCTGCTACGCCAGCGCCCTGCCCTTCGACCTCGTCCATGCCGCCGCATCTATCTTCTTCCTCTTCATACTCGGCACCCCCATGCTCGCCAAAATCGCCCGCATCAAAACCAAGTACGGCCTCGATGATTCAACATCGTAAAATCTCCTTGCCCCAGAGCTATTTGCCCTGCGGTAATACGTGTCATAGATGCGTTGGTAGACGCTCCTATAAGGTTGGTTCCCGGGTACGCGTGGACACGCGTATTCAAGCTCCCGTCGTGCCCGTGCTTGTGCACGCGCCGAACGCAGCGATGGCGCCCACCCCCCCCTCCGCCCTCACATAAAGAAACGCCCGGCCAACAACGTCAACCGAGCGTTCCCTTTTTCGTTTCAGTTTCGAGTGAGATAGCGCAGGCCCTCCCCGCACGCGCCTTTGCCTTTGAGCGATTCCGCAGCGACTCAGCTGTGCTGAGTCGCGAGGACCAGCGAAAAGGCAAAGGCGCGTGCGGGGAGGGCCGCCGGGAGCTACTCGCTCAACTGCGCCTGCACGCACGTAATGGCCACCACGCCCACGATATCATCCGCCGAGCACCCGCGCGACAGGTCGTTCACCGGCTTGGCAATGCCCTGCAGGATGGGACCGTACGCCTCGGCCCGACCAAAGCGCTGCACCAGCTTGTAGCCAATGTTGCCGGCCGCCAGATCGGGGAACACGAGCACGTTGGCGTTGCCGGCAACCCGGGACTCGGGGGCCTTGAGCTGGGCAACCGTGGGGACGATGGCCGCATCGAGCTGCAGGTCGCCGTCGATGGCCAGCTCGGGAGCCTTTTCCTTGCAAAACGCCACGGCCTCTTGGACCTTCTTGGCGGTGTCGCCGCCCGCGGAGCCCATCGTGGAATAGGAGAGGAGCGCTACCTTGGGCTCGATATCGCCCATAAACGTCTGCCACGAATGCGCGGAGGCAATGGCGATCTCGGAAAGCTCGTCCGAGGTTGGCGCGATGTTCAGGCCGCAGTCCGCAAAGATCACCGTGCCGTTGGAGCCAAACTCGGGCGTCTGGGTGCACATAACCATAAAGGCGCTCACGAGCTTGGTGCCCGGGGCGGTTTTGAGGATCTGTAGCGCTGGGCGCAGCGTGTCGGCGGTGGAGTGGCACGCGCCGGAAACCAGGCCGTCGGCGTCGCCCATCTTGACCATCATGGTGCCGTAGTAGGTGTTGTCCATAATCTGGGCGCGCGCCTGCTCGATGGTCACGCCCTTCTTGGCGCGGAGCTCGGCAAACTTCTGCGCATACTTTTCCTGGTTGGGCGCCGTGGGGCTCTTGGGGTTGATAACGTGAGCACCGGGCACGTCGATCTTGGCGGGGTCACCCAGAATCACGAGGTTCGCCAAGCCCTCGGCAATAATCTTCTTGGCAGCCTCAATGGTGCGCGGGTCTTCGCCCTCGGGCAGGACGATGGTCTTCACGTCCGCCTTCGCCGCGTGCTTCATGCGGTCGAGAAAGTCGCTCATTGGTTCTCCTCAGTGTCGGTGCTCACCGCCGGCGGGGCCCCGGGCGCGCGGCCAGAGGCGCGGTTCGTCAGGCATGTTGAGCTTTCCTTGTGTGGCATGACCATTATAGGGCGGTGCGCGCTATAATCGCTTAGATAATTGACGGGTCGGTAAACGATTGCGGTCAGAAAAACCCTGCAAGGAGCATGTATGCAGATTACAAGCGGCCTTCCGGCTACTTTTAACCCCGACGTGTATGACATGATCGTGGTTGGTGCCGGGTATGCCGGTTCGGTATGCGCGCGCCGCGTGGCGGAGAGCGCTGGGTTCCGTGTTGCGGTGCTCGAACGCCGCGACCATATCGCTGGTAACGCCTATGACTACGTTAACGACGACGGCATCTTGGTGCACAAGTACGGCCCGCACATTTACCACACCTATAGCGAGCGCGTGCACGAGTTTCTCTCGCGCTTTACCAAGTGGACCGACTATCAGCACAAGGTGCTCGCCAACATTCACGGCACCCTCATGCCCGTGCCCTTTAACCATACGAGCCTCAAGCTTGCCTTTGGCGAGACCCGCGGCGAGGAGCTGTATCGCAAGCTCGTGGACACCTTTGGCGAAAACAAAAAGGTGCCCATCATGGAGCTCCGCAAAAAGAACGACCCCGACCTGCAGGAGGTCGCGGATTACGTGTACGAGAACGTGTTCCTGTACTACACCATGAAGCAGTGGGGCCAAACGCCGGACGAGATTGATCCATCGGTCACCGGTCGCGTGCCCGTGTTCATTGGCGACGACGACCGCTACTTCCCGCAGGCACCGTTCCAGGGCATGCCGGCCGACGGCTACACCGCCCTGTTTGAGCACATGCTCGACCACGACCTCATCGACGTGTTTTTGGACGTGGATGCGCGCGACATCTTTACGCTTGACGAGAACAACGTGAGCGTGTGCGGCAAGGTGTATGGCGGCGAGATCGTCTACACCGGTCCGCTTGACGAGCTCTTTGGGCTTGATTTGGGGGCGCTGCCGTACCGTACGCTCGACATGCAGTTTGATACCCTTGACCAGGACCAGTTCCAGCCGGTGGGTACCGTCAACTACACCACGAGCGAGGACTTCACGCGCATTACCGAGTTCAAGAACATGACGGGGCAGGTTGTGCCCGGCAAGACCACCATCATGAAGGAATACAGCCACGCGTACGAACCGGGCAGCGGCCAGACACCGTACTACGCCATCATTGACCCGGCCAACCGCGCGCTGTACGAGAAGTATCTGGAGCGTGTCCAGAACCTCACGAATTTCCATCCGGTTGGCCGGTTGGCTGAGTACCGCTACTACGATATGGACGCGGTAACCGATTCTGCCCTTGACCTCTCCGACGAAATCATTTCCTGCCATGCATAAGATTATTTCATTTGGTATTCCCTGCTACAACTCTGCGGCCGACATGGACCATTGCATCACCTCGATTCTCGAGGGGAGCAACTTTGCCGAGGACATCGAGATCATCATCGTCGATGACGGCAGCCAGGACGAGACGCCGGCCAAGGCGGATGAATGGGCGGCGCGCTATCCCAACATCATCAAGGCGGTGCACCAGGAAAACGGCGGTCACGGTATCGCGCTTCTGGCCGGTCTGCGCGAGGCGCAGGGCACCTACTACAAGGTCGTCGACTCCGATGACTGGCTCGATGCGTCGGCGCTCTCGACGATGCTCAGCCTGCTGCGCGGGTTCGAGGAGCGCGACATGCGCGTCGACCTGTTTATCTCGAACTACGTGTACGAGAAGGTGCACGAGGGCAAGCGCGTAACCATTAGCTACCACGGCGCGCTGCCGCGCAAGAAGGTCTTTACCTGGGACAAAATCGGGTACTTCCGTCCTGACCAAAACCTGCTCATGCACAGCTTGTGCTACCGCGCGGACGTGCTGCGCGAGACCAACCTGCCGCTGCCCGCGCACACGTTTTATGTGGACAACATCTACGCGTACATGCCGCTGCCGCACTGCAAGACCATGTACTATGCGGACATCGACCTCTACCGCTACTTTATTGGGCGCGAGGGCCAGAGCGTCAACGAGGCAACCATGATCAAGCGCCTTGACCAGCAGTTCCGCATCACGCGCATTATGATGCACGCGTATCACCTGTACACGGACGTCAAAGAGCCGCGCCTGGCGTCGTACATGATGGGGTACTTCACCATGATGATGTCGGTGTGCTCGGTGTTTTCGAAGCTGTCGGGCGAGGACCGCTGGCGTGACGAGAACAAGAAGCTCTGGGCCGAGCTTAAGGAGTACGATGAGCGCATGTACCGTCACGCGCGCTGCGGGCTTCTGGGCATCGGCACCAACCTGCCCACCAAAGCTGGCGAGAAGGCTTCGATTGGCCTGTATCGCGCGGCGAGCAAGATTTTTAAGTTCAACTAAGGTTGATTACGCGTAACGAGATTGGAGCCCGGCAATGCCGGGCTTCTTTTTTCTCCTGTCGTTTTCCGCATCTGCTGCTGTGTTTCCGGACACCCGGCTAACCGCTTCAAGAGGGGCGGGGGTAGCTGCTAGATGGTGATGTGGCCCGTCACAAGGAGGACGATGGCTGCTACGGCTACGACAATGATGAGGGCGGCGAGCACGTTCTCGCGCGCGGTCATGATGGTTTGGTAGCCGTATTCATGGCGGGCCCGCACAAAGAACGCAAGTCCGGGCACGTAGGCGATGCAGCAGAGCATGAGCAGGTCAATGCCGGCGAGGAGCACCGCAACCACCAGAAAGATCGTGGCAAAGGCTGAGAGGGCGAGTGCACGGCCGGCATGCTCGACCTCATGATGCGCTGCAAGCTTAACCATGTATGCAGCGGCCAGGGCCCAGGAAATGACGATTGAAGCCGTGCAGAGCGAATAGGCAAACTGATAGGCCGCCTCCGAACAGAGCATCACGATCGAGAGCGCTTGGACCATACAGCCGGTTACCAGCAGGCAGCTTGTGGGGGCGCTGTGGGCGTTAAGGCGTGAGAAGGCGCGGGGCAACAGCTCCATCTTTGCCATGCGGTTCATGGCTTCCGACGCGAGGATGGTATAGGAGAGCCACGCGCCAAAGATAGAAATGACGAGTCCACCCGAGATGAACGCGCCGCCCCAGGGGCCTACCACGTCCTGGAAGATGTAGGCCATGGATGGCGAGCCCATCTGCATGAGCTCCGTGCGCGTGAGGTGGCCGTAGGGGAGGACCGAAGCCGCGACATAGATGATGACGAGCGCTGTGACGCCCAGGATGGTGGCGCGCGAAACGTCGCGCTTGCGCTCGGCACGGTGGCCCAGCACGCTGGCGCCCTCCATGCCCACGAAGACCCACATCATGACCATGAAGCAGCTGATGATCTGGGTGGACACGCTGCCGGGTGCATCGGGCCCGCCCAGATTATTGGCGAGCGTGCCCCAAAAATCGGCCGTAAACACGTCAAACCTAAAGACGAGCACCATGGTTGCGATGAATACAAAGATGGGCACGAGCTTGCAAATCATCACGATGGCGTTGACCACGGTGGCCTCTTCGATGCCATGGTTGACGAGCAGCACGATGAGCCAGTTGACCAGCGAGATAAAAACGACGGCGCCTACGGTAAGGCCGCCGGAAAACGACGGGAAAAAGTAGCCGAGGGCAGTGGCGAGCATAACGCCAAAGGCCACGTTGCCAATCCAGATCGAAAGCCAGTAGCCCCAACCCGAGACAAAGCCCACAAACGGGCCAAATCCCTCGCGTGCATACGCCACGATACCGTCGAGTTCGGGGCGGGCGAGCGACAGCTTGCCAAAGGTGTTGGCGAGCGCGATAAAGCCAACCCCCGCGATGAGCCAGGCGATGATGGCGGGGCCCGGTGCTGCGGCGGCCGAGATGTCGGTGGAAAGGGCAAACACACCCGAGCCGATAGACGACGAGATGACGAGCGCAATGAGCCCCAGGAGCCCGATACCCTTCTTATGCGGCTCGGCGGTGGCGGGAGAAGTGGTCGGCGTGGACATGGCGCGCTCCTGGATTAAGGTGGTTCAAAATACAGATACCTATTGCGTATACGCCGGTGACGTGCGCAATAGGTAACAAGCTATACAGGACTATAGGGGCTTGACGCCGAATTTATGCGTAGCGGTGGCGAGAATTCTGCCAGCGGTGGGTGCGGTATGGCAGGCGGCAATGCGTG
>CASEER010000017.1 GCA_949287085.1 uncultured Coriobacteriaceae bacterium
GTGGTGGCAGCCACCTCCGCCCGCGCGGTGAACCGGGCAATCGGCGCGCGGTGCCGGGCGGCGGGTATCCCCGTCTCGGTGGCCGACGCGGCAGACGAGTGCACGTTTGTCTTCCCGGCACTTGCGACGGCGCCGGGGCTCGTCTGCGGTATCGTATCTACCAATAATGACCACGCACACGTGGCGCGGGCAGCCCGCGCGGTGCGCAGCGCTTTGGTGACGGAGTGCCCGCAAGCGGGTACGTCGTTGCAGGAGCCTGCGCGCCGGCAAACGGATGTGCCCCCGCTGGCGGGTGCTTCCGCGCAAACTGACAAGGGCCCGCGCGCGACCGCGCCGTAGCGACCGCGCCGCGTGTATCGGAACGGAATCTCGAAGAAAGCGTCGCATGAGGACGATTCGCATAGGAACACGCACGTCAAAGCTGGCCATCGAACAGGCCCGGCTGGTGGGCGAGGGACTCGTCGCCACGGCTCGCGCGCAGGGCGCGGCGCTGGCGTACGAGCTCGTGGGCATGACCACCGAGGGCGACCGTATCCTGGACCAGCCGCTCGACAAAATCGGCGGCAAGGGACTCTTTATTCGCGAACTCGACCGCGCCATGCTCGCCGGGCGCATCGACATCGCGGTCCACAGCTGCAAGGACCTGCCCACGGAGCTCGATCCCAGCGTGCGCATCGGGGCCGTTTCGGCGCGCGAGGACCCGCGGGACGCGCTTGTGTTGCCCGTGGATGCCCCGGCGGCCGTCGCCGAGACCTTTGACGTCATCGCAGCATACGTTGCCCGCACGGGGCTGCCGGTGGGGTGCTCGAGTGCTCGGCGCCGCGTGCAGCTGCAGCGCCTCATGCCTGGCGTATCCGTCGCGTCGGTGCGCGGCAACGTGAACACGCGCCTCGCCAAGCTCGATGCCGGCCAGTACGGCGCGCTCGTGCTCGCCGCGGCGGGTCTCAAGCGCCTGGGGCTCGGCACGCGCATGAGCTACGTGTTTGCGCCGTACCAGATGCTGCCCGCTGCCGGCCAGGGCGCCATGGCGGTCACGGTGGCGCGCGAGGCGGACGCCAGCTTGTGCGCCCTGCTTGAGGCCTATAGCAACGATGAGGCGGCGCTCTGCGTGGCGGCGGAGCGCGCGTTCACGCGGGCGCTCGGCGGCGACTGCGCGACGCCGTGCGGTGCCTATGCCGAGGTGCATGATGCCGAGCTTTGCTTGGAAGGCTTGTATGCCGAGCCCGACGGGTCGGTGCTCGTTTGGCGGAGCGGCCGGGTGATCGTGGACGCTGCGGGCCCCGACGGCGCGTATGGTGCGGCGGCGTACAAAGCGGCCGAGGCGTGTGCCGAGCGCCTGGCCAGCGAGGTGCGGGAGGCGCTCGATGGTGGTCGCTAGGGGATGCAAGCAGGGGTGCGCGCTTGTTGCGCTCGTGGGCGCGGGCCCCGGCGCGCCGGGGCTCATCACGGTGCGCGGTCGGGAGCTTCTCGAACACGCGGACGTGGTGGTGCACGACCGGCTCATCGCGCCGGAGCTGCTCGACCGCGCGGTCCGTGCGCGTCGCATCGACGTGGGCAAGCGCCAGGGCGCGCATCCCGTGCCACAGGCGCGCATCAACAAGACCCTGGTGGACGAGGCGCGCGCGGCGGGCGCGGGCGGCCTGGTGGTGCGCCTCAAAGGCGGGGACCCGTACGTGTTCGGTCGCGGCGGCGAGGAGGCATCGTACCTGGCGGCGCACGGCGTGCCGTTCGAGGTGGTGCCGGCGCCCACGAGCGCCATCGCCGCGCTCGCGTACGCGGGCATTCCGGTGACCGACCGGCGCCATGCTGCGTCGCTCCACATCATTACGGGCCACCGGCAACAAGACGGCGCGCTCGGCATCGATTTTCGGGCGCTCGTGCGGGCGGGCGGCACGCTCGTCTTCTTGATGGGCGTGGCCACGATGGCTGAGCTTGCCACGGGGCTTGTGGAGGCCGGTATGGCGCCGACGACCCCTGCCGCCGTGGTCGAGCGCGGGACCACCCCGCAGCAGCGTCGCATCGACGGCACGGTAGCCACCATCGCGGCACGCGCGGGTGCGATGCAGGTCACAAGCCCTGCCATTCTGGTAGTGGGGGAGGTGTGCGGACTGGCGCCTGCTCTCGACTGGTATGACCGCCTGCCGCTTCGGGGCCGGAGCGTGCTGGTAACGCGTCCGCGTGACCGCGCGGCCGAGCTTTGTGCGCGGCTTGCGGCGCTCGGCGCACACGTCGAGCAGGTGCCCTGCATTGAGACCGTGCCGATTGAACCGGAGCGCTTTGACGAGCTCATCGAGCGCATGGGTACCTATAGCTGGCTGGTTCTAACGAGCACGTTTGGCGTGCGCTGCCTGTTTGATGCCATCGCGGCTTCGCGGCGGGATGTACGCTGTCTGGGGAGCGTGCACGTTGCGGCGATCGGCTCCGCCACGGCGGCGGAGCTCGCTCGCCACGGCATCAAGGCGGACCTTGTGCCCCAAACGTATGACGGTCGGCATCTGGGCCAGGAGCTGGCCGCGCTCATGCAGGGGGAGCGCGCAGCTGCAGACGAGGCCCCCGATAGTCTCGGTCGGCGGCCCTGCACGCCCGCGCCCCGCACACCCGCTTTGCGGCCCGTCCTCATTTTCCGTGCGGCCGAGTCGCTGCCCGACATCTGCGAGGAGCTCGCTGCCGCCGGTATTCCGTATGAGGATGTTGCAGCCTACCACACGATGCTCGCGCCTGAAGAGCCGCCTGCTGCCATGACGGCTCGCCTTGCCCCAGGCGGCGGGGGCTATGATTACGTGACCTTTACGAGCGCGTCAACCGTGCGCGGCTTTGCGCGGGCGTTCCCCCATGCCGATCCCGCGGCGTTCACCGCCGTCTGCCTGGGCGATTCCACGCGCCGCGCGGCCGAGGAGCTCGGCTTCACCTGCATCGAATCGGCTGAGGCGGCGATCGACAGCCTCGTCGCACGCATGCTAGGTGAAATGAGGACAGAGGAGTTTTCACCTCACGTGCCTTCCGCTGGAGGCGTAGGAAATGTAGGGGGCAGGTGCGGGGGTGCAATGTAAAAACCATCTGTCCTTAAAAGACCCTCTGTTTCAATTTCACGCTGATTTCACCTGAACGGGGTCCTCGATTTGTACGTTTTTGTGGTCCAAAACGTACAAATCGAGGACCCCGTCAGAGCAATTTGCGACAGGGGCGACCAATCGAAGGTTTGGGACCGCCCAGCGCCGCCGCGGGCCATCCCCTCCCGACGCCCCATGCGTGCCGTCTCCCACCTGGTGCTACCGCGAGCCGCCCCTTATCCAGTCCCGACGCGCGCCGTCCTCCGCTCGCCGCTACCGCGAGCCGTCTCGCGACGAGAGCTCGTAGCGGTTGCGGTCGCCGGGGGCGAGCGTGATTGAGACCTCAAAGGGCGTGTCGCGCGCGTCGTAGGTCGTGCGCGTGATGAGGAGCGCCGCCGCACCCGGCTTGGCTGCGAGGTCACGGGCCTCGTCGTCGGTGAGATTGACGGCGCCAAACACCTCGTCGGCCCGTGCGGGCAGCACGCCGGTGCGCTCGGCAATGAGCGCGTAGAGCGATCGGTCGAGGTCCGGGGGCGTAAGCTCGCCTGCCACCTCAACCGGCACATAGGCGGTGTCGATAGTCATGGGGCGGCCGTCGGCAAGGCGCAGGCGGCGGATGCGCCACACGGTCGTGCCGGACGCACGGCCCAGGCGCTGCGCGATATCGGCGGGGGCGGGTTCCTGGGTGAGGCTCAGCATACGCGACGACGGCTCGAGGCCGGCTGCGGCCATGCGCTGCGAGAAGTTGAGGAACGGGCCGGCGTGGCACGCTGCCTGCGGCGCCACGAACGTGCCCTGGCCGCGCCGCCGCACCACGCGGCCCTCGTCCACCAGGTCGGCAAAGCAGCGCCGGACGGTCGCGCGCGAGAGGCCAAAGGCTTGGCAAAGCGCGAGTTCGGTGGGGAGCGGCGTCTCGGGTCCCAGAGAGCCGCTGGCAATCAGCTGCAGCAGACGATTCTCGAGCTGCAGATAGAGCGGGGTGTTCGAGGTGCTGCTGAGCGGCTCGGCGGTGATGAGGGAGAGGGCGTCCACGGGGCTCCTTACCGTATGCTTACCATTGCTACCCGCGCGGGGCGTGCGCTCGGTGCGGTTCATGCTATGATAGCCTTAAATGTATGGTTTGTACCGTACATTACGTATTGGCCGGACAAACATGCCCAGTATACCCCTCGAGAAAGGTCGTCTTATGTCCAGGACCACGCCCCAGACCATCATCTTCAGCGACATCGACGGCACGCTGCTCAACTCGGAGCACAAAATCACGCCGCTCACCCAGCAGGCCATCCGCGACGTCGAGGCGAACGGCATTCCGTTTGCCATCGTGACGGCGCGCGGCATCACGGGCACGTACCCGGTGCTCGAGCAGCACGGCATCGATTGCGCGGTCGTGTGCTACAGCGGCGGCGTCATCTTGAACGAGCGCCGCGAGGTCATCCACCACCAGGGGCTCAGCAAGGCCGAGGCGCAGGAGATCGTCGATTTTTGCGAGGGCGAGGGCTTCGACATGTCGTGGAGCGCGTACTCGTTTGAGGACTGGGTCTCGCCCGACGTGAGCGACCCGCGCATCAAGAACGAGGAGCGCATTGTCATGGCGCAGTCGCGCGAGGGCGACATCGCTTCCATCGAGCGCGACGAGGTGCAGAAGATCCTTTGCTTCTGCAACCCCGCCTGCACGGACGAGATCGAGCGCCGGTTGCACGAGCGCTTTCCGCAGCACAGCATCGCGCAGTCGTCGGACATCCTCATCGAGGTCATGCGCGGCGGCACGTCCAAGGCTAGCGCCGTGCGCACGCTCTGCGACCTCATGGGCGTGGACCCGGCAGAGGCCATCGCGTTCGGCGATAACTACAACGACGTGCCCATGCTCGAGGCCGTGGGCCGCGGCTATCTGATGATGAACGCGCCCGCACCGCTGCTCGAGCGGATGCCGCTCCATGCTCCCGCCGACAACGACCATGACGGCATCTACCTCGCGCTCAAAGATCTCGGCCTCGTTGCCTAGGTGAAATGAGGACAGAGGAAATTTCACCTCAGGTGCCCGATAGGGGGTGCATTGTAAAAAGTCCTCTGTCCTACTTTCACGCAAGGTTCCCTGGTGGTATCGAACAAGGATTGAACAAACGGTGACGCTGGGAGCGCTCGAACAGGCGTGCGATGGCGTGCGCTAAAATCGGGGAGCGAACATCCAGAACGGGGGAGCACATGTCCGATTCGTCCATCGTCATCCGCGGCGCCCGCGAGCATAACCTGAAGAACATCGATGTCGAGATCCCGCGCGACAAGCTTGTCGTGATCACCGGCCTCTCGGGTTCGGGCAAGTCGAGTCTCGCCTTCGATACCATCTATGCCGAGGGCCAGCGCCGTTATGTTGAGAGCCTCTCCAGTTATGCGCGCCAGTTCTTGGGGCAGATGGACAAGCCCGACCTCGACTCCATCGACGGCCTCTCGCCGGCCGTGTCCATCGACCAGAAGACCACGTCCAAAAACCCGCGCTCAACGGTGGGCACGGTCACTGAAATCTATGACTACCTGCGCCTGCTCTTCGCGCGCATCGGCACGCCGCACTGCCCCGAATGCGGCCGCGAAATCGAGCGCCAGACCACCGACCAGGTGGCCGACAAGATCCTGGAACAGGGGATGGGCCACCGCGCCTTCGTGCTTGCGCCCGTGGTGACCGACCGCAAGGGCGAGTTCGCCAAACTGCTTGAGGACCTGCGGAGCGAGGGCTTCTCGCGCGTGCGCGTCGACGGCGAGGTCCGTTCGCTCGACGACCCCATCGAGCTCGACAAGAAGTTCCGCCACACCATCGAGGTCGTGGTCGACCGCATCGTGATTCGCGAGAACTCGGTGGGCCGCATCGCCGAGGCGGTGGAGCAAGCCACGCAGCTCGCGCATGGGCGCGTGGGCGTGTACCTGTTGCCCGATCGCGACGCGCCCGAGGGCACGCCGGGCGAGCTGCTCATGTACTCGCTCGCGCTCGCCTGCCCCGAGCACGGCCACTCCATCGACGACCTGCAGCCGCGCGATTTCTCGTTCAACGCTCCCTACGGTGCCTGTCCCGAGTGCGACGGCCTCGGCTTCAAGAAAGTCGTGGATGCCGAGGCCCTCATCGAGGACCCGTCGCTTTCCATCGAGGACGGCGTGTTCGGCAGCTTCTTTGGCAAGTCGAACTACTACCCGCAGATCTTCCGCGCGCTCGCCAAGCACCTCAAGGTCGACCCCGCCACGCCCTGGCGCGACCTGCCCAAGCGCGTGCAGAAGGCATTCCTCGACGGCACCGGCAACCAGAAGATTCGCGTGGACTACCACACCCAGGACGGACGCGACACGCACTGGTCCATCACGTTCTCGGGCGTGCGCAACATCCTGTACGATCGCTACGTGGAGACCAAGAACGAGAACACCAAGGCGCGCCTGGAGAAGTACATCCGCGAAGAGCCCTGCCGCGCCTGTCATGGCGCGCGCCTGCGCCCCGAGATGCTCGCCGTCACGGTGGGAGGCAAGTCCATCTACGACGTCTGCTGCCTGTCGTGCCGCGAGTCGCTCGACTTCTTCGAGCATCTCGAACTCAACGAGCGGCAGCAGTTCATCGGCGGGCGCATCGTGAAGGAGATCCTCGAGCGCCTGCGGTTTTTGGTGGACGTGGGCCTCGACTACCTCACCCTCGACCGCGCCTCGGCCACGCTCTCCGGCGGCGAGGCTCAGCGCATCCGTCTGGCCACGCAGATCGGCGCGGGCCTCATGGGTGTGCTCTACATCCTGGACGAGCCATCCATCGGCTTGCACCAGCGCGATAACGAGCGGCTCATCGCAACGCTCGAGCGCCTGCGCGATCTGGGCAACACGGTCATCGTGGTCGAGCATGACGAGGACACCATCCGTGCGGCGGACTACGTGATCGACATGGGCCCCGGCGCGGGCGAGCACGGCGGCGAGGTCGTGTGCGCGGGCACCCCGGAAGAGATCATGGCCTGCCCGCGATCGCTCACGGGCGCCTACCTTACGGGGCGGAGCATGATTCGCCTGCCCGAGCAGCGCCGGAACCCCAAGCGCGGCTGCCTCAAGATCACGGGGGCGCGAGCCAACAACCTCAAGAACGTGACGGCCAAGATCGAGTTTGGCACGTTCACCGTCGTGACGGGCGTTTCGGGCTCGGGAAAGAGCTCGCTGGTGACCGATACGCTGGCGCCTGCGCTCACCAACGCCATCCATCATTCGGCGCGTCCCGTGGGGCCGTACAAGAAGCTTGAGGGGCTCGACCAGATCGACAAGGTCATCGACATCGACCAGTCGCCCATCGGCCGCACCCCGCGTTCCAACCCCGCCACCTACATTGGCTTGTGGGACGACCTGCGCGCGCTCTTTGCGAGCGTGCCGGAGTCCAAGGCGCGCGGCTACAGCCCCGGGCGCTTTAGCTTCAACGTACCCGGCGGCCGCTGCGAGGCGTGCCGTGGCGACGGCCAGATCAAGATCGAGATGCACTTCCTGCCCGATATCTACGTGCCGTGCGAGGTCTGCGGCGGCAAGCGCTACAACCGCGAGACGCTCGAGGTGGCAAGTCCATTTCGGACGTGCTCGACATGAGCGTGACCGAGGCGCTTGCGTTCTTTGGCAACATCCCGCAGATCAAGCGCAAGCTCCAGACGCTCTATGACGTGGGCCTGGGGTACGTGCGTCTGGGCCAGCCGGCCACGACGCTTTCGGGCGGTGAAGCGCAGCGCGTAAAGCTCGCCAAGGAGCTGCATCGCCGCCAGACGGGCAAGACGTTCTACATCTTGGACGAGCCCACCACGGGCCTGCACTTTGAGGACGTGCGCCAGCTCGTCGACGTGCTGCAGCGTCTGGTGGACGCCGGGAACACCGTGCTCGTAATCGAGCACAATCTCGATGTCATCAAGGTGGCCGACCGCATCATCGACCTGGGCCCCGAGGGAGGTTCGGGCGGCGGTCGCATCGTGGTTTCCGGGACGCCCGAGCAGGTGGCTGCCTGCCCCGAGAGCTACACGGGCAAGTTCCTCGGTCCCATCTTGGAGCGCGACCGCGCGCGGCAGGCTGGCTAACCGGGGCGAGTTCCTGGGCGGTGGGGGTTTCACCGCTGCGGTTTGCGCCGTGTGTGCAACCTCCGCGCGTACAAGCTCTGTGCGCAAAAGATGCCGCTTGACGCTCATAGCTCCCGTTTTGAGCGTCTATGAGCGTCAATGGGCATCTTTTGACGAGAAGAGGGAGAGGTGATATTTCCTCTGTCCTCATTTCACCTTCTGCTGGAGGGGGAGGGTGTATGGCAAAGCGTGAGAAGCTACAGAAGACGAACGCGATGCGCGAGCTCGAACGGGCGGGGATCGCGTTTGAGGTGCGCACGTACGAGGTGGACGAGAATGACCTCTCGGGTGTGCATGTGGCTGAGCAGCTAGGCGAGGAGCCGGGCCAGGGCTTCAAGACGCTCGTGTGCGAGACGGCCTCGGGCGGCCATGCGGTGTGCTGCATTCCGGTGGCTGAGGAGCTCGACCTTAAGGCGGCGGCCCGTGCCCTGGGCGAGAAGTCGCTTGCCATGATGCACGTGCGCGATCTGGTGGCAGTCACCGGCTATATGCGTGGCGGATGCTCGCCCGTGGGCATGAAGAAGCCGTTCCCCACGGTCATTGATGAGACGTGCGAGCTGTGGGACCAGATTTTTATCTCGGGCGGGCGCCGCGGCATCCAACTGGTTATTGCACCGGACGATTTGGTGCGCTTTGTAGGCGCCACGGTGGCTCCCATCACCCGCATTCCCAGCGCGTAGCACGCAGGCGAGGTGCTGCCGTCCGGGCTGTTCCATGGGGCGCTGCTGCCTAGGCTCGCGGAGTGCTGCTGCTCGGGCTGTTCGGGTGAGGCGTTTGCTGCGCGAGCTGTACCGCGAAGCGCTTGGAGCGCACAATCCTGAGACCGCAGCGCTGCCTGACGACGCGATCGTAGCGCTGCCTGGCGACGCGGCCCAGCGATGCTCGATGACGCGCCCGCAGCCGTTATGCGCGATACGGCGCCCCGCAGCGCACGATCGACTCGCGCGCCAGCACGTCCATAGCGTCGAGCACGGCCGGCGGCAGCGCGCGGTATTGAGACACCACCGAAAGCTCGGTGCAGGCAAGAATGACGCGGTCGCAATGGGCGTCGTTCAAAAACCAGCTCAGCACCTGGTCAAACGTGTCCAGATTGGGCGCGCGCCCGGCTTTTACATCGTCATAGATGATTGACATCACCATAGCCTGCAGCTCGGCAGGGGGCACCACGGCGGTGACGCCCGCACGTTCGCACGCATCGTGGTACACGCCGGACGAAACGGTGCCGTCCGTCGCCATGATGCCGACGGTTTGCACGGGTGTCGTAAACAGCCCGGCGCTCGCGGCGGGGTCAAAGCCGCGCATGCCCACCACCGCGCCGGCGGCAGCATAGCGGGCAGCCTCGCGTGGCATGTGGATGATGGGCACGCTCGTGGTTGCCTGAATCTGGTCGTAAAAGAAGTGCGACGTGTTGCATGGAATAGCAATGTGGCCGCATCCTGCCTGCTCAAGCAGGGCGGTGCACGAGTGCATGGTGCGCAGCAGCGCCTCGTGCTCGCCCGTTTGAATCGCACGCGTGCGGTCGGGCATGGAGGCGCACGACAGCACGATCATATCGAGGTGCTCTTGGTCGCTCTTGGCCTGCGTGTGCTTGACCACCTGGTCGTAAAAGTACGAGGTGGCCTCGGGGCCCATGCCTCCAATAACGCCGAGCTTCTCCATCATGCCCTCCTTTGCTGCTTCATGTTGGCCGTGTCCGTGCCGGACCGATGCTCCCAACGACTGCCAGCCCCGTCGTTCGCAGCCCCCGGCTCCGTTGCCTGCCACACGGCCTTTCTAGGCTTCGTCGTGGTAGTACTCCCGCATCTGATGCAAGCAGCGATAATGCTGGCGCACCATGCGCAGCCAGCGCAACGGGTGGTTGTCGCCCTTCATGAACACGGGGTTCACCGTCTTGCCCTCGCGAATCAGACGGTGCGCCTTCTGTCGCAGCTCCGGGTCCTTTACAAACTCGTCAATCGTACGATAGGGGACCACGGTCCACAGGTGCTCGCCCTGCGCCGTCTCAAACGCGGGTTCGAACGGCTTGTGGTACACGTACTCCTCGACCACGTATTTAGCCACGTTAAAGCCGGAGCCCGTGACGTAAAAATTGCTCCGCCCCTGGCGCGTGTTGAAGTCAAAGAACTTAAACGAGCCATCGCGTTCGTCGTACTTCACGTCAAAGTTCGAGAAGCCAACAAAGTGCAGGTCCTCAAGCAGTTTGCGCACGTTTGCGCACAGCTCGTCGTTGGGCTCGGTGATAATCACCGCGTGGTTGCCCTGGGCGTGCGGCGCGTGCTCTTCCAACAGCACATGGCCCAGGCACATCATGCGGACCGTGCCCGTGTGGTCGGAATAGCTCGTCAGCACGCGCATGCGCTCGTCGTTGCCCGGCACGCGATCCTGAATAATCAGGTCGTCGGTGTAGCCAGCGCCATAGATGTCACGAATCGCCTGCTCAAGCTCGGTGCGCGAGGCGATGGTGTACGCCTTTTGCTGCGTGGCAAAGGGATGCGACCAGTACATGATGCCGTCCGACGGCTTCAAGATCATGGGGAAGGGGAAGTCGATGCGGTCGAGCGCCTCAAGCGGCTCGCCCGCCGGCGTCAGCATGTCCTGCGTAAAGGTAAACGTATGGGGGTACGGCACGCCGTGCTTGGCGCAGAGCTCGTAAAAGACCTCCTTGCGCTGGGCGCTGTCCATCAGGTCAAAGGGGCCGTAGGGCGCCACGATGTTCTGGGCAAGGTCGCCCGCGTCCTTGGCGCGCGCAATAAGCGCCACGTAGCTATCGCCGCAGCCCATGAGCACGACGGTCTTGTCCGCGTGGTCGCGCGCGAGCGAGTTGACGGTGCGCACACAGGTATCGTAGGTGTCGATGGCCTCGTCGGCGCGGTAGTCGACAATGCGGCTCTGGAACGCCGGGCCCGTGCCGTACTTGCCCACGGCAATGCTCTTTACCTGGTATTGCTCGTAAAACGCGCGAGCAACCGAATATACGTTGATGTCGCCGCCCAGCAGCACGGGGACAAATTCGCGTTCGACGAACTTCATCGAAGCCCTCTTTCCGTTCATGCGCGGCAACGCGTCGTCGCGCGGGAGGTTCGGTTCAAGTGTCCGAGTATACCGCGCGCGCCTCGCAGCTGGCTCGGTCAGCCGTGCGTTTTGCATAACAATACCGTTGTTCGTGCTACGGCACGGGGCTTGGCCGGGCACTCTGCTCGCGGGTGCTTGCATTGGGTGAGAAGTCCGCGTGGGCCAAAGGTTCGCTGCGCGGGGCAATGATTCGCCCGGCGCGTTCACACGGCGTTCATCGTGTGCGGTTGCCACGGCCTCCCGCGCGCGATGCTGCTAGAATAGCGCCATGGCTACCTTTCTATGGTTTCGAAAGAGGTGCCGCTATGACGTCATCGCGCATGACCTGCGCTTCATTTCATCGGTCTTCGCTCGTGCGCGCGGGCGCATCGTTAGCACTGGCGGTGACGCTTGCCTGCGGCACAGCGTTAATGCCGGCTACGGCGCTGGCCGCTCCCTCGAGCGAGCTTTCATCTGAGCTCGACGACGCGCGCGCCAAGCTTGTCGACCTTACCGAGCAGTTGGAGCTCGCTGAGGCAACGGTTGATGACACCGAGATTCGCCTCGGCGACACGCGCACGCAGATCGATGACCTCGAAGGCAAGATCAAGAAAAACGAAAAGGCGCTGTCCTCTGCGCAGTCCGAGCTATCGCAATACGTGGTCTCGTCCTACAAGAGTGGCAACGTTACGATTTTTGACCTGCTGTTCTCGTCCGATTCGTTTGACGAGCTGACCTCGCGCATGTTCTATGCCAACAAGGTTGCCACGGCGCAGAGCAATAGCATCGAGCAGGTGCAGAAGCTGCAAACCGATCTGAAAAATCAGCGGAGCGAGCTTTCGCAGCAGGAGGACCAGCTCAAAACGCTTCTCACCCAGCAGCAACAAAGTGCGGACGAGCTATCGAGTTCGCGCGCTCAGACCAATGCCTATATTGATGGGCTTTCGGACGAGCTCCGTGAGGCGCTTGCGGCCGAGCGTGCCGAAGCAGCTAAAAAGGCCAAGGCCGATGCGGCCAAGAGCAGCAACACCAGCACGACGGCAACGGACAAGGACGCCAGCAGTTCGTCGTCGAACGCTACCAAAGACGATGACGACGACAGCAAGGATGCTAGCGGTTCCAATGGGGGCTCCACTTCCACCGGCGGCTCGCAGAGTAAGCCGAGCGGCGGCAACCAGGGTTCCAGCAAGCCGAGCGGCGGTTCGGGCTCTTCACACACCGGTAGCGGGGGAGCCAGCGGCGGCGGTTCGAGTTCGAGCCATATGAGCTCGTCACAGCGCAGCGCCGTGGTGAGTGCCGCACGCTCGCAGGTTGGCGTTGCGTACGATTACGGTGCGCAGAGCCCCGGCGTCGCCTTTGACTGCTCGGGCCTGACGCAGTATGCCTACCGGTGCGCGGGCATCAGCATTCCGCGTACCGGCACGACCCAGTACAACGCCGTCAAGAATGCAGGCAACCTAACGACCAACGAGTCGGCGTTGCAGGCAGGTGACCTGGTCTTTTATCAGACGAACGGCCGCATTCGCCATGTAGGCATCTATATTGGCGGCGGAAAGGTGTGCCACGCGAGTGACTACAGCACGGGTGTCATTATTACGAACCTGCACTACAGTCGTGGTTTCTGCGGCGGCGGCAGCCCCCTGTAGGAACGGAATCGCTTGACATCCATGGCGCGGGCCCGTGGTTTTGCGCCGCGGGCCCGCGCCTGATTGTGCCTGCAGGCGTCGGGTTTTGCCGGCGACTGCACGGTCCGCCGCGCTTTGGCGCGATTATGGTTTCTCGAGCATCGTGGGCCGGCGCGCCGCCTGTTGGTGCAACATAGTGAGTTCTAGACCTGCGCACTGCGCGAGCGCTCAGCATGAGAGGGGAGCAACGGATGGCGGAGGACAAGCATCCGTACGGGCGACACTTTGCGTCGTCAAACAACGGCGAGCAGCGGCACACCCCGCCCGTTCCGCCTTCGCCGGCGCGCTCGGCTTCTCCCGACGAAACCTCGGTCTTTATTGCTGCTGCGCGGGAGGGCTCGCTCACCGCGCCGGGCCGGCGCGCGCCGCGTCCCGATGAGACGGCCATGTTCGTCGCGGCGGCTGAGCGTGCACAGCAGGACGCTTCCCAGCATACGCCCGCGATCATGCCCAACTTGGATGACTTCCTCGCCTTTGACGACAACGCAACGGGTGCGCCCGCGAACCATGCGAGCGCTTCTGCGGCACCGTCTCCGCTGGGTGACGAGACGTCCGAGTTCGCCGCCATAACCGCATCTGCCGCCGAGGAATTTGCCTACACCCCGGTGGAGGAGGACGCGTATCCCGCCGATCCTGCACCGGCGTACGAGCCTGAACCCGCGTCGGCATCCGCCGGCACCGCCTCGCGCGCCGCATCCTCGGCCTCTGCCAAGGACGACGAGGACTTTGAATCTGCGGGCGACTACGAGAGCGTCGGCCGCTCGGCGAGCCTCATGACGGGCCTCATCATCATTTCGCGCCTCACGGGCTTTGTGCGCACATGGGCCATGGGCATCGCGTTTGGCGTGTCCTACCTTGCATCGTCGTACAACATTGCCAACAACCTGCCCAACATGCTCTACGAGATGGTCATGGGCGGCATGCTCGTCACGGCGTTCTTGCCCATTTACCTTGATGCACGCCGCAACGGCGGCCGTGAAGAGGCCAACGAGTACGTGGGCAACCTGCTTTCGATCTTGCTGGTGGTGCTGGGTGCGGTCTCGCTTTTGGCCATCTTCTTTGCGCCGCAGCTTATTTGGACGCAGTCGTTTATGAGCGACGGCAACGAGATGGACGTCGCCATCTATTTCTTCCGCTTCTTTGCGGTCCAGGTGCTGTTCTACGGCCTGGGTTCGGTGTTCTCGGGCGTGCTCAACGCGCATCGCGACTACTTTTGGAGCAACTTTGCCCCCATCCTCAACAACGTGGTGGTTATCGCGAGCTTCCTGAGCTTCATCTGGCTTGAGCATGTTAACCAGGCGCTCGGCATCACCGTGCTCGCCGTGGGCACCTCGGCCGGCGTCTTTGTGCAGATGGCATGCCAGATCCCGGCGCTTGCCAAGCACGGCATTCGCCCGCGCCTGCACATCAACCTGCACGACCCTCGCCTGCGCCAGACGGTTTCGCTCGGTATTCCTACCGTGGTGGCCACCATCTGCACGTTCGTGATTTCGTCCGTGCAAAACTCCTCTGCGCTGGCGGTCGAGCCGGGCGCCGGCGCCTCGGTCATCGCCTACTCGCGCCTGTGGTACACGCTGCCGTATGCGCTGCTTTCCATCTCGCTCACCACGGCGCTCTACACCGAGCTCGCGCGCGATGCGGCCAACGGCGATGATGCTGCTGTGCGCCGCGGCATCTCCAACGGCGTGGGTCAGCAGCTCTTTTTGCTCATCCCCTTTGCGTTCTACCTCATGGTGTTCAGCTTCCCGCTCAACATGATTTACTGCTCGGGCAAGTTTGACCTGGAGGGCGTGGAGCTTGTTTCTAACTACCTGCAGTTCCTGGCGCCCGCGCTGCCGCTGTACGGCGTGTGCATCTTGATGCAAAAGGGCTGCTCGGCGCTGATGAACATGAAGCCGTACGCCGTCTTTATGCTGTGCGGCACGGTGGCACAGATTGCCTGGTCGCTCACGCTCGGCGTGCGCCTGGGCGGTGGCCTGCCGTTTATCGCCCTCTCTAATGTGGCGTTTTACGTGGTGGCCGATTTTGGTGCCCTCATCTGGATGCGCCGCCGCCTGCACGGCATCAACCTCAAGGCCATCGTGCGCGGCGCGTTGCTGGGCTTGGTGCTCGGCGGCCTGGGCGCGCTCGCGGGCGCGGGGATGCTGCGCCTGCTCGAGACCTTTGTGGGGCCGCTCGTGAGCTACGCGGCCAACGGAACGGCGGTGACCGCCGGCGCCGTCCAGACCTTCGTGTACGTTGTGGTTGCCGGCTTGTGCTCGCTCGTGGTGACCTTTGGCCCCGCGGTGGCGCTCAAGCTGCCCGAGGCGGCAACCATCACCTCGGTGTTCCAGCGGTTCAAGAGGTAGGGCATGGCAGACGATCGCGCCGCGTTTCGCGAACACCTGGCGCGCCTTGCGGCCGAGGTGGACCATGTGCCCACCGACCCCGGGTGCTACCTGTGGAAAGACGCCAAGGGCGAAGTTATCTACGTGGGCAAGGCTAAAAATCTGCGCGCCCGCATGCGCCAGTATGTGACCCTCACGGACGATCGCGCCAAGATCCCGCTCATGATGCAGCTCGTGCAGAGCTTCGACTACCTGGTGGTGGATACCGAGCACGAGGCCCTCGTTCTGGAACGCGAGCTCATCGGGCAGTACCGGCCGTATTTTAACGTCGACTTCAAAGACGATAAGAGCTACCCCTTTATCGCGCTCACCAAGAGCGACATGTATCCTGCCATCAAGTACACGCGCGAGAAGCACAAGCCGGGCACGCGGTATTTTGGCCCCTACACCGACAGCCGGGCGGCGCGCGAGACCATCGACACCATTCGCAAGGTGATTCCCATCTGCAGCGCGACCTGCGCGGAATGGAAGCGCACGCGCCGGCTCATCGAGGCGCACAAGGATGAGGCCGATGTGATCAACCTCGTGTGCGCGCAGCACGGCCGCCCGTGTTTTGACTATCACGTGGGGCGCGGACCCGGTGCCTGCGTGGGCGCCATCACCCCGGCCGATTATGCCGGCAACGTGCGCCGCGTGGAGCGCTTTCTCTCGGGCCGGCGCCGCGAGGTGGTTGACGAGCTTACGAGTGAGATGGCCCAGGCTGCGCAGGATCTGGACTTTGAGCGCGCCGGCCGCATCAAGCGGCGCCTAGAGGTGGTAAACGGCCTCGACGATCGCCAGCAGGTGATCTTCCCGTCGAGCGTGGACATCGATGTGGTGGGCTTCTTCCGCGAGGAAACCATCGCCGGCGCCTGCGTCTTCGTGGTGCGCGACGGTCGCACGCAGCGAAGCTGCGAGTTTATCCTCGACAAGGGACTCGATGTTTCGGAGGAGGAGCTCGTCTCGGGGTTCATCAAGCGCTACTACGACGAGACCTCGGACATTCCTTCCGAGGTCAACGTGGCCTGCGACCTTGCCGATGCCGAGCTCATCGGCACGTGGCTCACCGAGAGGCGCGGACGCGTGTGCCGCGTGCACCGGCCGCAGCGCGGCGAGAAGCGCCATCTGCTCGAGACCGCCGAGCGCAACGCCCGTCACGCGCTCATGCGCTACATGATGCGTACAGGCTATGCCGATGACCGCACCAACCAGGCCCTGCTGCAGCTGGAAAGCGCGCTGGCGCTGCCCGCGCCGCCCCTGCGCATCGAGTGCTTCGACATCTCGACCATCCACGGCGCCTTTACGGTGGCCTCGATGGTCGTGTTCACCAACGGCAAACCCGACAAGTCGCAGTACCGGCGCTTTAAGATTCGCAGCGTGACGGGCGAGGCAAACGACTTCCTGTCCATGCAGGAGGTGCTCGGGCGCCGGTATGCCCCCGAGCGCATGGCCGACGAGCGCTTTGGAAGCCGCCCCGACCTGCTGGTGGTCGACGGCGGCAAGCCGCAGCTCGCCGCGGCGCTCACGCAGCTTGAGGAGCTGGGGCTCGACATTCCCGTGTGCGGCTTGGCCAAGGCGGACGAAGAGGTGTTCGTGCCGTGGGACGAGACACCGGTGGTGCTGCCCAATGGCTCGGCCTCGCTCTACCTGATCAAGCAGGTGCGCGACGAGGCCCACCGCTTCGCGATCACGTTCCACCGCGAGCTGCGCGACAAGGCCATGACGGTGAGCGTGCTCGACGAGGTGGAGGGCGTGGGCCCCACGCGCAAGAAGGCCATCATGCGGCACTTTGGCTCGATGAAAAAGCTGCGTGCCGCAAGCGCGGATGAGATCGCGCAGGTCAAGGGGGTGCCGCGTCAAGTGGCCGAGGCCGTATGCCAGACGCTGCGCGCCTGGGACGCCGAGCGCGCCGCAGAGCAGGCAGCCGACCACGCCGCTCCGTAAGCGTTTGCCTGCCGGGCGAATCGCGTGCGCGGGCGCTCTGCCACGCGGGTATACTGGGAGGGACGGCGCAACAGCAGGAAGGCGGTCCTTATGGCAGATACCAATCCTCAGGCCATCACGGCGGCGGAGCTCGCCGATCGCGTGCCCGATATTGTGATCATTACCGGCATGAGCGGGTCGGGACGCACGCAGGCTTTGCACGTGTTCGAAGACATGGGGTACTTCTGCATCGACAACCTGCCGCCGAGCCTCGTGCTGCAGCTGGCGCAGCTGGTGGGCATCAACACCGGCGTGGGGCGCCACCTGGCCGTAACGTGCGACCTGCGCAGCCAGGGGCTGTTTGACGAGCTCCTCGACGTGATCGTTTCGCTCGAAGAGCACGAGATGACCTGCAAGGTCGTGTACCTTGAGGCGTCTGACGAGGTGCTCATGCGCCGCTACAACGAAAATCGCCGGCGCCACCCGCTTGCCAAGCCGGGGGAGTCCACGGCCGACGCCATCCAGCGCGAGCGCGTGCAGCTGCAAAAGGTGCGTGACCGCGCCGATATGATTATCGATACGAGCCGCCTGCGCGTGTCGGCCCTGCGCACGCGGTTGCGCTTGGCGTTCTCGGAGCTTACCGATCAGCAGCTCATGGACGTTCAGGTGTTCTCGTTTGGTTTCAAGCACGGCATGCCCGTTGAGGCCGACATCATGATCGACGTGCGGTTTTTGCCCAATCCGTTCTATGACCCCGAGATGCGCACCATGACGGGCCTTGACGAAAAGGTGTCGAGCTTCGTGCTCGATCACCCCAAGACGCAGGAGTTCCTCAAGGCCTGGTACCAGCTGCTCGATGCCGTGATGCCTGGGTACGTGGCCGAGGGCAAGCCGCAGCTCTCGATCGCCATCGGGTGCACGGGCGGCCAGCACCGCAGCGTCGCCATCGCGGAGGCCACGGCGCGCTATCTGGAGCGTCAGCAGTACCACGTGACCATCTCGCATCGCGATCTGGCGCGTGCCAACTTGACCGCCAACGGCGAGGTCCATTAGCTCCAGGCCGCATGTGACTCTTTTGGGGGCGGGGTCACCTAGGTTTGCCGCGTAAACCAAAGCGACTCGCCCCAAAGGGGCCACAGATCAGAGGGGAACGTATGTCATTTACGGCAGAGGTGCGCGACGAGCTCTCGCGCTGTGAGCCTAGCTGCGAGTATTGCGATCTGGCAACGCTCGCGGCGCTCGTGCGCGTCTGCGGTACGCTCTCCATCGCGGGGCCCGGGCGCTACCGGCTGACCGTAGCCACCGAGACGGGCGCCGTGGCGCGCACGATGCTCGGCCTCACGCATAAGATCCTGAAGCTCCGTACCGAGTTCACCGTGCGGCGCTCGGTTCTCCATAAGGTGCGAAACTACCTGATTACCCTGCCTGACCAACCCGGGCTCGACAAAGCGCTCGTGCTGCTGGGCATCCTTGACCGGCGCGGCGGCTTGGTGCGCGGGATTCCCAAGCACGTGGCGGCGCGTCCCTGCTGCCGGCTGGCGTACCTGCGCGGCGCGCTCATCGCCGGCGGCTTTGTGGCCGACCCGCGCGGCGACTTTCATCTTGAGATCGCTGTACAAGGGGAGGAATTTGCCCAAGCGCTTGCGGGGCTCATGGGGGCCATCGGCGTCAACGCGCGCGTCAATCGCCGCAAGTCGACCTACGCCGTCTATGTAAAGAGCGCACGCGACATCCGCGGGCTGCTCGACGCCGTGGGCGCTCAGCGGAGCGTGGGCGTGATCGACGATGCGCGCGCCATGAAGTCGGTCAAAAACGAGGTGAACCGCAAGGTCAACGCCGAGCTTGCCAACCAAACGCGGAGCGCGGGCGCGGCGCAGCACCAGCTTGAGCTTATCGAAGAGGTCAATCGACGGGGGCTGCGCGGTACCTTGCCCCAGGCGCTGGCGGACTTTTGCGATTTGCGTGAGGCACATCCCGATCTCTCGCTGCGAGATTTAGGCGAGATGGCCGAGCCGCCGCTGTCAAAATCGGCGCTCTACCACCGCGTTTTGCGGCTCGAAAAGCTGTTGCAGGATACCTAGCAGGAGACGTGGCGTGCGACGCGTTCGCTTTGAGCGTTGCGGTTCGTCAGGTATTAAAACGTTTCAATGCAAGGGAATCGTCAAAAAGTGGCTAATTACGCGAATAGCCTTCAGAAAAAAAGGTATATTTGGTGAGTGGTTAGTTTGTGGGTCTAAACGGTGGGCAAAGAACCCACCGGGCCCTACGAAAGGAGACACACATGGCAGTAAAGGTTGCGATTAACGGCTTTGGTCGCATCGGTCGTCTGGCGTTCCGTCAGATGTTCGCCCATGAGGGTACCGAGATCGTCGCTATTAACGACCTCACTTCTCCGGATATGCTCGCTTATCTGCTGAAGTACGACTCCACGCAGGGCAACTATGCGCGCGATCACGAGATCACCTCTGACGAGGACTCCATCACCGTTGATGGCAAGAAGATCACCATCTACAAGGAGGCCGACGCGAACAACCTCCCGTGGGGCGAGCTTGGCGTCGACGTCGTGCTCGAGTGCACCGGCTTCTACACCTCCAAGGCCAAGGCGCAGGCTCACATCAACGCTGGCGCCAAGAAGGTCGTCATCTCCGCTCCGGCTGGCAACGACCTGCCCACCATCGTCTACAACGTCAACCATGAGACGCTGACCGCTGACGATGACATCATCTCCGCTGCTTCTTGCACCACCAACTGCCTCGCCCCGATGGCCAAGGGTCTGAACGACTTCGCGCCCATCGTCTCCGGCATCATGACCACCATTCACGCCTTCACCGGCGACCAGATGCCGCTCGACGGCCCGCAGCGCAAGGGCAACAAGCGTCGTAGCCGCGCTTGCTCCGAGAACATCGTCCCCAACAGCACCGGTGCCGCCAAGGCCATCGGCCTCGTGCTCCCCGAGCTCAACGGCAAGCTCATCGGTGCTGCTCAGCGCGTTCCCACCCCGACCGGCTCGCTCACCAACCTCTACGCCGTGGTTGACAAGAAGGTCACCGTGGACGAGGTCAACGCTGCCATGAAGGCCTACGCCGAGACCATTCCCGACACCTTCGCCTACAACGAGGACGAGATCGTGTCCCGCGACATCGTCGGCGAGACCCATGGCTCGATCTTCGACGCCACCCAGACCATGTGCGCCGACCTTGGCAACGGCCAGACCCTCGTGCAGGTTGTTTCTTGGTACGACAACGAGAACTCCTACACCTCGCAGATGGTCCGCACCATCAAGTACTTCGAGAAGTTTGTCGCCTAGGTTCACGCCAGGCAGTAGCTTCGCGATAGCGTCTTAAACGGGGGCGCGGCCTTAAGGCTTTATGCCCTGAGGTCGCGCCTCTTTTATGTGAGGCTTATCTGGCGCCCGCCTGCGGCATAAAATGCCCACCGCTTTGTTTGGTGCGTGCCGCAGATTATGTCCGCACGAGGCCTCATACTCATCATGTGACCATACGGCAGCCCGCCGTGTGCGATAGAGAAAGGTAGATGCACTATGGCTTTCACCAAGAAGACCGTTCGTGACATCGATGTCGACGGCAAGCGCGTGCTTGAGCGCGTCGACTTCAACGTGCCGCTGAAGGACGGCGTGGTGACCGACGACACCCGCATCCGTGCCGCCATCCCCACGATCAAGTACCTCAAGGAGCACAACGCCAAGATCATCCTCATGAGCCACCTCGGCCGCCCCAAGGGCGACGGCCCCGAGCCCGAGCTCTCGCTCAAGCCTGCTGCCGACAAGCTCGCCGAGCTCACCGGCTATGACGTCAAGTTTGTCGACGACACCTATGGCGAGAAGGCCAAGGCTGCCGTCGATGCCCTCGAGCCGGGCGACATCCTCGTGCTCGAGAACGTCCGCTTTGACAAGCGCGAGAAGAAGAACGACCCCGAGATCGCCAAGATCCTCGCTTCTTACGGCGACGTCTTCGTGCTCGACGCCTTTGGCACCGCGCACCGCGCGCAGGGCTCCGTCGTGGGCCCCGCCCAGTACCTGCCCGCCGTGGCCGGCTTCCTGCTCGAGAAGGAGGTCGACACTCTGACCAGCATCTTCGCTGACCCTGCGCGCCCGTTCGTGGCCATCGTCGGCGGCTCCAAGGTGTCCTCCAAGATCGGCGTGCTCGATCACCTCATCGACTCCGCTGACACCCTGGTCATCGGTGGCGGCATGGCCTACACCTTCTTCCTTGCCAAGGGCTACAAGACCGTCGGCACCTCCCTCAAGGAAGAGGACTGGGTCGAGCGCGCGGCCGAGATGCTCAAGAAGGCCGAGGACAAGGGCGTCAAGATCCTGCTCCCGATCGACAACGTCGTGGCCGATCACTTTGGCGAGGACGCCGAGGGCGAGATCGTTGCCTCCGACGCGATTCCCGAGGACCGCATGGGCATGGACATTGGCCCCAAGACCGAGAAGCTCTACGCCGACGCTATCGCTGAGGCCAAGACCGTGTTCTGGAACGGCCCCATGGGCGTCTTTGAGTTCGACAACTTCGCGCACGGCACCAAGGCCGTTGCCGAGGCCGTGGCTGCCAACGAGGGCTGCACCTCGATCATCGGCGGTGGCGACTCCGTCGCGGCGGTGAACAAGTTTAACCTGGCCGACAAGATGAGCTGGATCTCCACCGGTGGTGGCGCGTCCATGGAGCTCGTCGAGGGCAAGGCTCTTCCGGGAGTGGAGGCGCTGCTCGATGCCTAATACGCGTACCCGCCTCATTGCAGGCAACTGGAAGATGAACAACGACCTCGACCAGGCCTACGAGCTCGCGACCGAGCTTGTCAAGGCCATCCCCGAGGTTCCCGCGGGCGTTGAGGTGTGCGTCTGCCCGCCGACCGTCGACCTGCGTGTGGTCTCCTGCCGCGGCGGCATCAAGGAGAGCCCCATCAAGCTCGGTGCCCAGAACGTGTACTGGGAGGAGTCCGGCGCGTACACCGGCGAGACCTCGGTTGCCATGCTCAAGAGCGTGCCCGTTGAGTACTGCATCATCGGTCACTCCGAGCGTCGCGACTACTTCAAGGAGACCGACGAGGACGAGAACAAGAAGGCCAAGGCGCTTATCGCCGGCGGCATCGTTCCGATCTTCTGCTGCGGCGAGAGCCTTGAGACCCGTGAGGCCGGCGAGCACGTCTCGTTCGTGACCTCGCAGATCAAGGCCGGCCTGGCTGGCATCGAGCTTTCGAGCGCCGACCAGCTCGTTATCGCCTACGAGCCCATCTGGGCCATCGGCACTGGCAAGACCGCTACGGCCGATGACGCCCAGGAGGTCTGCGGCGCCATCCGCGCTACCCTCGTCGAGCTCTTTGGCGAGGAGATCGCCTCCGGTATCCGCGTGCTCTACGGCGGCTCCGCCAAGCCGGAGAACATCGCTGGCTTCCTCGAGAAGGAGGACGTTGACGGTGCCCTCGTGGGCGGCGCATCGCTCAAGGCCGACAGCTTCGCCGCGATGGTTGAGAAGGCAGGCGAGTAACGTATGGCAGAGCGTCATCTTCCTGCGCTCCTGGTGATCATGGACGGCTTTGGCCTTGCCCCCGCGGGCGACAACAACGCCGTCTATAAGGCCAACAAGCCCTACCTGGACAAGCTCTGGGAGGAGTACCCGCACACCACGCTCGGTGCTTCGGGCGAGGATGTGGGCCTGCCGGACGGCCAGATGGGCAATTCTGAGGTTGGCCACCTGAACATCGGCGCCGGCCGCATCGTGTTCCAGGAGCTCAGCCGCATCAATAACTCCATCGTCGATGGTTCCATCGAGGAGAACCCCACGCTCGCCACGGCCATGGAGGACGTCGCCCACCGCGGCGGCACCGTCCACCTGCTGGGTCTCGTGTCCCCCGGCGGCGTGCACTCCATGCAGCGCCACGGCGAGGTCCTTTCGGTGCTCGCTGCCATGCACGGCGTGGAGAAGATTCGGTTTCACTGCTTCATGGACGGCCGCGACGTGGACCCGCACTCCGGTGCTGGCTACATCGAGACTCTGAAGGAGAACCTCGAGGCCCTCTCCAAGTACACCGGCGTGGACGCGCGCATCGCGACCGTGTCCGGCCGTTACTGGGCTATGGACCGCGACAATCGCTGGGAGCGCGTCGAGCGCGCCTACGACGTCATCACCCTGCCGTACGACGGCGAGGACGTTGACCCGGTTGCGGGCGTGAAGGCCTACTACGAGAAGGACGAGCGCGGCGACGAGTTCGTTGAGCCCTTTGCCTGCCACAACGAGGGTGTGCACGACGGCGACGCAATGGTGTTCTTTAACTTCCGTCCCGACCGCGCCCGCGAGATGACCCGCGCCTTCACCGAGAAGAACTTCAGCGGGTTCGAGCGCAAGGTCGCGCCGAAGCTCTCGCACTTCGTCTCGATGACCGAGTACGACGACACGTTCAAGAACGTCGAGGTGGCCTTCCCCAAGACGTTCCCCAAGAACGTGCTGGCCGACGTCATCGCGCAGAACGGTCTCAAGCAGCTGCACACCGCTGAGACCGAGAAGTACGCACACGTCACGTTCTTCCTGAACGGCGGCGTCGAGGAGCCCAAGGAGGGGGAGGAGCGCGTGCTCGTGCCCTCGCCCAAGGTTGCTACCTACGACATGCAGCCCGAGATGTCGGAGCCCGAGGTCACCGAGAAGCTCGTCGAGGCCATCAACGAGGACCGCGCCGACTTCTACATCGTGAACTACGCGAACTGCGACATGGTGGGCCACACCGGCGTCTTTGACGCTGCGGTCAAGGCAGTTGAGGCAGTGGACGACGGCCTGTCCAAGGTCATCCCCGCGATTCTTGCCAAGGGCGGCTTCGCGCTCATCACGGCGGACCACGGCAATGCCGACCACATGTACGATGTGGATGACCAAGGCGTCCAGCATCCGTTCACGGCACATACCACCAATCGCGTGCCTTTCATCGTAGTCGATCCCAAGGCCAAGCTTACCGGTATCGAGGACGGGCGTCTCTCGGACATTGCTCCGACCATGCTCACCCTTGCCGGCATCGAGCCGAGTGCCGAAATGACTGGCCGCGTCCTCGCCACCGAGGAGTAGCCCGCCACTTGCCATTTGGGATAGGCACATTTGGCAGATTGAAGGAGCCCCAGCACAACGTTGGGGCTCCTTTTTGCTTTGCTTATTTGGGGACGGGGTCAAAACATGCAAAGGGGGAACCATGCCAAGAAAGCCGCGCGTTCGTGCAGAAACAGGGTTCTACCATGTGATATTTCGCGGCAATGGAAAGCAGCTGCTGTTTGAGGGCGACAACGACCGGATGCACTTTCTCGGCATGCTGCGTGACAAGACGAGAGCCGATGGCATTTCGGTCATCGCATGGTGCCTCATGGACAATCACGTCCATCTTTTGCTCGATGATCCGCTCAATGCGTTAAGCCATGCCATGCACGCGTTGGCAACAGCCTATGCTCGCTACTTCAACGATTCGTCAGGTCATGTGGGCGCAGTATTCCAGGGTCGTTTTACGAGCGTGCCCATCAAAGACGAGCGCCAGCTGCTTCAGGCGGTTCGCTACATCCATGATAATCCCGAGAAGGCGGGAATGGCGCCGGCTCGGGAATACCCCTGGAGTAGTTATCGAGAGTATGTAAGCGGGGCGAGCCTCGTTGACGATAAGGCGGTTCTCGGTGCCCTCGGAGGCAGGGAGCAGTTTGAAGATTTCTGCCGGAGCGAGCAGTTCGTGGGCTACTATGTGCGCTTAGGCAAGCGAGTTTCCGATGGGGAGGCATTGCTCGCAGCACGCGATGTTCTGGACGGTAGGGATCCGATGGAATTGAAGGGGCTTTCTCGACCCGAGCGAGATGATGCGTTGCGGGCCCTGCGGCATGTGGGTCTCACCATCAAGCAAGTCGAACGGCTGACGGGAATCGGCGCAAGCACCATTTCTCATGTGACAACCCGACAGGGGTAATCAATTAGGGGGTAAATGAAGCGAGCTGTATTCTTTGATATCGATGGTACGTTGACACGCGGGGTGATGTCGGGCGCATGGCTAGCGGAACTGCTCGGCCATGGAGGGGCCATGAAGGCAGCTGAGGCGGCTTACGCACGGGGTGAGATCGATAACGAGGAGGTTTGTTGAATCGGTGCGGCAGGGTGCGCGGGCCGCACCCGGACAGAACTCATGGCGATGCTCGAGGACTTGCCGCTCGTCGAACGCGTGTCGCAGGTGGTACATGTCGTTCGCGCGGTGGGTGGGGAGGCGCACAGCGTATCGCTCGCATGGGATGTCGCCGGAGCGTTCCTCTGCGAACGTTATGGTTTAGACGGGTATGCCTGCTCTGAGCTTGCGGTGAGACATGGCGTTTGCACGGGTACCGTCGCTCGGGCGCTCGAGGGCGAGGGGAAGTGCGCCTATGCACTCAAAGTATGCAGCGAGTGCGGCATCGATCCGGCGGCATGCGTCGCAATTGGAGAAAGCTGTACGGATGTCCCGATTTCTGGGCGGTAGGGACATCGATTGCTTTCAATGCAACCGAAGAGGCGCGACGCGCGGTGACGTATTGCTATCGAGGGGGGGGGAGCATGGCAGATGCACTCGCCTTTGCGGGCCTATCGCGCGATGGCCGTTGCATGTTTTGACCCCGTCCCCAAATAGGCAAATGGTTCAAACGCTCGGTACGTACTATCAAAGTGCGCCACATGAAGTGCGGAAGTCGGAGGAGTATTGGGCGCTGCAGCCATGGATCGAGCCGCTCGAAACAGGGAAGGAGCCTGCACCTCCCGTGGCGGTTGCACTCTGTGACGTTACCATTCTGGGTACGGGAGATTATTCCACGTAGGTTAGCCGCTGGGCGTTGAGCTTTCTTTCATCAGGTCTGCCAAGGGAAATCTGCCGTTTGTACCCATCCCCCATGGCAGATGGAGCGAGGGGCGAGGATTGTGCTATAGTATCGAGCGTTCTCGCGAAAACGCTTGAAGGAGTCTCTATCTATGGGTCCGTTTCAGATTTTGATTTTCATCGTGTGGGCGCTCTCGACGCTCGCGCTCATTGCGCTCGTGCTTATGCACTCCGGCAAAGGGACGGGCGTGTCTGACATGATTGCCAGCAGCCTGTATAACGCAAGCACGGCAACCGGCGTTATGGAGCGCAACCTCGATCGCCTGACGGTGATCGTTGCGGTGGTCTTCGCCGTGTGCGTTGTGCTGTGCATGTTCTTCTTCCCGCAGGGCGGTATCCAGGGCATTAACTTCGTGTAACAAGTTTCAACCATATGGATATGCACGATAGCCTCGTCTTAGCTTGTTCTAAGGCGAGGCTTTTTGCATAAAAATGTGCCACTTGCGCTCTCCTATTCACAGGGGGATGCTTTGTTGAAGTAAAGTGTTTCCTTCGATTATGTAAGGATTCTTGCAGACTTTATGGTGAAAACTTGGTAGAGTAGACGGAACGCTCTTCTGCCTCGTTGCCATGGGCACTTGAGCGCACTTTAAAGGCGGGGAATTCGTCCCCGCCCGGAAAAAAGGAGGAAGGCATGGCAGATTTCGAGAAGAAGCAGCCGGTGCTCGACCGTCGCCACTTTGTGGGCGGCGCTCTCGCTGCGAGCGCCCTCGCCGCGCTTGCGGGCTGCACCAAGGGGGGCACCACGGCCGGTTCAACCGCCGGTTCCGCTGCCGCGGCCGAAGGCGCCCAGGGTGGCACCCTGCGCTACTACATCAACAACCCGGTTTGCATCGAGCCGTACAATCTGCAGGAGGATCAGGGCACCCAGGTCGGCTTCCAGCTGTTTGACTCGCTCACGCAGTACAACTTTGAGAAGCAGGAGCTCGAGCCCCTCGCGTGCGAGAGCTGGGATGTGAACGACGACGCCACCGAGTTCACCTTCCACCTCAAGGAGGCCAAGTTCCACGACGGCACCGACGTGCTCGCCTCGAACTGGAAGTATGGCTGGGAGCGCATCGTCAACCCCAAGACCAATCCCGACAGCCCGTCCGTCATTAGCTACCACCTGGCCATGGTCAAGGGCTACGACGACCTTGTCAACGGCAAGGCCGAGGAGATGAGCGGCCTTACCTGCCCCGACGATCACACCCTTGTGGTTACGCTCTCCTACGCCTACGCTGACTTCCCGTACGTCGCCTCGCACCCCGCGCTCGCGCCGATCCCCGATTGCGCCAAGGACATGAGCCAGGTCGACTTTGGTCTGGCCCCCGTGGGCAACGGCCCCTTCAAGATGGACGGCCAGTGGGTCGACGGCCAGTACATCAATATCGTGCGCTTCGATGACTACTACGGCGACAAGGCGGTCCTTGACGGCGTGAACTTCATGATCCAGAAGGACATGGAGACCGCGTACAAGGAGTTCCAGGCCGGTAACCTCGATGTCTCCGACGTGCCGGTGGCCTCGCTTGAGTCCGCTGCCAAGGAGTACGGCGAGTCCGAGGATGGCTACACCATCACCCCGGGTCACCAGTTCCTGAACGGCTCCGAGCCCTCCACCTACTACCTCACCTGCAATGTGGTGAACGGCCCGTTCAAGGACGTGAACCTGCGTCACGCCGTGTCGCTCGCCATCAACCGTCAGGCCATCTGCGACACCCTCTTCCATGGTTCGCGTACCCCGGCCGACAACATTGTCCCGCCCGGAATCAAGGGTTACGAGGAGGGCGCTTGGGAGTACTCCAAGTACGACGTCGACGCCGCGAAGGAGATTCTCGACAAGTACTATCCCGCGAACTCCGACGGCAAGCGCGACCTCAAGCTCGAGATCACCTCGAACCAGGACGGCGGCCACAAGGAGGTCATGGACTCCGTTATCTCCGACCTCGCTGCCGTGGGCATCACCTGCACGGCCAACACGCCTGACTGGGCGACGGTCCTCGACCTTTATCAGAAGCTCGACTACCAGTTTGGTCGTCTGGGCTGGGTTGCCGACTACCCGATCATGGACAACTTCCTGTACCCGCTGTTCTACACCGGCAACGGCGACAATCGCGCCGGCTACAGCAACAAGGAAGTCGACAAGGAGCTTATGGCTGCCCGTCAGACCGTTGATGACGACAAGCGTATTGCCGCGCTGCAGGAGGTTAACAAGAAGATCGGTAATGATATGCCGGTCATCCCGCTGATGTTCTACACGCACACCACGGTTGGTGGCTCCAACGTCGCCAAGCTGTACCTCGACCCGCAGAAGAAGGCCGACCTGTCCCAGGCTCAGCTCGTCAGCGCCGAGTAGTTTTATCGTGTAGGTTCCAAAAATAAGATATAATTTGGAATCTAACTGTACAGGGCGCCTGTCCTCACAGGATAGGCGCCCGTTTTTGTGGCAGGCCCAGGGCATGGCCACACCTAACGGACCAGGGGAGTTATTGTATGGGAAAATACATATTGAAGCGCGTGCTTCAATTCATCCCTGTCTTCATTGGTGTAACGATTATTCTGTTCGCCATGAAGGCCATCGTGCCCGGTGACCCGATTTCGATGATCACCGGTGGCCGCTCGGTTCCCGAGCAGACACGGCTCCAGCTTGAGGTGGAGAACAACATGATCTACGGCGACGAGGACGGTCAGCCGGTCTACGATGAGAGCGGCAACACCATTCCCGTCCCCATTTGGGAGCAGTACCTTCGCTATATGGACGATCTGGTCCATGGCGATCTGGGCACTTCGTATCAGAAGAAGCGCCCCGTTACGGACATTTTTGCAGAGAAGTATCCGTACACCGTTAAGCTCGCGGTGGTGGCCATTTGCCTTGAGGCTGTCATGGGCATCGGCGCCGGTTTGGTTTCCGCCGTCAAGCGTTACTCCTTCTGGGACATCATCGTGACTCTCATCACTTCGGTGCTCGTTGCGGTGCCGGCGTTCTGGTTGGGTATGATCTTGCAGCTGATATTTGGTATCTGGCTCAAGGACCTTACCGGCGGCGCTTTCTCGCTGCCCATTTCTGGCGCAGGCGGCCCCAATTCGCCCTATATGGATTGGGTCCACTACATCTTGCCGGCCTTTACGCTGGCCGCGGTGTCGACCGCCTACACCGCGCGCATCATGCGCTCGCAGCTCTTGGATGTTATGAACCAGGACTACATCCGCACCGCCAAGGCCAAGGGCCTCTCGAGCCGCGCGATCATCGTGCATCATGCGCTCAAGAACGCGCTCATCCCGGTCGTTACCTATATTGGTATCGACTTTGGTTCTATGATGGCCGGCGCCATCCTCACCGAGACCGTGTTCAACTGGCCGGGTGTGGGCTCCGAGATCTATCGCGCCATCTCGTCCCGTGACTGGCCGCTCGTTATGGGCGGTGTCACGATCATCATCGTGGTGGTCATGGTTATCAATCTGCTGGTCGATATTAGCTACGCCTTCCTTGATCCGCGCATCAGGCTTGGCAACAGCAAGAGCGAAGATTAGGAGGGCGCACGGATGAAGTACCCCAATCCTTCATTGAATCTCGAAGCGGCCACACAGGCTACGCAGGCGAGCGTTGCGCACCATGAGGCGTCGGGCGAGGCGTCGCGTACCCTGTGGGGCGATGCGTGGAAGCGCCTGCGCAAGAACAAGCTCGCCATTATTGCCGCGGCATGGATCATCTTTGTAGCACTCGTCGCCATTACCGCCGACCTGTGGGCGCCGCAGCTCCTGGGTTCGCCGACCGCAGCCGACACCACCGCTATGGCTACGAGCTCGCTGCTGCCCCCGTCGCTCGAGCATCCGTTTGGCACCGACGTAACGGGCCGCGACATTCTGGTCCGCGTGATTTACGGTGCGCGCATCTCGCTCACCATTGGTTTGCTTGCCACCGCTATCTCGACCGTCATCGGTCTGGTAATGGGCGCGCTTGCCGCCTACTACGGTGGCATTTGGGACACCATCATCATGCGCGCCGCCGACATCTTCTTGGCGTTCCCCTACGTGCTCTTCGTGCTGTGCCTCATCGCGGCGCTTGGCCAGAGCATCACGAACGTGTTTATCGCCATCGGCATCTTGGGCTGGCCGTCGATTGCACGTGTATTCCGCTCGGCAATTCTTTCGGTCAAAGAGAACGACTACGTCGATGCCGCGCGCTCCATGGGTGCCTCTGACGCCCGCATCATCGCGCGCCACATCTTCCCCAACTCGGTTGCCTCCATCGTGGTGTACGCCACGATGAACATCGGTTCGGCAATTCTTACCGAGGCCTCGATCTCGTTTCTCGGCATGGGCGTGCAGCCGCCCAACCCGTCGTGGGGCATCATGATCCAGGATGGCCAGGCATACCTCATGACCGCGCCCTGGCTCATGATCATGCCGGGTCTCGCGATCCTCTCCACAGTGCTCGCCTTCACCCTGCTCGGCGACGGCCTGCGCGACGCTCTTGACGTCAAGATGAAGGATGCATAATGGCGAAGAAGAACAAAGATTACGTCGACCTGAAGACTAAGCCGGTACCCGAGGGGCACCATCTGCTTGAGGTCGATAACCTCAAGATGTACTTCCACACGCAGGACGGTATCGTGCATGCGGTTGACGGCGTGTCCTATACGCTCGACCGCGGCGAGACCCTCGGCGTGGTGGGAGAGTCCGGCTCGGGCAAGTCGGTGACGCACATGACCATTATGGGTCTGATTGACATGCCTCCGGGAAAGATCGAGGGCGGCGACATCATCTATCGTGGCGAGTCGCTGCTTGAGAAGTCCGAGGAAGAGATGCAGCACATTCGCGGTAACGACATCGCGATGATCTTCCAGGACCCCATGACCTCGCTGAACCCGGTCTACAAGATTGGCCGTCAGCTGGGCGAGGGCCTGCGCCTGCACCGCGGCTACAGCAAGCAGCAGGCGCACGAGCGTGCCATCGAGCTGCTGCGTCTGGTGGGTATCCCCAACCCCGAGAAGCGCGTGAACGAGTACCCGCACCAGTTCTCGGGCGGCATGCGCCAGCGCGTGATGATCGCCATGGCGCTCGCCTGCGACCCGGACATCCTCATCGCCGACGAGCCCACCACGGCTCTCGACGTGACCATCCAGGCGCAGATCATCGAGCTCATGCAGGAGATGCAGAAGAAAAACGGCAACGCCATTATCATGATCACCCACGACCTGGGCGTGGTGGCCGATATGGCCGACAAAATCATGGTTATGTATGCCGGTCGTCCCGTTGAGTTTGGTACCGCCGAGGAGATCTTCTACGACAGCCATCATCCCTATACGTGGGGCCTGATTCGCTCCATCCCGGAGCAGGCGGTGGACGAGAAGAAACCGCTCACGCCCATTCACGGTAACCCGCCGTCGCTCGTGAACCTGCCCAAGGGCTGTCCCTTTGCGCCGCGTTGTCCGTATGCCGTGGATATTTGCCACGAGAAGCTGCCTGAGTACATTACGACGGAGACCGGGCACTACTCTGCATGCCACTTTGCGGACGATCCCGCGTTCCTCAAGTTTGCACCCGACACGTCGCGTTCGCGCGGCCACATCGCGACGGGTACGCCCGACACGATTGAGCCTGCTACGAAGGGAGGCGAGGCGTAATGGCCACTACCACGAAGGAGCCGCTGCTTAAGGTCGAGCACCTGAGCAAAGAGTTCCCCGCCGAGGCGGGCATGCTCGCGGGCAAGTTTTCCAAGCGCGTTGTTTCTGCGGTGAACGATATTTCGTTTGAGATCCACGAGGGCGAGACGTTTGGCCTGGTGGGTGAGTCCGGCTGCGGTAAGTCCACCACCGGGCGTTCCATCATGCGCCTGACCAAGCCCACCGCGGGCAAGGTGTACTTCCAGGGTCGCGACATTGCCTCCATGAGCCATAAGGAGCTCAAGGAGATGCGCCGCGACATGCAGTTCATCTTCCAGGATCCGTACGCGAGCTTGAACCCGCGCATGACCATCGGCGAGATCATCTCGGAGCCCATGACCATCCATAACGTGGGCACCAAGGAAGAGCGCATGAAGACCGTGCGCGAGCTGCTGGATGTGGTCGGCCTGAACCCCGAGCACATCAACCGCTATCCGCACGAGTTCTCGGGTGGTCAGCGCCAGCGCATCGGTATTGCGCGCGCCTTTGCGCTCAAGCCGAAGCTCATCATCTGCGACGAGCCGGTTTCGGCGTTGGACGTGTCCATTCAGGCGCAGGTGCTCAACCTGCTGAAGGACCTGCAAGACCGCTACGGCACCGCCTACCTGTTTATCGCACACGATCTTTCGGTGGTGCAGCACATCTCTGATCGCGTGGCCGTGATGTACCTGGGCAAGATTGTTGAGGTGTCCGACTGGAAGACCCTCTACACCGAGCCGTATCACCCGTACACGCAGTCGCTGCTTTCGGCCGTGCCAGTGCCGGATCCCGACGTGCAGAAGACGCGCTCGCGCATTATTCTGGCCGGCGATCCGCCGTCGCCGATCGATCCGCCGAGTGGCTGCCGCTTCCACACCCGTTGCCCCATTGCGCAGGCAATCTGCTCCCAGGAGCAACCGGAGTTTCGTGAGGTGGCTCCGGGGCACAAGTGCGCGTGCCACTTTGCGCAGAAGTTCCCGATTAAGGAATCTCACATCGACCTGTAGAGTTGATGCTTTGGCGGGTGGGCCCTCCGCCTTTCCCTCTTCGCTGGTCCTCGGAACTCGGCGGAGCCGAGCTCCTGCGGAATCGCTCAGAGGGAAAGGCGGAGGGTCCTCGCATATCGAGCCCATGTCGAGGTGAGGTTCTTGGTCGGGTGGTGGCAGTAATAGACTGTTGCGGTGTTGGGGGGGGCGCTGAGAGCGCTTTTTTGATAAGCTGGGCAGCGATGGCGACGGACGAGCTTAAAGGGACGTTGGGCATGAAGTACGGTGCGCATACGATGTTGAGTCGGCGGAGCTTGGTTGCGGGTTCGCTTGCTGCGGGCGCCATGGCGGCGCTTGCTGCGTGCACGCCGGGCGCCTCGACCGGGCAGGGGAGCGGGGCCGTGGCCGAGCAGCCCCTCACGGTAGGGATTGCTCGCCCAGCGAGCCTTGATCCCGCTGCGGCGACCGACCTGAGCAGCCTCATGGTGGTGTGGCAGCTGTTTGATGCACTCACCACGTATGATTTTGAAACCGGGGAGCTCCTGGGCCTCGCGGCGGAGCGGTTCGAAGTTTCAGACGATGCGCAATCGGTAACGTTTTACCTGCGTGATGCTACGTTTCACGATAGAAGCCCGGTTACGGCTCACGATTTTAAGCGCGCGTGGGAGCGACTTTGCGACCCGGCGCGCGGCGTTCAGGATGAGGACGACGCGCAGCAGGCGGCTTCATATGGGTACCTCCTCTCGCTAGTCAAGGGATACGATGAACTGCAGGCGGGCGAGACGTCGGAGCTTTCGGGCTTGACGTGTCCCGACGATAAAACTCTTACCGTTGCGCTGGTGACCCCGTACGCCGATTTTCCGTATGTGGCGGCGCATCCCGCATTGGGACCCGTTCCCAAGGCGGCGGAGGATGCGGAGCGTTTTGCGCGGCAGCCTGTGGGCAACGGGCCGTACCGCATGACGGAGGCGTTAAAGAGCGGCGCGGGCTCCCTTACGCTTGCATGCTATTCCGACTATTACGGTAACGCCCCGGTGCTTGATCGCGTGCGTTTTGACATAGAGGCCGATGCGGCATCGTCGTTCCGCGCGTTCCAGACGGGCGATGTGGACGTGACCGTGTGCCCCATCAACGATGCGCGCGATGCGGCTTCGAGCCTTGGTCGCGCCGAGGATGGGCGCACCCTGGGCGCGGACGGGCGGTTGTTGTGTGCGCCCGACCTTACGACGAGCATGCTCGTCTGCAACTGCGCTGCGGCGCCTCTGAACGACACCGTGGTGCGCCGGGCGCTCTCCTTGGCGGTTGATCGAGAATATCTGTGCAAGACGCTCTACCGCGAGACGCGGCTTCCGGCCGATGGCGTGGTGCCGCCAACGGTGGCGGGGTATCGCGAGGCGGCCTGGCCCTATGCACAGTTTGACGCGGACCGGGCGGCGAAGTTGCTCGACCACGGGTATCCACTTGAAGCGCAGGATGAGCGCAACCTGACCGTGCGGCTCATGTATAACACGGACGGTGGCCATAGCGAGGTCATGGATGCCCTTGCCGACAATTTTGCCAGTTTGGGCGTAACCTGCGAGCTTGAGGCGCTTGAGGTCGACGAGTTTCGCCGGCGACTGGCGTCGGGCGATTTTGACCTGGCGCGCGTAGATTGGACGGCGGATGCGCCCACGTTGGACGCGGTGCTCTTCCCCCTCTTTTTCTCGGCAAACCGTGAAACCACCAATGCGTCGCGGTTTTATAACGAGCAGGTGGACGAGCAGTTGGCGCAGGCGCGGGCGGAGCGCACCGCTGCGGCGCGGCGGTCGCTCTACCAAGACGTGGACAGTGCAGTGGGGGAGGAGTGCCCGGTGATTCCACTGATGTACCATGCGCGGGTGTATGCGGCGTCTGACCGGGTTGAGCATCTGACGGTTGATCCCCAGGGCCGCCTGGGCGTTGCTACGGCCCAGCTCGGCGAGTAGTTTTGGTCCGGGCGAGGCGAGCGGCTTTGGCCCAGCCGTAGCCGTTGGTGGGTTTGTGCGGCTGGGCTGCGTGGCGCGGGCGTGCACCTGCCGGCTCGGGTGGGCACGGCTGGTTCGGCGATCTGCGACGCCCAAGCCTGAAAAGAATCGGTCACGCAAATTTGATTACGCTTTGATTGCACATCTGATTGCGCTTTGATTGCACATCTGATTGCGCTTTGCAGAAAAATTCTCAAAATTCTTCTTGCGCAAACGGGAGTGTCTGGGTTATTATCTTTTTCGCTGCTTGTCGGAGTGGCGGAATTGGCAGACGCGCTAGCTTGAGGTGCTAGTGATCACTTTTCGATCATGCGGGTTCAAGTCCCGCCTCCGACACCATCGATGATTCAGGGTCTCTTCGGAGGCCCTTTTTCATGCCGCGACAGACTGGCGGAGTGGCGAAATCGCGCGCGGGCGCCGTGGCTGCGCGGAGTGGCGAAATCGCGCGCGGGCGCCGTGGCTGCGCGCAGCACCGGAATCACGTGCGGGGTTTCTGGGCGGGTTCGGTTGTGTCCGCACGACAGGGTATAGTAAGAGCCGTATCACCCGACGGATGGTGCCCGCCAACGGAGAGGACGTGCCATGGACGCAGCGAGTCGCGAGGATTTATCCGAGCTGCCCAAGCTTGCCGAGCTCACGAGCGATGCCATTATTGCGTGCAGCGCCGATGGCGCCATCGTGCAGGTTAACTCCCGTCTGCTCGCGCTTACGGGGGAGGATCGCGCGGCGCTTATCCGCACCGATGTCAAAGACCTTCTCTTTAGCTCATCATTTGAGCGCGCGTCCAATCACCGGCTGCCGTTCCCGCTCGATGGGAGCGACTGCTCGCTCATGCTCAAGCTCTCTGACGGCTCGTTCATACCGGTGCTGGCGCGCGCCCTAGCGGTAATGCCCCCCGAGGGGCTGCGCAAACGCTTGCTCAAACGCTCGCAGGGCAAAATACATGCGCTCGTAGCGCTGCGCAGTCTCGAGGAGCACTATGCCCACGACCGCCAGATGCGCCGCGTGCTATCGGAGCTCCAGGCGGCCAACAAGCGGCTTTCGGGCACGCTTTCGGTCATCATGTCCACGGTGGGGGCAGAAAACCTGCCCGCGCTGCTTGACACGGTCCTCAACAAGCTCGTGGACGCGCTCGATGCCGACGGCTCTACCATTTACTTTACCGAGGGCGGCGGCTTTAGGCTTCGCGGCGTCTCGCATAGCCTGGAGCGCGATTATGTGCCCGAATTCATTCCCTTTGGCGTGGGTGTACCCACGTATGTGACGCGCAAAGGCGCAAGCTGCCGTCTTTCCATCATTCGCTCGGGCGAGGCGTCGGGTACCAATGCCGGTTCGTTCTACGATCTGGACGCGCGTCAAAGCCGTACGCTCCGCACGCACTACATGCCGCCGTTCAAGACGCTCATCGCCGTGCCCGTGTTTTTTGGTACGCAGGTGCTGGGCGTGATTGAGCTGGGCTGGAAGCGCCCCACGGCCTCGCGTGCATACGACGTCAACGTGATCGAGGTGGTGTGCGATTACCTCTCGATTGAGCTCATGAGCCTTGCCACGAGCCTGCGCTCGCAGCGCACAGCCGAGTTGAGCCGTTCGCTCAACCATGTGCGTGACGTGGTGTACGGCGCCGAAGGCGACTTGGGTTTGGTGTGGGCCGAAACCGTGGCCGAGATTCGCCGCGTGCTCTCGTGCCACGTGTGCCCGCTGGTGCGCAACCCACGTACCGGACAGCTTGAGATCGACTTTGAGGGCGGCAACCGGGTGGTGATGCCCGGGGAGGTCGACCAGCTATTTTTCTCGACGACCGCGCCAGCAGCCCGTGTTTCCCGCGAGCCGAGCGATTACTTTGCGCGCACGGCGGGCGAGGCGCGCGCGGACGAGACGGAGCTTGAATATGTGCGCCTGACGCGCATCGAGCGCGTGTCGCGGGTGGGCACCTGGCTCAACGCGCAGGGGCTGCCCGATCAGGGCGTGTACTTTGAGATGCGCGACGATGCAACGTCGTTTGGCACGGGCAGGCCGCTTGCCGGGGCAGACGCTGGCGGCGCGGACGGTACGCACGAGGCGGGCGCGCCCGATGCGGCGGACGGTGCAGCGCCCACGGCCCTGGCGGAGCGGACGGTGTCCCGCCCGCCGAGTGCCTTCCTGCTACTGCGCGACGACTCGCAAGAACCCATCGACGACATCGAGTTTGACTATCTGGTGCGCTTGGCACACGAGTTCGAGCTGCACCAGCGCGACGCATCCCAAACCAAGGAGAGCCAGCGCATCGCCCAGACGTTGCAGGCGGGCATGCGCAGCTCGCTGGGGGAGGTACCGGGCATTATCAGCGACTCGCTCTATTCGTCCGCAACGCAGCAGGCGCTCGTGGGCGGTGACTTTTACACGCTCATCCGGCTGCCCTACGATCGCGCCGTCATGATCTTGGGCGATGTATCGGGCAAAGGCATCGAGGCAGCATCTATGTCGGCGCTCGTTAAAACGGCGCTGTCTGCCTACGCGTGGGAGGGGCTGAGCCCCGTGCGCATGGTGCGGTCGCTCAACGCGATGCTCATGAACTTCTCGCGTGTCGAAACGTTTGCGACCATGTTTGTTGCCAAGCTCGATCTACAGCGGGGCGAGGCCACCTACTGCTCGGCAGGGCACCCGCCCACCATGCTTGTCCATGCGGGGGGCGCCGCGCGCCAGGCCGGAGGAGTGCCCGGGGTGAGCCCGGCAGGGGAGCAGGCGGGCGCAGAGAGCGCCGGCGCGCCATCTTCCGAGCCGAGCGAGGTCGAGCTCCTAAGCGCGCAGTCGGGCGTGGTGGGCGCGTTTGAGAACATGGCGTTCAAGAGCGGGACGTTTACCTTTACACGCGGAGACGTGCTCTTTATGTATACCGACGGCGCCATCGAGGCACGAAGCGCCACGGGTGAGTTTTTTGGGGAGCAGCGTCTGCGCGACATATTGCTTGCACGCGCCGGGCACGGAGTCGACGGGCTCTGCGCGCACGTGCTCGATGAGCTCGATGCCTTTACCAACTCGGCCCTCGAAGACGACATCGCCCTCGTGGCGCTGGAGTTTGAGGGACCCGACGCACCGCCCGTCCGCCGGGTATCAGGCGACGTTCGTGGCTCGCTTTGATTAGAGCCGTGACGCCGCGGGAACCATGAGCATATGCGTGAGTGGAACGACATAGCCGTACTGGCCCCTCCAGGGGACATCGATATCGCGTCGACGCCCGTCCTGCGTGACGAGGTCGACGCGCTCATCGATGGCGGCGCGCGGCGCATCATCGTGAACTGCGAGCATGTGGGGTTCATCGACTCCACCGGGCTGGCGTTTTTGCTCTCGCGTGCTCGGCGGCTGATGAACGTCGAAGGGCTGCTGTCGCTCGTAAACGCTTCGGCCGCGGTGGCGCGGTTTTTGCAGATTGCGCGCCTGATTGACGTGCTCCACGTAACGGGGGCCGACCGGCCGCCCATCCCGGCGCTTTCGCCCACCGAGCTGCCACGGTGGAGCAAGAGCATCTCGGTGCAAGCGGGCGTTGAGCACCTGGGCTTTTATCGCCACCGTGTGGTTGAGTTGCTTGAGGGGCTGCCCATGAGCAACGATGCGCGGTATGATACGGCGCTTGCGGCAAGCGAGGCACTCGGCAATGCCTACGACCATGCGTGCGGGACGGGATGCGTGCTCAATATGCGCGCGTACCGCGACCGTGTGGTGATCGAGGTCGTGGATTGCGGCTGCGGGTTCGAGCTTGCAGCCGACGAGACGCCTGCAGAAAGCGAGGAGCGTGGCCGCGGCATCAAGCTCATGCGCCTGCTGGTCGATAGCGTTGAGATTCACCGGCGTCGCGATACCCAAGGTACGCTCACGCGTCTTGTTAAGCTGCTTAAGTAGCGTGAGACCATTTTGGTGATGTCGTCCAATTTGGCGAGGCCTTTTAGTCATGTACGTAGAAGCAGGACGTCGTTACCGACGCTCAGGTTGCCGACATCCGATTGAGGTTCCGACGCCCAAATGAGATCAATGTAGTACGAAAAAGGGCGCCGTTGCCGGCGCCCGATCAGTGCGATGGAGGCGACGCCCAGATTCGAACTGGGGGTAAAGGCTTTGCAGGCCTCTGCCTTACCACTTGGCCACGTCGCCGATGAAAAAGGCCGAATGAAAAGTTCCATCCGGCCCGTCTCATGCAATGGAGCGGACAACGGGGCTCGAACCCGCGACCCCAACCTTGGCAAGGTTGTGCTCTACCAACTGAGCCATGTCCGCTTGCAGGAAGATAATATCTTGCAAGCATTATTTTCAAAAAATTTTTGGTTGGGTACAATGTTTGTCAGTCACCTGCGGTGGCGGTTACTTCCTTACTGGTTGTTTGCCAAGGTCAGAGGGGATATTAGAAGTCTGTTGGGCGTTCGACGAACGGGGGATTTCCCTTGCTCTTCACCATAACAATCTTCATTGTTGCCATCTTTTTGGTGGCGCGCGGCGTCCTCTTTTTGGTCCAGCGGTATCTCGACTGGCATGCCGCGGGCAAAGGGTTCAAGCGCATGCTGCGTCAGGGCCGCATCGATGCGGGGGTCTACGCCGACGCCGTGTGGTCCGAGGTGTCGCATTTTGGCCACAAGAAGCTGCGCGCCAAGATCTCCAAAAAGCAGCGGCGCGTTATTCGCGAAGCGCGCAAGCAGCTGCGCGAGGACTTTCTTAACGACAACGCTCCGGGCTTTTACCAATACCTCATCATCTTCTTGGTTGCCTCGGTTTTGGGACTCATTCTTGAGACCGTTTGGATGTTTGTGGCGTACGGCGTGCTCGAGAGCCGCGTAGGGCTGGTCTGGGGGCCGTTCTCGCCGCTGTATGGCTGCGGTGCGGTGCTGCTGACCGTCGTGCTGTGGCGGTTGCGCGGCCAGCCGGTGTGGATGATCTTTTTGATCTCGGCGGGTTTGGGCGGCATGCTCGAACAGCTTGCCGGATGGAGCATGGAGACGGTCATGCATGCGTGGTCGTGGTCGTACCTGCATTTTCCCGACCACATTACCCAGTGGGTGGCATGGCGTTTCTTGCTGGTGTGGGGCGTGCTGGGCGTGTTGTGGTGCAAGGTCATCATGCCCGAGCTGCTGTACCGCATCGGCGAGCCCACCACGCGCCGTCAGGCGGTGGTCGTGGGCATTCTGACCGTTTTCATTGCGCTTGACATTGCCATGACCGTGGCGTGCTTCTGGCGCGCCGGTCAGCGTGCGGAAGGCGTGCCGGCGCATAACGTGTTTGAGGAATACGTTGACCGCCACTTTGGTGACGAGTTCATTCAAGACACGTTTGAGAATCTCAAGATGGACAAGGACGAGCGGCCGCGTACATCGTAGATGGTGCCGGGGTTGGGGCGGCATGCTTGGCGGGGGTGCCGTACCCGGCTCCGGCTGATGCTCTTGGTTGGGACGGATGACCTGGGTGTCGTGCCCGGCCCGGGTGACGCTTTTGGTTGGGCGGATTGCCGGCTTAGGCGCTTTGCCGGGGGGCCGATTCCGACTGGGGCGGGGGCTGGCTTGAGCGTTTGGCTGGCTGGGGTCGAAGCCGCCAGCGCAATTCGCGCGCCGTTCGGCCTCGATTATTGACCACCAGCCAACATTTTTAAGAAGTTCAAATTTTCTTGTTGGCATCTGCTGCAAGGCATGGTAGTATAGCTACCGCTGAAAAGCACACGGGCGTTTAGCTCAGGGGGAGAGCGCTTCCCTGACACGGAAGAGGTCAGAAGTTCAAATCTTCTAACGCCCACCACGAATTGCAGGCCGGAGGGTTAACCTTCCGGCCTTTTTCGTTAACGTGAAATGAGGACAGAGGTATTTTCACCTGAGGGCAGTATCCCCAATGGGGCGACGCCGTTGTGTGGTCAGGGTTTCATCACGCCGAGCCTCACCGGATGGACCGGGATTAGCGCTTGCACACTTTTTGTTCTTTAATCCGCTATTTGCCTTATAAGCCAATGGATGGGTTGGGACTGAACGGACGCAATTTTTGCCCTATAACCCCAAATCTGGCCAAAAATTGCAGTACTAGGTGTTTGATCCCGATGTTTGACGGTGCCCTTTCGCAACCGTGCTGGTAGAAGCCCTGCAGCGGGCTTGCTACCTGCCCGGTTGGGAAAGCGCACCGCCGTTTCCCAGGACAAAACACCTAGTACTGCAATTTTTGGCCAGAACTACAGCCATGGCGTAAAGCCGTCGAACATCCTAGCCAACAAGGCGAGCGGCAATAACTTCGACCGTCCGGAGTGGAGCCGCATGGTGAGGCGGCTCTCTGCTGGCCTCGCGTTTCAACGTGTCGATCTCTACGTTCGACAAGTGGCTGCGGGAGGACCGGATGACGGAGGCTTTGGAGTAAGGCCTTACAACGGCGTGTGCACAGGTAAACGGTAGTTATAATCGCATAAAAAAAGTACACTTTTACACGCATGGCAAATTGGGCTCATTTTACAGCTAATTATCCCTACCACAAAACAAATATATGGCCTTTCGTCGCAAAGATGCGGCCATCAGCTCGGTCGGCGAAGCTTTTTTACCGCGCTAGAAAAGTGTGCTTTTTTACGCCGCAAACAGGGCACGCACCCCGAATGATGCGCTGTACAACGGAGCTTCACTCGAATCAAGCATCCAGGGCACGTCGGTCGCCCGTCTGAGCATCCTTCCATTTGGAAAGCGGGTGGCAGGCTCGTCCGCGCTGTTTGCTTCTCGACGGTTCCAACGGGCTCTCTCCGCTGCGCAGGAATCCTTTCAGTACGTGATTATCGACACGTCCGTGCTCCAAAGTGCGGCAGACGCCGCCGTCCTTTCGTCCGTAGCCGATGCGGCGATGGTCGTCGTGGGCTGGGATTGTGTGACGCCGGAGGAGCTGAGGGTAGGGGTGCAGCAGCTCAACGACGCCGGAGCGCGCGTCATCGGGGCATTCGTCAACCGATTTGACGCCCAGCTTGAGCGAGAGATTGCGATAAGGTGAAATGAGGACTGAGGTAATTTTACCTGTTGAGCTCGATTACCTGGTCGGCAACTCGTCAAATCAGAGGAGCGTTGGTTGACGTTTTGCGCCCACCGTCAACCGACGTTCGACGCCGTCTCGAGGATGCCCGGGAAGGCGTTGGTGGCATAGAGCGGCAGGTTTGCCAACCAGGCTTGCTCCCTCAGTCCTCGCAGCGAGAGGCGCGGGGTTGTGTAGAAGTCTCAGCGCGTTTATCCGTCAATGCGAAAGTAGCGGAGCAGCTCGGCAAAGGCGCCCTGCGCTGCACGGCATGTGTCGAGCAGATACCCTCGCTCGCGGCTCCATTCCGCCAGCCCGCGATAGTAGAACATCTTTACCTCGTCCGTGATGATGAAGGGCGTGATGCCGTTGCGCAGGCATTCCTTGAACATGACGAGCCTGCCCACGCGTCCGTTCCCATCTTGGAAGGGGTGGATGGCCTCTAACTCGGCGTGGAAGGCCACAACGTCCTCGAACGTCCTTTTCGGCAGCGCCTCGTATCTCGCGATGAGTTCGGCCATGCGAGTTGCAACCTCTTCGGGCGCCGCAGTCTTGCGGTCGCCCACCTCGTTGGGGAGACGCTTGTAGTCGCCGACCGCAAACCAGCTTTTTCGGCTGTCGCTCGTACCTTGCTTGAGCTGGGCGTGCAGGCCCTTGATGAGGCGCTCGGTCAGGCGACGGTTGGCGTTGTCGATGATCATGTCCACGCATCGAAAGTGGTTGGCAGTTTCAAGAACGTCGTCCACGCGAACCGCGTCCCCAACGCCGATCGTGTTGGTCTCGAAGATGAGCCGGGTCTGCTCGTGCGTGAGGCGGCTCCCCTCGATGTGGTTGGAGTTGTAGGTGAGCTCGACCTGGACGTGATGGTAGATGCCTCCGGACGTGCCGGCGGCCTTCTCCTCGCGCAGCGCAGCAAGGAGCGTGCGTCCCTTTGCGGAAGTGCGCGGCCTGCGACCTGGCCGTTCGGCCTCCTCGGGGATGGCCCACGTCTTTCCGATGAGTTCGGCTCCCGGGATACGTCCCGCGGCGCAGTAGCCGCGAATCGTGCGCTCGGAGACGCCCCAATGTTGGGCTGCCTCCGCAACCGTGATAAACGCCATCGCTGCCCTCCGATACCGGCAAATTACATACGGTATAAGTGTATATCTTCTGAGGATAACTTGCCGGTAACGGAGAAGCCAATACTCGCTCGGTGGTGGGCGGCAACGAGAACCAGTTCCACGGGGGCGAAGGCCGGCGGTGAAATTAGGACAGAGGTGATTTCACCTGAGCTAGCATCCCACCTGCGTTTTGCCGATCATGATGTTCAGGATCTCGACATCGGTAGGCTTCATGCCGACGCGGCCCACGTAGCCCATGCTCGCGATGGTGTCCTCGATGGTTTCCTGCACAATGCCCTCGCCCGCATGGAAGCTCTTGCCCGCCATGGCCATGCTGTGACCAAGGATCGCTGCGTCAATCGAGGCCGAGATCTTGGCCGCGCAGCTCGATTTGGCACCGTCGCACACAATGCCGCCCACGTTGCCCAGGGTGTTAACCACGGTGGCGCCCACCTGCTCGGGCGTGCCGCCGCTCATCCAGGTAATGGCCGCACCCGCGCCGCACGCCGCGCACACCGCGCCGCAGAACGCGGAGAGCTCGCCAATATAGCACTTAACATGTATGGCCACCAGGTCAGACAGCGCGAGCGCGCGCAGCAGCCGGTCGCCCTCAACACCTAAGTGCTCGGCGTACTCGAGCACCGGCAGGCAGGTGGTGATTCCCTGGTTACCTGAGCCGCACACGATAACGACCGGCATCGCGCAGCCGCTCATGCGCGCGTCTGACCCCGCCGCGGCACGGGCGCGCGCCCGGTCGGCCACGTTTTCGGCACGGCTGGCCAGCAGCGTGCGGCCTACCTCGGCGCCCCAAGGGTGCTCGAGCCCCTCGCGCGAAATGGCGTCATTGAGGTCCATCTGCTTGGTAAGCGCATCGCGTGCGGCGCTCAGGTCGCCGTGCTCGGCAAAGTCGATAATGCTTTGGATGCTGAGCGAGCTTCCCTGCGTGCGTGCCGTGTGGGCAATGGCTTCGGCGCGCTCCGGCGTCTCCCAGCTGCCGGCAAGCTTGACGCCGTCAAGCGCGCGCCAAACCACGTTGGTGTGGTGGTCAGAAATAATGACGTCGGCGACGTGGCCGCCGGCCAGCGCCTTCACGCGGATATAGAGGTTCGGCACGTTTTCGGCAAGCGACACCTCGGCAAAATGGGAATCTGCCAACAGGGCGGTCGTGCGCTCGCGCGCGGCATCGTCAACCGACTCAAGCACCTCGAGGGCGTTATCCGGGTTGCCGCCCGCCGCGCCGAGCGTCGCGGCGGCTTCGATGCCGTGCATGCCGCCCGAGTTGGGCACGGTGACGCTCTTGACGTTCTTGATGATGTTGCCCGAGCAGGCAAGCTCTAGGCGTTCGGGCTCGCACCCCAGGGTCGCGCGCGCGATGGCTGCGGCGTAGGCCACGGCAATGGGTTCCGTGCAGCCCAGCGCGCATACCAGCTCGCGGTTAAGGATGCTGCAGTAGTACGCATCGCGGGCGCGCACGTCGTCGGCGCAGGCGGTGGGGGCGGTGCTCATGGGTGCTCCTTGCGGGTGAGTGGGCAGAAATAGCCCTATTGTAGCGCCGCACAGATGGAGAGGGGAGTGGTGCCTTTGGCATAACCGGTGCGGGCCTGCGCGACGTTGGTGAGGGGCCGCTTTGCCCGCCGCGGCCGTTATGGCCTGCGCCCTGGTGAGGCTCGGCGCGGCACGCGCGGCGCCCCGTAAACCTAAGCGCGCGACACGTCCTGCACCAGGTCGGTGAGCGCGCGCTCCTGGCGCTCGTAAAACCGTTCCTCGATCTCGTTGAAGCTTGCGGCAAACGCGGCCATGGGGCCCGACCACGTGGCGCGCACCGGGTTGCCCGACCCCACGTAGGCGGTCTGGATGCCGCAATCGGGGGTGGGGAAGTCGCGCTTGGGGTCGTTGCCCACCATGAGCACCTCATGGGGTTCGAGCCCCAGCGCTTCGATGGCGTCCAGGTAGTAGCGCGGGTCCGGCTTGCAGCGTCTGCTGTTTTCCATGGTGGTAACGAGCTCAAAAGGCATGTCGAGCATGTCGCCCCAGCCCATGCGGCATGCAATGCACGCGCGGCTGAAGCTGGGGTTGGTAAGAAGCGCCACCGTCAGGCCGAGGTCCACCACCGTCTCAACAGCTTCGCGGGCGCCCACGCGCGGCCGTGCAGAGATGATGCCATCGTTGCGATGGGGGAGCACCTCGTGCTCGTAGTAGGCAAAGGCTTCGGCAATCACGGGGTCATCGAGCGGCACGCCGCTGCGGCGCTTTATGGTTTCTATATAGAACTCCTCGTTGGTGCGGTTGTCGTCGAGGGGCCGGTCGTTGGCGTTGAGCTCATAAAAGGTCCCGCCCAGCGCGGCAAGCGCAGAAAACGGATTCTTGCGGCCAATATCGCCCAGCAACCGTGCCTCGTCGCGCAGGTACACGGCAAGAAACGCGCTCAAATTAATGCTGAGCAGCGTATCGTCCATATCAAACACCACTGCTTTGAGCACGTTCCACCTCCTTGGCCGGCGCATGCGGGCGCGTGCCTCGTGCTGGGCACCCCGCTTGGTGTTCCCCCTATTATGACCAAATGTGCCCGGCAAATATCAGGCGTCATGCTTACGGTTTCGTCATACGCGGCGGTGGGGAACCTTGTGCACGCGAGCATGCGGCCGTTGGCATGCCATCCACAGGCGAGCGGGGCGCCGCGTGTGTGCCGGCGTGCAGGCGTTTACCAGCCATACGCGACGTGCGGAGAGCCGGTAATTACGCTGCTGCTTATCGCCCTGGGCGCGCCGTGCGCGGAGCAGTTGGGAAAAACGCGCGGAGACGCGAAAAAATCGGTGCTCAACCTTGAAAAGCAGAGCGTTTCCACGTAATCTATTTCTTCGTGAATGCATCTGCTTCACATCCGTATCTGTTGGCCCCCGAGTGTTTTTCCAGAGGATGCGCGCAGCGGCAACCGCGGCCGCGCTCATCCGCAGGTCCTTGCAATCGGGGCCCCGTTGTTCGAAAGGGGTCCACCTTTGAGTGAGATTCAGAACACGTCCATCTTCTCGCTAGACGATGTGAATGACGAGACGATGAACAACCTCGTTGACGGTACCATCACCGATTTCAACGAGGGCGATCTCGTAAGCGGCACCGTGACGAAGATCGACAAGGACGAGGTTCTTGTTGACATCGGATTCAAGTCCGAGGGCGTCATCCCGGTGCGCGAGCTGTCCATCCGCAAGGACGCCAATCCTGCTGACATCGTTTCGGTGGGCGATCCCATCGAGGCGCTCGTGATGACCAAGGAGGGCGCTGACGGCCGTCTGATGCTCTCCAAGAAGCGTGCCGAGTACGAGCGCGCCTGGAACCGTATCGAGCAGAAGTTCCAGTCCGGCGAGAACGTCGAGGGCGAGGTCATCGAGGTCGTCAAGGGCGGTCTCATCCTCGACATCGGCCTGCGCGGCTTCCTGCCCGCGTCCCTCGTCGACCTGCGTCGCGTCAAGGACCTCCACAGCTACCTGGGCACCTCCATCGAGGCCCGCGTCATCGAGATGGACCGCAACCGCAACAACGTCGTGCTGTCCCGCCGCGTGGTGCTCGAGGAGTCCCGCAAGGCCGAGCGCACCGAGATCCTCTCCAAGCTCAAGCCGGGCATGCGCCTCAAGGGTACCGTTTCGTCCATCGTCGACTTTGGTGCCTTCGTGGACCTCGGCGGCATCGACGGCCTGGTGCACATCTCCGAGCTCTCTTGGAACCACGTCAACCACCCGTCCGAGGTCGTCAAGGTCGGCCAGGAGATCGAGGTCGAGGTGCTCGACGTGGATCTCAACCGCGAGCGTATCTCCCTCGGCCTCAAGCAGACCACCGAAGATCCGTGGCGCGCGCTCGTCAAGAAGTACCCGACCGGCGCCGTTGTTGAGGGCACCGTTACCAAGCTCGTGCCGTTTGGCGCGTTCGTTGACCTGGGTGACGGCATCGAGGGCCTCGTGCACATCTCCGAGATGGCGCACAAGCACGTCGATCAGCCCAGCCAGGTGACCCACGTGGGTGCGAAGGTCCAGGTCAAGGTCATGGACATCGACCTCGAGCGTCGTCGCATCTCCCTCTCCATGAAGGCTGCTGCCGAGACCCTCGGCGTGGAGATCGAGGTCGCTCCGCTCGAGAAGCCCGAGGAGAAGGCCGAGGATGCCGAGTAACTTCGGCCCCGCCTGATTCAGTGGATGTTGAAGCGCCCCAGCGTTTTGCGTTGGGGCGCTTTTGTGTATTGACGGCGCGCGGGGGTGAGTGCGCGTGAGCGGAGTGAAGGGAGATCCATGGATTCCAAGGATGGCGGTTCGCTGCGGTCAAACGGGCGGTCAGTGCCAGACGAGCGACTGGCCGCGGACGAGCGCCATGGGCTAGGCGAGCAGTTGACGTCGGATAGGTCGCGCCACGCAGCATTTTCGTATCGCGCGGTGCTGTTTGACTTTGACGGTACGCTGGTCGACACGGGGCCGGCGGTGATCGCCGTGGCGTCGCAGGCGCTTGAGGCGTGCGGATACGATCTGGATGCTGTGGGCGATTTGCATCAGCTCATCGGGCCGCCGCTCCCCGATGGGTTCATGCTGGTGGCTAATATTGACCGCAAAGCGGCGACGCAGCTGGTCGACACGTACCGCGCGCTCTTTAACGAGCAGGTAAAGCCCGGGGATTATCCGCCGTTCCCGGGGATTCGCGAGCTGTTGGAGGCGCTTAAGGCGCAGGGAACGCCGATTGCGGTGGCAACCTCGCGCTTGGATGAGACGGCGCGGGCGATGATTGCCGAGCTCGATGTGCCGCCCTTTGATGTGATCGCGGGGCGTTTGGAGCCCGGGCGCGCGACCAAGGCAGATTGCATTCGGGCGTGTTTGGATGCGCTGGCGTGCGACCCCGCGGATGCGGTGATGGTGGGTGACCGGCGCTTTGATGTGGAAGGCGCCCATGAGCTGGGTCTTCCGTGCATTGGCGTGGGGCGCGACGAGCAGGGGCGCGCGGAGCTTACCGAGGCCGGCGCCGATGCGGTGTGCTGCGATACCTATGAGCTCGCGGCGCTCTTGGGCATCGATTTGTCGGCTCGCGGCTCGTCGCTGTAGGGTGCTGACGCGGCGGCTGGCAACATGGCGGCCCCGTCGGTATGCTGCCAGCTGGCATTGTTGGCGGAGTGTTTGCGCTACGAGAGGCCGTTCGCAACAAGAGCGCAAACAGGTAGGATAGGAAGGCGGCTGCGATGCGGTGAGCGTTCTGCGGAGCGCATCGCGGCGCACTATAGAGGAAGCCGTAGCTAGCCCCAGGTGGGGCTGCTGAGAGGAGCAACCATGGATGCAGAGCTCGAGGCGCGCGTTGTCGCGTACATTGACGAGGTGTGGGACCAGGCGCTGGACGATATTGCCCAGCTCGTAAGCCATCCATCGATCGCCGATACCAGCCAGGCAGCGCCGGGTGCGCCGTTTGGCCCCCAGGTGCGCGGCGCGCTCGATTGCGCGCTCGGCATTGCGCAGCGGCTGGGGTACCAGACCGCCGATGACGAGGGTTACGTGGGCTGGGGCGACATTACCGGTAAGCAGGAGGAGCAGGTCGCCACGATCGCGCACATCGACGTGGTGCCGGCGGGTCCTGGTTGGGCAACGGACCCGTTTGCCATGGAGCGCCGCAAAGGCTGGCTGCTCGGCCGTGGCGTGATCGACGACAAAGGCCCCGCGGTGCTTTCGCTGTATGCCGGTGCGTTTTTTCTGCACGAGGGCATCGTGCCGCGCTACACCTTCCGCGCGCTTTTGGGCTGCGACGAAGAAGTGGGCATGTCCGATGTCAAGCACTACCTGGCCGGCCATGATGACCCGGCGTTTCTCTTTACGCCGGATGCGTCGTTCCCGCTGTGCAATGCCGAGAAGGGCTGCTTTGACGGCTCGTTTGTGAGCGGGTTCATTGCAGACGGCGTGATTCGCTCGTGGCATGGTGCCGAGGCGACCAACGCGATCCCCAGCGAGTCGGAGCTCGTGCTGGGTATCGATGCATCCGAGCTGCCCGTGCCGCAAGCCAACGCCGACCGCATTACCGTTGAGGCGGTGCGCCCGGGCGAGGCGCGCGTCTTTGCGCGGGGTATTGGCGGCCATGCGTCGCTGCCGGCGGGGACCATCAACGCCATCGGCCTGATCGTGGGCTATCTGGACGAGATCTCCGAGCTGCTGGCTCCTGCCGAGCGCACGTTCCTGGAGCTGCTAAAGCTCGTTCATGCCGACACGACGGGCGAGGCCGTGGGCATTGCCTGCACAAGCGAGGCGTTTGGTGCCCTCACGTTAAATGCAGGCACCATTGCGGTGCGCGCTGACGGCCGTCTTGAGCAAACGATCGACGTGCGATTCCCCGACGCCACAACGGTGGAGGCGATGGAACAGACGCTCGCCGCGCTTGCCGAGCGCTTTGGTGCGCAGTTTACGATCGCCTGGTCAAAGGTGCCGTTCTCGGTCGACGCGAGCCACCCCGCCGTGCAGGCGCTCATGGACGTGTACCGTTCGGTAACGGGCAAGGAGGCGGAGCCGTTCTCGATGGGCGGCGGCACCTACGCGCGCAACTTTGCATGCGCGGTTTCGTTTGGACCGGAGGACGAGGAGCTTGAGCTGCCCGAATGGGGTGGCGCTATGCATGGGCCCAACGAGGTGGCCAGCGAGGCGGCCCTGCGCGAGGCGCTGAAGATCTACATCTTGGCGCTCGTTCGTCTGATGGAGCTTGATTTGTAGGAGAGAGCGCGTGGCGCGGTTGCCCGCGCGCGTTTGATAGGGGCGAAAAGTACGCATGGCAACTGCTTGCGCGCTTTTCGCCCTTTCTGTGCAATGCTGTGTTGAGCTGCGTGCCGCTAAGGCTCGGCGTTCAACACAGCCCTGCTGTCTAGCCTTCAAGCTGCTCGGAGACCTCGAGCCACTGAGTTTCGAGTTCGTCGATCGTGGCTTTTGCCTCGGCGATCTTTTGCTGCTGGGCCTCGAGTGCCAGATAGTCGGTGGGGTCGATGGCGGCCATGGCGGCTTCGAGCTCGTCGGCTCGTTTATGTTGGGTCTCCATGCGGCGCTCGAGCGAAGCGGCTTCTTTGCGCAGGCGCTGGCGCTCGGCATTGGAAAGCGTGCTGCCCGGGGCGCCCTCCGTACCCGTCGAGTCAGCAGAAGAGGCACTGCTGCCTGCACTCTTTGCCGGCGCATGCACCGCGACGCCTTGATGCGCCGACGGCGTGGCCGCTGCCAGGCGCAGGTACTCGTCCACGCCGCCCGGCACGTGGCGCAAATGCCCGTTGAGGATGGCGTACTGCTGGTCGGTCACGCGTTCCATAAGGTAGCGGTCGTGGGTGACGAGGATCAGCGTGCCGGGCCAGCTATCGAGCAGGTCCTCCACAATGGCGAGCATATCGGTGTCGAGGTCATTGCCCGGCTCGTCGAGAATAAGCACATTGGGCTCATCGAGCAGGGTGAACATGAGCTGCAGGCGGCGGCGCTGCCCGCCCGAGAGGTCGCCAATGCGGCTCCACAGCTGTTCCTGGGTAAAGCCCAGTCGCTCCAGCAGCTTTTCGGGGCTCGTCTCTTTGCCGTCGATGATGTAGCTGCGCTTGTAGCGGCTGAGCACCTCGCGAATGGTGTCGTTCATCACGGGCTTGAGCTCGTCAAGCTGTTGCGAGAGCACGCCAAAGCGCACGGTCTGGCCAATCTTTACGCGACCGGCGAGCGGCTTGAGCTTGCCTTGGATGACGTCGAGCAGGGTGGATTTGCCGGCGCCGTTTTCGCCCAGCAGGCCAAAGCGGTCGCCTGCGCCAATGAGCCAGGTCACATCTTCGAGCACGGGGGTCGGGGTACCGGCGGTTGCCGTGGGCGCATTAGCCGTAGCGGAGGATGTGGCATCGCGTCCGTTATCCGGGGTGTCATCTTGTGGCTGGGAAGCGCCTGCTTCTTTGGCTTGCGCGTTCACGGGCTCGCGGTACCCGGCGGTCACGTCGAGCACGTCGATAACCTGCTTGCCTAGGCGCGCCACCGCGAGGCGCTTGAGCTCGAGCTCGTTGCGGAGCGGCGGCACGTCGGCAATCAGCTCGCGCGCGGCCTCAACGCGGAACTTGGGTTTGGTGCTGCGAGCCTGCGCGCCGCGGCTCAGCCACGCAAGCTCCTTGCGCGCCATGTTGCGGCGACGTTCCTCGGCCACCTGTGCCCGGCGATCGCGTTCCACGCGCTGCAGAATATAGGCAGAATAGCCGCCCTCAAAGGGGTCGACCGTGGCGTCGTGCACCTCCCACATAGAGGTGCAGACCTCGTCGAGGAACCAGCGGTCGTGCGTGACCATGAGCAGCGCGCCCGCGCCAGCCTGCCAGCGGGTTTTAAGGTGCCCCGCCAGCCAGTTGATGGTGCGCATATCCAGGTGGTTCGTGGGCTCGTCGAGCATGAGCACGTCGTAGGTGCCAATGAGCAGGCGGGCAAGGTCAACGCGACGGCGCTGCCCGCCCGAGAGCGCGCCTACGGTTCCCTCCCACGGAACATCGGCAATAAGGCCGGCGAGAATCTCGCGCACGCGCGGCGAAGACGCCCATTCGTACTCGGGTGCATCGCCCACGACGGCATGGTGCACGGTGTCCGTGTTAGCAAGGGAGTCGCGCTGATCCAGCAGGCCGATGGTCGTGTCGCGCCGGTGCGTAACACGGCCATCGTCGGGCTCCAGCGTGCCGGCGAGCAGGCTGAGTAGCGTGGACTTGCCATCGCCGTTACGGCCAACGATGCCAATGCGGTCGCCTTCGTTAACGCCCAGCGTAACGTTGGAGAACACGCGCTTGGTGGGGAAGTCCAACGAAATGCTGTCGCAACCCAGAAGAATCGCCATGCTGAACCTTTCAAATAAGAAGCGAAGAACCAGGGCGCGCTCGGCCTACCTATGTGGCGCGCGAGCCGCTGGCACCGGAGTCATGCGGAGCCTATCCTAGCAGACCAGCGTGGAGGTTGCGCGGTGCCGCTCCCACCGTCGGCGCTTCGAGTACAATGGGGGCCGTTTATGACTGATCGCGCAGGGAGAGCCTGCATTGCACCAACGCATCCGGTATCCGGCTCTCAGATGCAACGACGACATGTTAGGAGATTCCGTGATCAAGGCTGCCTTTTTTGATATTGACGGAACGCTCTTGAGCTTTGCCACGCATCGCATGCCCGAGTCGACCAAGCGCGCGCTGGCGGCTTTGCGCGAGCGGGGCGTCAAGACGATCATCTCGTCTGGCCGGCCTACGTATCAGCTGCCGCCCTGCATTCGCACGGGGTTTGACGCATACGTGACGCTCAACGGACAGCTTTGCTTTGATAGCGACGGGGTGTTTCGCAGCAACCCGCTCGACGAGGCGGACGTGCGCGCCATGGTTGCGCAGGTGCAGGCAGGATGCTATGACGTGCTGGTGCTGCAGCAGGAGCGCGCGTTTGTGAGCCATTTGACCGAGCGCATTGCAACGCTGTGCCATCAGGTGGGGTTGATGTACGAGGAAGACGATATCAGCCATGCGTTTGACGCGCCGGTATATCAGATGTGCGCGTTTGTGGATCCGGGCGAGGAGCAGGTGTTTATGGACGTTACCAAGCACATCGCGCATACCCGCTGGACCGAGCTGTTCTGTGACGTGATTCCCGATGTTGGCGGCAAGCGCTTTGGCGTTGAGGCCGCGCTTGCGCGCTATGGCCTGGAGCCGAGTGAGGCGATTGCCTTTGGCGACGGCGAGAACGATCTTTCGATGTTTGAGGCGGTGGAGACGAGCGTCGCTATGGGCAATGCCTGGGATTCCGTTAAGGAGCGGGCAACCTATGTGACCACCGACGTCGACCACGACGGCATCTACAGCGCCTGCAAGCACTTCGCGCTCATCTAGGGGCGGGCGCTGGGTGGACCGCTTCAAAGGCGCGTGCTGGGGCTGGTCCCGAGCGCGTGGGGCTCGCCTTAAGGTGTGCGTGCTGGGGCTAGTTCTTTTTCAGGTTCGGGATAATGCGTTTGACGACCCACCAGATGGCAACCACGACAACGATGGCGATAATAGCGTATTCCACCATGTTAGAGACCCATGCGGCCTGCTCGCTCACCGTTTCCCACGCGCTGCCCGCGGCGGCACCGAGCGAGCACAGCACCGTGTTCCACACGGCCGAGCCCAGCAGGGTGAAGAGCGTAAATTTGACCGGGTTCATGCGTGCCGTGCCCGCCGGAATGGAGATCAGACTGCGCACCACGGGGATGCAGCGGCAAATAAGCACCGTTACCTGGCCCTTGCGGTCAAACCAATCGATGGCGCTCGCGATGTCGCTGCCCTTAAAGCCCAACAGGCGCATGGGCTTGGTGTCAAAGAACCGCATGAGACGCTCGCGCGAGAGCACCCAGCCCACGCCGTAGAGAATGTAGGCGCCCAACACCGAGCCCGCGGTGGCCGAGATAACGACCAGCGGCAGCACCATGTTGGTCGTGGTGGTGAAGAAGCCGCTTAAGGGGAGGATGACTTCGCTGGGGATGGGCGGAAAGACGTTCTCGATAAAGATGAGCGCGCCGATGGCAAAGTAGCCAAACTGGTCGATGAAGCTAAAGAACAGGTCCTGCATATGTGTCCTTTCAAGCAGGCGGCCCCGGGTGGGGCCGTCGCGCGTGCTGCGAAAAGTGTAGCGCACGCGGTCTGCCGACGTTCATAATACATGGGACCCCCATGCTCTTAAGCTTCTGGAAACGGTCCTGAAATGGTTCTTGTGGGCGCTCGTTCCGCGACACCTGCTCGCTGCACGTTGCATGGAGCCTCTAGGAATTCCGTTGCGGCAGCCACCGTACGCGCAGGAGCGCGGTAAAGGGGCGTGACAGCACGGGCAAAGCGCACAGGACAACGATCCCGCCGCTGAGTGCGAGGATGATGGCCGAGCCCACCAGCGGGTCGAGCAAGATGGGCAGATGGTAGAACGGCGTGCGGAAGGTGAGCCACGCGCGTATAAGGCGATGGAGCACGTACACCTGCAGGGTGCGCTCGCCCAAGGCGGTGAGGCGGCTCTGCCCGGAGGGGGTTATGTGGAACACGGCAAGTGAGAACACCACGGCGATGACCATGGAGACCAGGCGCTCGGACATCCCGAGGAGGATGCCTCCGGTATAGGGGTTGTCGCCGTACACCATGGCAAGAAACCAGTCGTAGGCATGGGGGTCTACCAGGCGCGCGGCTGCGATGGCAATGGCGGCGGCAACCGCGAGCCAGAGCGTGCGCCGCTGTGCCAAGTGTTGCAGCTGCCGGGGTGTTACGTAGTACCCAAGCGCAAAGTAGGGGAGAAACGCAAGCGAACGGCTGATGGCAAGGAAGCCGTTGGAGAGGTCGATGCAACCCGAAGCCAGCGCGGCGGCCAGGCTTATCGCAATGCCGGCGGGGGCACGCAGCCGTGCCAGCAGGGGTGTTGCGGCGTACCACCACACCATGCCAATGAGGTACCACGGGGCCGAGCTAAAGGTGAGCAGGCGGCGTGGCTGCAGGGACCCGTTGATAAGCAGCAATGCCGCCTGATAGACCAGGCCGAGCACCAGGAACGTGATCATCCGGTTGACGTTGAGATGCCCGTTGCGGTAGGCGCCCTTGGCAAAGAAGCCCGAGACAAACACGAAGAGCGGCATGTGGAACAGGTAGATGATGTCGAAGAGCGCGCTCAAGGCCTGGTTGTCATTGTGGATGGGATGCATGAAATGCCCCGCGACCACCAGAATGATCAGCAGTCCCTTGATGTTGTCAAAAAACGCGATGCGCCCCTTCGCGCCTGCCGACATTGCTCACCGCTCCCATCCTCAACTGTGTTGTCTTTACTGTTCAGCATGGTAGCAGGAAATGAAAGGTCCAATTGGGGAACGCCCCCCTAAATTGGACCAGAGCGCGTTACGCCCGCATGGCGCGCATGGCGTTGAGGATGGCAATCATGGCTACGCCTACGTCACCAAAGACGGCGAGCCACATGCTAGCCAGGCCCAGGGCGGCAAGTACGAGGATCAAGATCTTCACGCCGAGCGCAAACACGATGTTTTGCCACACGATGCGCATGGTTTTGCGCGCAACCCGCATGGCGCGGGCGATGTTGGAGGGCTTGTCGTCCATGAGCACCACGTCGGCAGCCTCGATGGCGGCGTCGGAGCCCATGGCGCCCATCGCGATGCCCACGTCGGCCCGCATGAGCACCGGCGCGTCGTTGATGCCGTCGCCCACAAAGGCGAGCTTGGCTCCGTTTTGCTCAAGCGCGAGCAGCCGCTCGACCTCGGCCACCTTATCTTGCGGCAAGAGCTGGGCATGAACCTCGTCAAGGCCGAGCCGCTGACCCACGGCTTCGGCCACGTCGCGCCGGTCGCCCGTGAGCATGACGCATTTCTGCACGCCCGCGGCATGGAGGTCGCGAATGGTCTGCTCGGCGTCGTCTTTGACCACGTCGGCAATGACGATGTGTCCCGCGTAGCGGCCGTCGATCGCGACGTGCAAGATCGTGCCCGTAAGGTCGCAGTCGCGCGATGCCGCGTCGTGCTCGGCCATGAGCTTGTCGTTGCCCACGAGCACCGTATGCCCATCGACGGTTGCCGTGACGCCGTGGCCCGATTCTTCGTGCACGTCGCGCACACGGGTCTGGTCCAGGTCGCCGGCATAGGCCTGCTTGATGGAGGTGGCAATGGGGTGGTTGCTCAGCGCCTCGGCATGCGCGGCGTAGCTCAGCAGACAGCTGGGGTCCACGCCCTCTTGGGGATGGACGGCAACCACGTTGAACGTGCCCGAGGTAAGCGTGCCGGTCTTGTCAAACACAACGGTGTCAACCTTGGCAAGGAGCTCCAGGTAGTTGGAGCCTTTGACCAGGATGCCCAGCTTGGAGGCACCGCCGATGCCGCCAAAGAAGCTGAGCGGCACCGAGATGACGAGCGCGCAGGGGCAGCTCACCACGAGGAACGTGAGGCCGCGGAGCAGCCAGTCGCTCCAGGGGCCCATACCCAAAAGCGGCGGGAAGATGGCGAGGATGAGCGCTGCAAACACGACGGCGGGGGTGTAGACGCGCGCGAATCGAGTGATGAAGTTCTCGGTCTTGGCCTTTTTCTCGCTTGCATTTTCAACGAGCTCAAGAATGCGGCTCACAGTGGACTCGCCGTAGGGCTTGGTGGTGCGCACGCGCAGCACGTCGGTCATGTTGATGCAGCCCGAGATGACGCTGGTGCCGGGTTCGACGTGGCGCGGGACGCTCTCGCCGGTGAGCGCGGCCGTGTCGAGCTGGCTTGCGCCGTCGGTCACGACGCCGTCGAGCGGCACGCGCTCGCCCGGCTTGATGACGATCACGCTGCCAACCGGCACCTCGTCCGGGTCCACCTCAACAAGCTCGCCGCCGCGTTCGATGGTGGCAAACTCGGGCGCGATGTCCATCATGTCGGCAATGGATTTGCGGCTTTTGCCCACCGCGTAGCTCTGGAACAGCTCGCCCACCTGATAGAACAGCATGACGGCGCAGCCCTCGGCAAGCTGCGGCTCGGTCTGGGGGAACAGGATGGTGGCAAACGCGCCAAACGTGGCGACCGTCATAAGGAAGGCCTCGTCAAACGCCTCGCCGTGCCGGATGTTGCGCCAGGCTTTTTTGAGCACATCGTGCCCGGCGATGAGGTAGGGAACCAGGTACAGCGCGAATTCGCCGTAGGTGGCGTAGCGGCCAAAGAGGGCGTTCCAGGCCCCGAGCTTCTCGGCCAGCATAATGGCAAAAAAGAGAGCGATGGCCACGATGATGCGGTTGCGCCACCGGCGCTGCTTCTTGTTCATGAGCTTGCACCTTCCCAATCAGATGAACGTATGAACAATTACTCATATAAAGGCGAGAACGATGGACGCTTGAGCAGCCAGGATCGGTTAGCGGATAATCTCGCAATCGGGCTCAAGGTCGGCGGTCAGCGCGACGGCGCGATCGAGGACCTCGGCAAACTGATCGTCGGGCGCGGTAAGCGTGAGCTTTTGCGTGATGAAGTTGACCGATGCCTTCTCGACGCCCTCGAGCTTGTTAAGGGCGGTTTCGAGCTTGTGCGCGCAGGTGGCGCAATCGATTTCGTCGAGCTTGAAGGACTTGCGCATGGGTGTTCCTTTCGTTGAACCGGGCCTGGGGTGGTACGCCGGTGTGTGGCGGCGACTAACCGGGGCGTTTGGTTGCCGCTACTCGCAGATATGGCTCATGCCCTGGTTGAGCATGGTGTAGACGTGGTCGTCGGCGAGGGAGTAGTTGATGGTGCGGCCGTCGCGTCGAAATTTGACGAGGCGCGACTGCTTGAGAATGCGCAGCTGATGCGAAACGGCGCTTTGCGAGGTTTCGGTGGCTTCGGCGATGTCAGAGACGCTGAGCTCGCGGCCCATGAGGGCGTAAAGGATTTTGATGCGCGTGGTGTCACTGAAGACTTTGAAGAGGTCGGCAAGGTCGTAGAGCAGCTCCTCGTCGGGCATGTCTTCGGGCGGCTCGCTGGCCGGGTCAACGATGGCTTGGTCACTCATAGCAGCATCTCTTTTCACATGAACATGCGTTCAGATACCTGTTATATCTGATTATATGAACGAATGCTCATGTGTCAATGCTCACTTTGATGATGCTGGGGTGAAGGGGCAGGGTGGTGAGGTGGGGGGTGAAGGGGCAGGGTAATGAGGCTGGGCGACGAGGCGGGGCGAAGAGGTGCGGCCAAAAGGCGCGCTGCCCTAGCGTGTTGCGGGGCCTTGCACAAACCACAGCAGCTCGGAGCGGCAGGGGCCCAGTGTATCATCCAAGCGCAGCGCCGCCGCAGCTCCCGGGCGGTACGAAATGTTGGTTCCCGTAAGGTATTCGGTTACGCGATCAACAAAGGGGATGTGACCCACCACGATGAGGCACGGCGCGTCAACGGTGTGCAGCTGCTCAATAAAGGTGTTCTCGTCTTGCTCAAAAAGGTAATCGACCGAGCTGATCGGCCGCTCGCCAATTGCCGCGGCAACGGCTTCAGCCGTTTGCTGGGCGCGCAGCGCAGTGCTTGCCCACAGCTGAGCTGACGTACGCTCTTCGCCCGTGAGCAGGGCAAACGTGCGCTGGAAGCCATCTGTGCCTGCGAGTGCGGCGCGTCCGGCGGGCGTCAGGGCGCGCTCGATGTCGGGTTTCTCGGCAGACGCGGGCTCGGCTTGGCCGTGGCGGACCAGGATGAGGGTAGTGACCATGATTGCCTCCTTGCGGCTGCGAAACGGTGCCTCTGTGCAAGAGCATAGCGCTGTTTGGCCCGCCGCGCATGCGGCATATGCGGCTTGCTGCAATCACGTGCGGCGGCGTGGGGCGCTGCTTGCTCGGCGGCTGCGGCTTGCCCGACAGCAACGAAACCCGGCAGCTATGAAAACTCGACCAGCGCGAACGGCTCTCCGGCGGGGTCGTTGAGCACCACCACCGTGCGGTCCTCCTCTTGGGCCACCGCGGGGCACACGACATCGCCAAGGACCGCGGCGCGCCGGTAGTCCACGCGAACGACGTGCGGGCTCAGCTCGCGCGGCAGCACCTCGAGGGCCATTTGCACGTACTGGCCGTTGTTGACGTGCTCGTTGGTGTCAATCTGGCCGCGGCGCACCGTAACGGGTTCGCAGGGGCTCAACACTTGCGGCATGCTGACGTGGCGTTCCTCGGCGGGCATGTCGAGCGGCTCGCTCATGCCGTACGCCTCAATCTGCGCCGCGTCGGGCCGGGAGGGGCGGCCCTTGGCAAAGTCCATATACGCCCACGTTGACTTGGCACGAGCAAGGAGGCCGTCGTCGCTGCTGCGCAGGTAGAAATAGCGCGTTGCCGTGACGCCCTTGAAGCCGCTCGCAAACGTGCCCACGCAGATGGGCTCGCAAAGCGCCGGGTAGCGGTCCACCACGATCTGCCAGTGCGTGAGTACCCAGCCATGCTGCCGCTCCTTGAGCCAGCTCATGCCCATGCCGAGTGCCTCGGATTGAAAGGTGCTCGCATCCTGGAAGTAATTGATGAGCGCCGGCAACGATAAAAGACCCCGGTGGTCGACCTCGCTATACCGAACATGCGCATTAAATTCAAATACGGGAGCTGCACTTTGTTGCATCTCGTGAGCCATTGCTATGCCTCTCTGCTTAGGCGCGTAGCCCAACAGCATACCATGCGCCCCATCCGCCGCTCTCAACCCACCAGAAGCGCATCCGCAAAAAGTGCAGCTCGAGGTCCTCGAAAATGCCGTTTTAGCCCCTCAAAACAGCACTATCGAGGACCTCGTCTCCCAAATTTCAATCCAGCCGCCTGCGCCGGCCTCGTTTTCCCGTGGATCTCGTCTGCGCCGGCTTCGTTTTCCTGCCGACCCCGCTCGCGCCGGCCTCGCCCGGCTCGCCATCGTCATCTCAGCGTCCGCCCAAACGCGCGAGAGCACGACCGGCACGGCGTCTTACGCCTTGAACATGTTCTTGCGGTTAAACTCCGCCTGCACCGTGCGCAGCATCAGGTCGGTGTCCTCAAGACCCTGGTGGCGTTCGTCTTCGCCTGCGGCAAGCGTGCCGCGGCGGCGCGCCCAGTTCTCAAGCGCGGCGGGCGCCGACTCACGCGGCAGCGTGGCAACCTCGCCGTCCAGGCGGCGGCAGATGTCGCGCGAATCAATGACCGCAATCTTGCCCGCGCGGCGCGCCTCGGCATAGCCCTCAAGGTTCAGCATGAACCACGAATCCTCAAACGCCGCGTTATGCGCCATGATGGGGTAGGTGGTCATGAGCGTGAGCAGACGCTGCTGCAATTCGCGGTCCTCGCGGAAGAGTTGCTTGCCCTCAATATCCGCCCAGCTAATGTGGTGAATGTTCTCAAGCGGCACGCCGGTTGCCTTGTAGGGGTCCTCGGGGATTCCAAAGAAGTGGGCCTCGCCGTCGCGCGGGGTGGCCGTGCTCGTGAGGTCCATGAGCTCCCAGCCCACATTGATGATGTAGCCGCGCTCGGGCGCCGTGCCGGTGGTCTCGATATCGATGCCGAGCACCGTGCCTGCGATCTTCTCGCGTACGTACGCCACGCCCAGGGCGTTGCGGTCGCCGCGGATCTCGCGCTCGACGGAAGCCGTCGTGCGCCCCTGCATGGCAGCGATACCCTGGCACAGGTCGTGGTCTGAAAGGCTGCGGGCAAGCACGCTGCTCGAGGTGTTGCGCAGGCGCGGCTCGCCGATCGCGTCACAGAGCGCGCGGTTGCGGTCGCCCAGCTCTCGCACCACATCAAAGCTGAACGACGGGTCTTCCTCCTCGTTCCACGCAGTGATGAGGGCCTTGAGCGCCTCCTCGCCCTTAAGGCGCTCGGCCTCCATGGTCTCGTAGCCGCCGCCAAAGATGAACTCGGGGATATAGAATGCGTACGCGTAATCAAGTGCTTGCTGAGTGTTCAAGGGAGTTTTCCTTTCGTCTGATGCTCCCCGCACGACGTGCGGGCAAGCTTGCTGGCCCTGGTGATTCTTACTCGCGTTGCTCGTCGCGGGCAATGCCGTGAACCACGCTCGCGCTGCTTGCCGCGGAGCCCGCGATAAGCGGCGCGCGCCCTGACGCGTGCCGGGGCGCTACCGCGCAAACATCCTGTCAGGGGCATTCTTCTGGGTGGGCGCAGGCTCGCGGAGGGTCCTGCCGAAACAGGCGTTCACGGAGGCCCAGCCGAAACGGGCGTTCACGGAGGCCCCACCGCAACTAGGGGTTGTTTGCTATACGAAACTTGCATGGGTACAATAACGCAACTTGCCCGGCGCGTTTGCGCCCCGGCTTGAAGGGTACGAACCTTTCATAACTACCCAGAATGGACGGATGTTCGTATGGAGTTGCTTGAACATATGCTGGCGCATGCGTTGGAAGACACGCTGCCGCTCGTTCCGTTTCTGCTGATAACCTATTTGGCTCTTGAGCTGCTGGAACATGCGGCAGGCGATCGCGTGAACGCGGCGGTCAAGCGCGCGGGCGCGGCGGGACCGGTGGTGGGCGCGCTGCTGGGCATGGTGCCGCAATGCGGGTTCTCGGCCATGGGCGCCACGCTATACGCCGGGCGCGTGATTACCCTCGGAACGCTCGTGGCGGTGTTTTTGTCCACGTCGGACGAGATGCTGCCCCTGCTCGTGGCCGAGCGTGTTGACGCGGGGCTCTTGGTGCAGGTCTTGCTGGCAAAAGCTGCTGTTGCAGGGGTCGTTGGCCTTGCCGTCGACGCTGCGCTGCGGGCGGTGCGCCGCAATGCGCG
>CASEER010000018.1 GCA_949287085.1 uncultured Coriobacteriaceae bacterium
CCACGATCGTCACGACCGCCAAAGCCGCCGCGCGAACCGCCGCGACCACCGCGGTCGCCGCCACGAGCGCCACCGCGCTCATCACGGGAACCATGCGCACGATCGTTATCGCAGCCCATCTCAACGAGCGGGTTGATTACCTCGTCGAGCAGAGAAAGCAGCTCACGCGCGTTATCGGCCGAAAGCTGCGGCACGAGCTTCTTGCGCTTGTTGCCACGCGCCTCGGCCATGGCAATCGCATCCTCGCTTGCAAAGACCACGATGTGGCGCATGTCGCCATCCTCGGGCTCGACACGGCCAACGATGTCCTGCTTCTCGGCCTCAATGAGCAACTCGTTGAGCGCACGCAGGCGCATACCCAGTAGGTCGGCCATTTCTTTTTCTTCCATCTTGGGCTTAAGCTCAAGCAGGTGCAGCGCGCGAACCAAATCCTTGGTGCGCTCGGCTTCCTCCTCGGCCTCGTCCGCCAGTGCGGACTTGCGGTTACGCAGCAAGCGAGCTGCGCGATTCACCTTATCAAACAGCAAGTCGTCGAGGTCCGCGTTCGCGGGCTGCTCGGACTCCGCGGCCTCTGCAGCCTGCTCGGTAGCCTCCTTAGCAACAACCGGCTCCTCGACAGCCTCAACCGGCTTGACCTCAGCCTCGGCAACCTCATCGGCAGCCTCCACCGCCGGAGCGGACGCCCCATCAACAGCCTCAGGCGCCTCGGCAACCGGCTCAGCCGTCATCTCGGCGGCCTCAGGCGTGGTCTCTTCAATCGTCTCGTTCTCTACCATGTTCTCGTTCTCGCTGTACTCAGACATGCGAACCTCCTTGCCCTTCCGGGCCTCTTGGGCGTCTTACTCCTGCGCCCATCACTCAAGCGGCCTTCCGACCGGGCAGCACCGATGCTGCGCACCCCAGTGTAGAGGTCGTTGCAGCTTATACCGGGTAAAAATCTTCGCCCACACGAAAGCGAGACAAAATCCATGCTACCGCATGGCACTTCAAGCAACATGCGCGGCGGCGCCAGGCCCGGCGCTCATACCGGACGCCCTATCACCAGGCAGACCACATGCAGCCCGCCACACCGCGCGCAGCGCCCGCGCGCTCCTAGAACGGCGCCACCACCAGCAAGGCAACAAACAGCGCGCCAAACACCACTATGCCTGCCAGATAGATATTCCGGCACAGGCGATACGCGCCATCGCGGCCAAACCGAGCAATCACCGCATTTGAGCCCTCCGCGCGCATGGCTTCAACCAGCTCGTTCCCCTCGAGCGTCCCCCGTTGCTCGGCCTCAGCGCGCGCAGCAGCTTCCTGCCCGTACCGTGCAAGCACAATGCCCGCGAGCTCAAAGCTCGTCCCAGCGCGATAGGCGCGCGCCATGCGCACCAGGTGCGTCCAGCACGTTACCACCGGATACAGCGACGCGGCGCACGCAAAGCTCAACGCTGACAGCGGATCGGTCACCACGGCAATCACCGCATGCCGGTCGCCCGCCGCAATCAGTAACAGGCCAAATACCGTGCAAAAGAACGCCACACCCAGGTAGCGCAGTAGTTGCCCTTTGAGCCCCGTAAACTCGCTATCGCGCTTTCCCACGACTGCCCGCAGCGTCTCCATGGCCCTCACTCCTTCAAGCATCGGCGGGCCCTGCGCACCGTGTCCACAGCTTTAATCTCGTGTCCCAGCAAAAGCGGACAGACATGAAGCCGCGGACAACAGCAGCCCGCATGTTCACCTTACCCCGCCCCGCCCATAAAACCGTCAGCTGCACGTCAAGGGTTGGTAAAGGCACTGCCATGCTCCACCCGCAATGTTCCGCATGCATAAGAGCTGCTTCGATTCCAGGTCAAAGACGACCTGAATTAAAGACGCCCTAATTGCGGTACGGGAAGTCAGACCAAGGCGACAAAATACGGGCAGCCAGGCCAAGGCGACAAAAAAGAGCAATCAGACCAGGGCCACCGCAGGCGAGTTCCTACGCCTCCAAGCTCATCCCACGGTACGCGATGCCGCAAGAATCCAAAATGCGCTTAGAGATCAGGTTTGACTCGGTCCCCTCGTATTTGTCGCTCAGGTACACGACCTCGCCAATGCCCACCTGCGCGAGAATCTTTGCGCACTCGTTGCAGGGAAAAAGCGTTACATAAATGCTTGCGTGATTAAGATCCTTGAGCGAGCCGCGGTAGTTAAGCACGGCGTTTGCCTCGGCGTGCACCACGTAGCTGTGCTTGTCCATGAGCGGGTCGTCGCTCGAGCCCCACGGGAAGTCGTCGTCGTTGAGCGCGGAAGGCGTGCCGTTGTAACCAACCGAGAGGATGCGATGATTGGTGTCGGCAATGCATGCACCCACCTGCGTGTTAGGATCCTTGCTCCGCAGCTGCGCAGCCACGGCCACGCGCATGAAAAACTCGTCCCACGAAATAACGTCATTGCGTTTATCTGGCATGTCAACTCTCCCAACCAGCAGCGCCGTCGCGGTTAGCCTGCTCCTATTCTGCCTTATTTCGCGCCCAAAATCATCAGCCAAGGGGCAGGCGCAGCCTAAGCCCTTAGCGCTGGCGATAATGCTCGAAGAAGTCGGCCAGGTCGGTCATGGCCTCGCGCAGCACCTCCATGCGCGGTAGGTACACGATGCGAAAATGATCGGGCTTATCCCAGTTAAAGCCACCACCGCGCGTGATGAGGATGCGTTTCTCGTGCAGCAGGTCAAGCGCAAACTGCTCGTCGTCGGTGATGTTGAACTTCTTCACGTCCATCTTGGGGAAGATATAGAACGCTGCCTTGGGCTTGACGGCCGTGATGCCATCGATGGCGTTGAGCGCTTCATACACGTAGTTGCGCTGCTCGTACACGCGCCCGCCGGGCACAATATAGCTCGCTACGCTCTGGTGACCGCCGAGCGCGGTCTGTACAACGGATTGCGCGGGCACGTTGGAGCACAGGCGCATGTTCGAGAGCATGTTGATGCCGTAGATAAAATCGCGCATGCAGCGCTTGTTGCCCGAAAGGACCATCCAGCCAATGCGGTAGCCGGCGATCATGTGGCTCTTCGAAAGGCCCGAGTACGTCACGCACGGCAGGTCGGGTGCGAGCGACGCGATCGAAACGTGCTCATAGCCATCCATGCACAGGCGATCGTAAATCTCGTCGGCGAGGATCATGAGCTGGTGGCGGCGGGCAACTTCCACGATCTGCTCGAGAATCTCGCGCGGATATACGGCACCCGTGGGGTTATTGGGGTTGATGATAACGATGGCTTTGGTGCGCTCGGTAACCTTGGCCTCCATGTCGGCGATATCCGGGCACCATTCGGCCTGCTCATCGCACATGTAATGAACGGGCACGCCGCCGGCGAGCGTGGCGCAGGCGGTCCAGAGCGGATAGTCGGGGCTGGGGATAAGAATCTCGTCACCATTGTCGAGCAGCGCGTTCATGGTGAGTTGGATGAGCTCGGAGACGCCGTTGCCGGTGTAGATGCCGTCCATCGACACATTGGGCAGGCCTTTGATCTGCGCGTACTGCATGATGGCTTTGCGCGCAGAGAACAAGCCGCGCGAATCCGAGTAGCCCTCGCAATCGGGCAGCTGCTGGCGCATGTCCTGAATGACTTCGTCGGGGGTGCGGAAGCCAAACGGCGCCGGGTTGCCGATGTTGAGCTTTAGGATGCGCAGCCCCTCGTCTTCCATGCGGGCCGCTTCGTCGGCCACGGGGCCGCGCACATCGTAGAGAACGTTATCGAGCTTGTTTGATTTATGAAATTCACGCATGGACGTGCTCCTTTGCGAGGTAGAGGTGGAGGCTAGATTGCTGGCGGCCGCAGACCGCCCGGTAGCTCGCGCGGGGTTTGGAGCTGGGGTGGCAGACATTCCGTCGGGGGCGGGACTTCCGGTCATCGCGGTTCCCGAGTTGGGGCAGCCGGTCTTTGGGGTGACAGAAACTGAACTGCCGACAACCACGGTGCCCGCAGTGGAGGAATCTTTTTGAGCGACATCTGCCGGTGTGGGCCCGCTGGTCATTGAACCTTCCCCGCTTGCCAGCCAAGCTTCGCTCACGCCAAGCACCTGCGCGAGCAATGCCACAACATTCTGCCGCGGCACCGTCTTGCCACTTACATACTGGCTGACCTGGCTTTTGTTGAGTTTTTTGCCCGCATCTGCCGCCGCACGAATGACGTCCGTCTGCTTCATGCCGGCGTGGGACATGGCCTGGCCCAAACGCACTGAAAACGTTGTCTGCTGCAGCATCTGCCCTCCTTGGTTCAATTTGAATTGAACTGTTCACGACAGTATGCCACAGCCTGAGTTCAAAGTTCAATTTGAATTGAACTCTTCATCTTTGGTTGCTTGGGCCGTGCTTCCCGCGCCTTCCGCCCCATAAGGATAAGCCACCCAAGACGCCTGTATGCGCTCGATGAGCACCGGACGAACACCCCGGACGAGCATCCCGGCAAAACCGCGCTCGCCCGTGCTATGCCAGCTCCACGTGATAGAGCTCTTTGTAGGTAGCTCCCTCTTGGGAAAGCGTGCTCTTAAAAAGCGCAACGCGCGTCGCTCGCGCATGCTGCGGAAAGACGAGCTCAGGCAAGGCGCCGCGCGGCAACCGCGCACGGCGGGCAAGCGTAATATGCGGACGAAACGGCTTCTTGTCAAAGGCAAGGCCACGCGCAGCGAGTTCAGAGCGCACCGCATCGGCAAGCTCCATGAGCTCGGGCCCGGGTACAACGCCCAGCCAGAGCGTCGCATCTGCCGGGCGGCCGAACTTCCCCAAACCGTCAGGGTTCAGGGGCACCGGCGCGCGGCAACCGCAGGCAGCATCGAGGGCCGCCATGGCGTCGCGCGCCTCCGCCTCCCCTACCTCACCCAAAAAGGCCAGCGTTAGATGATAGGTTTCGCGCTTCATAAAACGGCCCGCCACCAGCGGCTTCAGCTGGCGCGCAAGTCCCGCAACCTCATCCTCAAAGAGCGGGGGCAGCTCCAATGCAACGAACGCCCTCATAGGTGAAATATCCTCTGTCCTCATTTCACGTTATTCGCGGCCATCCCAGCAGTAGGTGCAGACCTGCGTGGGGTCGATGCCGATGGCCTCGAGCAGGCCCGGCAGGCTCTGGTAGCCGAGCGAATCGAACCCGAGCTGCTCGCAGATGCGCTTGAGCATGCAGCCGCCGCGCTCGGTGGAGCTGTCGGCGTACTCGTCCAGGTGCTCGTCGCCCTCGGGACCCTCGAGCTCGCGAATCACGCGGCGCGCGATGAGGTCCTGATCGGATTTTCCGCGCGAGAAGCTCAGGTACTTGCAGCTAAACATGATGGGCGGGCACGCAGAACGCATGTGGACCTCGGCCGCGCCTGCCTCGTACAGAAAGTTGACCGTTTTGCCCAGCTGCGTACCGCGCACAATGGAGTCGTCCACCAGCAGCAGGCGCTTGTCACAGATGAGCTCAGGAACGGGAATCTGCTTCATCTCGGCGATGCGATCGCGCACCTCCTGGTTGGTCGGCATGAACGACCGCGACCACGTGGGCGTGTACTTGATGAACGGCCGCGCGAACGTGGCGCCGCACTCGTTTGCGTAGCCAATGGCATGCGGCAGGCCGCTGTCCGGCACGCCCGCCACGTAATCGACCTCGGGGAGCGTGCCCGCCATGGCCTCGTCGCGCGCCATGATGTGCCCGTTGCGGTAGCGCATGACCTCGACGTTCACGCCCTCGTAGTTGGAATTGGGGTAGCCGTAGTACACCCACAAAAATGCGCAGATCTTCATCTGCTTGCCGGGAGCCACCAGGCTCTCGTAACCGTCGCTCGTCACCCGCATGACCTCGCCGGGACCAAGCTCGCACGCGTCTTCGTAGCCGAGCTTGTGGTAGACGAACGACTCGAACGAGATGCAGTAGCCCTGTCCCTCGATGTCGCGGCCAATAAGCACCGGCAGGCGCCCCATGCGGTCGCGAGCCGCATAGATGACGCCGTCCTCGGTCATGACGAGCAGGGTGAGCGACCCCTGGATGGCCTTCTGCGCAAACACGATGCCCTCAACCAGATCGTCCTTCTGGTTGATGAGCGCCGCAACGAGCTCGGTATGATTGACCGCGCCCGAGCTCATGGCCATAAACTGCGCGCCACCCTGCTCAAAATACTGCTCGATGAGTTCATCGGCGTTGTTGATGATGCCGACCGTCGTGATGGCAAAGGTGCCGTGGCGGCCGCGAACGAGCAAGGGCTGGGGGTCGGTATCAGAAATGCAGCCGATGCCGCTCGTGCCGTGGAAGCGCTCGAGGTCCTTATCGAAGCGCGAGCGGAAAGGCGTGTTTTCTATCGAGTGAATCTCTTTCTGGAATCCGCCCGCGCCCTCGCAGAACACCATGCCTGCACGGCGCGTTCCCAGGTGAGAGTGGTAGTCGACGCCGAAAAAGACGTCCAGCACCACATCGCGCTTCGAAACCGCGCCAAAGAATCCGCCCATCGCTCCCCCTCATATATGGCTGATGATGCTGCCATTATACGTGAGCGGAACGACCGTTCCGGGAGGGGCGTTCGTCATTGGGTGAACGGTAGATAAACCGTGCAACGCACAGAGGAGTACGTGGAGTGGCTCGTCGACGAGTGGCTTAATCAAGTCGAGCGGCCTGCGCGACGCTCCAAACAGGACCATCACTAACCCGTATTGACAGCGAAAAAAAGCAAAAATTGTGGTGTCTGCCCTGTATACAAACGAACGGCAAAGGGGTAGTATCCCGGCCGAGCGCGCGGGGCGCCCACATGTTCCTGCGCGGCGGCTCGCGCGTAGCAACCCCGGCAAATGCGTGCGCGGCGCCGCAAGACACAGGCAAGCTCCGTGCGCAGCGCGCCCGCCGGCACCTGCCGGCTGGCACATGGTCCAAAGGAGGCCATCATGAATGACTCGGTCATGGGAATGTTTATCGCCGTCGGATGCGGACTGCTCTGCGCAGGGCTCGGTGGCTATATGGTCGCCACGGGCAACCCGTCGCTCCTGCACGATTACCACTACGCCACCACCCCGCTCGCCGAGCGCCCCGCGCTTGCGCGCGAATCGGGCGCCGGGCTCATTATCACCGGCGTTGGCTGCGCGCTCATGGGGCTTGCCGTCACTCTGGGCATCGTTGCTACCGTGGCTGGCATCACGTTCCTTGTTGCCGGCATTGCCGTAGCGCTCTCAGCCATTATCAGGCATAACGGGAGCCTCATGTCGTTCGCGCCGGCTCCGCCAGAAACGCTGCCCGGCAGCGCCCGTCGTGCCCGCCGCTCAACCATCCAAGGCGCGGCACTCGGCGTGGTCTTGAGCCTCGTTAGCATCGCCCCCGGTGTGTACATGATCGTCACCGGCGATGTGAGCATGCTGCACAGCTACCACTACGCAACCATCGCCGCCGCCAACCTGCCCGCCTTCTCGGTTGCCGAGGGTCTGTCGATGATCGTCATGGGCATTGGGCTCTTGCTCTGCTTTATCGCGGGCGGACGCATGACGGCCCGCCCCATCCCCCGGTGGGCCAAGATCGCCATGGCGCTTGGCTGCATCGTGTGGTGCACGGGCCTCGCCGCCATGCTCATCGCTATCGTTTCGTTTGGCGGCTCGCTCTCATAGCCACGCTGCAAGCCGGCCGGGACCGTCCCCTGGCTCACTCGGTGTCGGCCCCGCCTGTCTTAGCATCATCTTCCGTCAAAGACTGCTGGCGCGCCTCGTCAAACGCCTCCTTCATGGTGGGATTCCCCCAGGTGAGCTTGCGAATGGTGAGCCCTTGCGCTTTATCGTTGGCAAGCCGCAGGTTGTTCTCGGACGAGATCAGGTTGTCCTTCACCTTCTGCAGGTGCTTGATCGTCGTATCGATCTCGTCAATCGCGGTCTTGAACTTGCGGCTTGCCAGATCAAAGTTGCGTGAGAACCCTTCTTGAAACGCATCGAGCTTGGCCTCGAAGTTGGTCACGTCAATATTCTGCCGCCGCATAACGGCAAGCTCCTGCTTGTAGGCAAGCGCGTTCATGGCGGCATTGCGCAGAAGCGTGATGAGCGGGATGAAGAACTGCGGGCGGATCACGTACATCTTTTCGTAGCGGAAGCTCACATCCACGATGCCCGTGTTGTAAAGCTCGCTCTCCGGCTCCAGCAGGCTCACCAGCACCGCGTACTCGCACTTCTTCTTCGTGCGGTCCGCATCGAGCTTCTTGAAGAAGTCCTCGTTCTTGTGTTTGGTTGCCGTGGCATCGTTCTCGTTCTTCATCTCGAACATGATGGAGATGATCTCGTTGCCGTCATCGTCGCACTCGCGGAAGATGAAATCGCCCTTGGAGCGGCGCGAGCCATCCTCGCCCTCAACAGCGTCGTTGTCTTTCTCGAAGTACGCGTGCGGGAAGGCCGTCATGCGCAGGCGGTTGAACTCGGTCTCGCAGTGCTGCTCGAGCGTCTCGCCCACCATCTTGGTAGACAGGCGCACCTTCATGTCGCGCAGGCGCTCGATCTCCTCGTCCTTGTAGCGAATGAGCGCATCGCTCGCCTTCTTGGATTGCTCGAGCTCAAGCGCGTGCGAGGCCTCGAGCTGCTGGCGCTCGCTATCGTGAAGCGCGCGCTCGCTCGCAAGTGCCGCGCGTGCCTCGTCGCGCTCGCGCTCCGCCGCCGTAACCGCCTGCGCCACGGCAAGCTCCTGCCTCGCCGCATCGGCGGCAATCTGCTGCCTGAGCTTAGAAATCTCGGAATCCTTAGCAGCAATGCCCTGGGAAAGCTCCTCGCGTGTCGCAGCGCGCGCGTTCTCAAGCGCAACCGCCTGCTGTTGGGCAGATGCCTCGGCCTGGGCCTTGAGCCGAGCGATCTCGGCGTCGCGAGCGGCGATATCCTCCTGAAGACGCCGAGCTGCCTGCACTTGGGAGAGCTCCGCCTCCGTCTCTTGCTGAGCCAACTTCGCCCGAAGCTCGTCGCACGTGCGCTCGAGCTCTGACAGCTGCTGCTGAGCATCTCGCTGCGCCTGCGCCGCGGCGCGCTCCTCAGCGAGCCCGCGCTCGTTCGCCGCGGACGCAAGCTGCGCCTCGAGCTCGGCGATGCGCGCATCGCGCCCCGAAACCGTTTCCTGAAGCTGGCGCTCGGCCTTCTGCTCTGCAAGCTCCACCGCTGCCGCACGCTCACGCTCCATGATGCGCTCGCGCTCGGCGAGCTGACGGGAGAACTCCTGGTCGCGCACCTGGCGCGCGATATCTGCATACCCTTGTTCGTCTACCTGGAACACCGTACCGCACTGGGGGCACTTTATCTCGTTCATAAACGGACCTTTCTTCCAAAGACGCCTGCGCCCATGGTTCCTTTTACTGGAATCAGTCTACCCCGGCATGCGGACAGAAAAATGCGGCGCTGGCCCGGTTAGCTGACGAAGCTCATGTAGACGAGTAGACGAACCGTGCCTGTCCGTCACGAACGCCGCACGTCGTGGGCGGTTAAGGTCGCTGGACGATCAAGGTCTCCCCGTGCGTTCGGGCGGGATTCGGACGAGCCCGGCACAGAAGAGCAACGGCAGAAGATCGCCCGGAAACGCCGTCAGTGATTGGGTGAGACAGTTTAACCCGGCACAACTGTCTCCCTGTCACATCCCGAGGTACGAGCGCAGCGCGTCGAGCGTAGCCTTGCCGTCGCGGCGTCCGACCTGGTACACGCGGTCGAGAATCGCCGGATCCTTCACCGAGAGCGGTGTCTTGACCGATTCGCTCGGCCGAATCACGAACACCTTGCCCTCGCGCTCCAACCGCGCGAGCTCGTCGAGTTGCGCGTTGTAGCGCTCATGGCGGTTGGCCAGAAGTTCAACCAGCTTGGGATACCGGTGCAGCAGTACGCGCAGCGCGGGCATGAGGCCGTTGGGCTCCTTCCGATACCCCTCGGGCTGCGTACACACCACCACGCAGCGGTCGTAGCCCTGATCGAGCATCCAGCGGAAAGGAATGGAATCGGCCGTTCCGCCATCGAGCAGCAACCGCCCCTCCAGCTCAACGGGGCGAGAGAGCGCCGGAATCGCCGACGAGGCGCGCATCCACTCCACGTCCTCAACGTCACCGCGGTTCACGTCGTGGTACACCGGCTCGCCGGTTTGGATATCGGTCGCCACCACGGTGAATCGCATGGGGTTAGCAGCATAGGTTCCCACGTCGAACACATCGAGCTCCCAAGGGAGACGCCCGAAGGCGAACTCCCGATTGAAGAGATTCCCCGTGGTAAGCAAGCTTCTCATGCCTGCATAGCGGGGATCGTTGCAGAACCTTTTGTTATAGCGAACCGCGCGCCCCAACTGGCACGACTTGAAATTGCACCCGAAGGTCGCGCCCGCGGAAACTCCCACCGTATGCGTGGCCCCTATGCCCTCCTCGAGCCATACGTCAAACACGCCCTCGGTATAGTGGCCGCGAAAACCGCCACCCTCGAACACCGCGCCTACCGTATGCGGCAACGCGCCAAACTTGGGGCGCTCGCTCGGCTCCCGCACATCGGAAAGCTTGTAGTCTGCACCCGAGCCAACAATGTTAGGTTCTTTCGCCTGTACCATGCCATACCTCACTTAAACATGGCTTTTGAGTATAGCGCGGCGCATGGAAAAGGTAGTCGGCTTCCTCGGCGCCTTCGTCGCCCGTCGCCGGGCAGGGCTGACAAGCCGCGCCGCCCGTCGCCCCATGGATTCTTCACGGCCGCTTAAGCCAGGCTTCACTGCTGTGGAAAGCCCATGCAGAACAGCGGTTCACCGTAGAATCGAGAGGGGCCGATAAACGGAAGGGGGCTAAACCATGGCAGAAACGGTCTTGATCGTAGAAGACGACCAGGATATCGTCGAGCTGCTGTCGCTCTATCTAACCGGCAGCGGGTACGACGTCGTCACTGCTGAAAATGGGAAAGATGCTCTCGAGCACCTTCGACAGTACCCTGCCGATATCGCGCTTGTCGACATCATGATGCCACGCATGAACGGCTACGACTTCATCAAGGCCCTCCGCGCCACGGACAACATCCCCGTCATCATCATCTCGGCTCGCACGCAGGCTGCCGACAAAATCGTGGGGCTTGACGCCGGGGCGGATGGATTCATCGCGAAGCCCTTCAACCCGCTCGAGGTCACGGAGCAGATTCGCGCCCACCTGCGCCGCCGGGCCACCGATGTTGCCGATGCCCTCGCCGCAGCCGGCCGCACCGCCCCCGCCGCAGATGAGGCGCGTGCTACCGCGCCATCGGAAGGCGAGGCATCCCTTCCGGGACCGGACGCCTCTTGTCCCAGTGATCGCGCGGCTGCAGAGAGCACCCCCGCGCCTTCAACCCCCTCGCAAGACGGCGCGCATGTGCTTCGCGTGGGCGACCTCGCCTTTGACACGGAACGGCTCGAGCTCTTCAAAGGCGGCACGCCGATTCCGCTCAGCGCCGAGCTCAAGATCATGGCAACCTTCATGGCCGCCCCTGGTCGCGTTTTCAGCAAAGCTCAGCTCTATGCATGCATCAACGGAGAGAGCTTTGCCGGCAGCGAGGCAAGCGTGATGGTTCATGTCTCCAACATCCGCGCCAAGCTGAAAGACGACCCGCTGCGGCCGGCATACATCAAGACCATCCGCGGTATGGGATATAAGATCGATGGCTAGCGAATTCGAACACACACCCTCTTCCCGCAGTCCCTTGCATCGTCTGCGCAAGAGCATCGCCGTGCGCTGCCTCGCCAGCCTTATCGTCTACGCAGCGCTCCTAGCACTCGTGCTCTGGGGCATCAACCGCGCTAGCGAGAATCTGTTCGACAGCGCCTTTCCCTCCATGGAAACCGTGCTGACGTATGCCGACGATCTAGAGCATGACCGCTTCGATGCGCTGCAGACGCAAGCGCTCGAGCACTGCAGGATCGTCATCTTCGACGGCGACGACACGCGGCTCTACGCATCGAGCGCACGGGCAGCGGAGAAGATCCATGCCTCCGACCTCGACCTCATCAGCGAATACGATGAGCAGAGCTTCTACGAGGTGTTCCAGGAAAGCACCGTCGACGGCCTGCACTACCGCATCGTGCAGTGCACCTACAGCCTCGAAGACGGGTTCACCAAACGCATCACGGCGTGGTGTGAGCTCGACGAAAACCTAACCGTGGTGGCCGGCGATCTATTCGCCGACCGCGGCGCGCTCACGCAGCGCGAATTCGACTTCCTGCAGGGCGTCTACAGTGCGCAGATGTCTGTGGAGCGCGTGAGCTACCAGACCGTAGACGGCGAAGAGCGCATTCTCGTGCTGGCCGCCCCGCTCGTGAGCGACATTCGCTACCAGCAAGTCATAGACGAAGCCAACCGCCTGCCGCTCCTTGCTACCCCCGTGGCGCTCGTCATCACCATTGGCTGCGCGTGGTACCTGGCAGGCATCGCGAAACGTGCAACGCGCCCACTGGGCCGCGCGATAAACGCCTACCGCCGCGGAGACGAGCAAGTGGACGCGGCGACCGACGTTCCCACCGAGCTCGTGCCCATCTACGACAACTTCACCGACCTCATGGACGAGCTGCGCGAGGCGCGCGAGGACAGTCAGCGCATCATCGTCAACATCTCACACGACCTCAAGACGCCGCTCACCGTGATCTACGGGTACGCACAGGCCTTCCGCGACGGGCGTGTTCCGCCGGAAAAGGAGCAAGACTACCACCGCATCATCGGAGAGAAGGCGCTTGCCGCAAGCGAGCTCATCGACACGCTCTTCGCCTATGCGAAGATGGAGCACCCCGAATACGCCCCGAACCTCGAGACATGGCGCGTAGACGAGCTGGTGCGCTCGGTGGCACACGAGGCGGAGGCCCAGGTGGAGCAGGCAGGCTGCTCGCTCTTCGTAGTTCCTGAAGGCGCATCGCTCGCGCAGGCCGCACAGGGCGACGCGAGCCCTAGTGTAGCGGCGAGCAGCGCCGAGCCCATCGCCTGCATAGACCGGCAGCTCTTCCATCGGCTGCTCATGAACCTCATCAGCAATGCTTGCGCCCACAACCCTTCGGGCACAAGCATCTATCTCGCCTGCGAGGTCGACACCGGGCGCGGCCTCGTGCGCGTACGGGTGGCCGACACCGGCACGGGAATCCCCGACCACATTGCCTCGCACGCCTTCGACCCCTTTGTGACCGAAAACGCCGCACGCTCCACCAACGGGGGAACCGGCCTGGGCCTCACCATCGCGCGGCGCGCCGCCGAGCTCATGGACGGCACGCTCACGCTTTCCCCGAACCCTCCCCACCCGTGCGCTACGGAGTTCGTGATCGAACTGCCCCGCTGCACGGAGGAGTGAACGCTGCGCGACCAACTTCCGTGCGATGCTCGGCTTCATCGTCGCGGCGGTCGTGGTGAACGCTGCGTGCGGCCGGCTTCCGTAAACCGGTGCGCACACACCGATCGAATATCTTGAGCGATCTGCCCGGCTGTTCCCAAGCAAGACCGCAGTGATCGACGAGTTTGGCACCTGCACCTATGCCGAGCTGCTCGAGCGCAGCCGAGCCATCGCCCAAGGCCTTCTTGCCGCAGACGCGCGATCAAACGCCTCCGGCAACCCGGGGATCCGCGCTGCGGGCTCCATTAACGCGCCCGCGCCGCAGCCCGTCGTCATCTTCATGGAGAAGCGCATCGATATGCTCGCCTCCTTCCTCGGTGCCCTCATAGCGGGCCGCTTCTACGTGCCGGTCAATCCCAGCGTGCCTGCAGAGCGAGCGAGAAATGTCTATGCCACCCTGCCGAATGGCATGCTGGGCGAAAACAGCCCGGTCGTGATCGCAAACGCCGATACCATAACCGCCGCGCAGGCAATCTTTCCGGAAGGCCGCGTAGCGCTCGTGGATGACCTGCTGCAGCACACGGTCGATAGCGCGGCGCTCGAGAACGCCGCGCGCTCTTTGGTGAGCAGCAATCCCGCCTACGTGCTCTTCACGTCTGGATCGACCGGCATGCCGAAGGGCGTGGCCGTGAGCCATCGCTCCATCTGCGGGTTCGTCGATGCATTCGTGGAAGCCTTCGGCATCCGCGACGATGATGTCATCGGCAACCAGGCGCCGTTCGACTTCGATGTCTCGGTCAAAGACATCTACGGCGCACTCGCGACAGGCGCCACGATCGTCTTGCTGCCGCGCAGGCTGTTCAGCGCCCCCGCGCAGCTGGTAGATGCCCTTCGCGAGCACGAGGTCACGGTCATGACCTGGGCGGTGGCCGCGCTCTGCCTCGTGAGCAGCCTTCACGGCCTCGACCACGCCCCGCTGCCGAGCGTGCGCCTTGTCCTGTTCTCGGGCGAGGTCATGCCGCGCAAGCATCTCGCACGCTGGCTAGAACACCTGCCCGAGGCAACCTTCGCGAGCCTCTACGGGCCTACCGAGATCACCTGTAACTGCCTCTACCACATCGTGGATCGCAGCCGCGCCTACCTCGACGGCCTGCCCCTAGGCGAGCCGCTCGGCGACCGCAGCATCCTGGTGCTGGACGAAGGCATGCAGCCCGTTAGCGAGCCCGGACAGGTGGGCGAGCTCTATGTGGGCGACCCGAACATCGCGCTCGGCTACTACGCCGACCCCGCTCGCACGGAGGGCGCCTTCATGCCGAACCCCATCCCCGGAGCGTTGCCGGAAACCGTATACCGCACCGGAGACCTCGTGCGCATAGGCGAGGGCGGGGAGCTCTTCTTCAGCGGGCGGGCGGACAACCAGATCAAGCATCAGGGCCACCGCATCGAGCTGGAAGAGATCGACGCCGCCTTCGAGCGATGTCCCGGTGTCGAGCGCTGCCGCTGCGCCTACAACGAGCGCTTCAAACGCATCCATGCGTTCTTCGAAGGCTCGGCCGAAATCGACGAGCTCCGCCGCGCCGTGAGCTCGATGCTCCCCGGCTCCATGGTGCCCGCAGGCATCGAGCGCGTGGAACGCATGCCGCTCACCAAGAACGGCAAGGTCGACCGCCGCGCGCTGCTCAACGCGTGACACTTCCCCCGGTACAACTGTCTCTGAGACAGTTTGACCCGGCACAACTGTCTCATGAGGAGGAGATCTGATGACCGATTCCGCACTGCGTGCACTCGCCGACCGCTTCGGCACGCCGCTCTACATCTTCGATGACCGCGCGCTCGTGCAGCGCGTCCGCTACCTGCGCGAGGCCCTGCCGGCTCGCGTGGGCATCTGCTTCGCCATCAAGGCAAACCCCTTCGTTCTCCCCGCGCTCGAGCCCCTCGTCGACCGGCTCGAAGTGTGCTCGCCCGGCGAGTACCGCATCTGCCGCGCCCTCGGCCTGCCCCACGACAAGATCGTGGTCTCGGGCGTGCATAAGGACATCCAGACCGTATCGAGCGCCGTGAGCGAACGGCAGGCGCCCGCAGCCGTCACCATCGAGTCGGTCTCCCAGCTTGACCTGGTCCTGCACCAAGCCGCCACGCACTCGGCACGCGTGCCGGTGCTCCTGCGACTCACCAGCGGTAACCAATTTGGCATGGCGCTCCCACGCTCGTGCGCGACGGGCTGCGCACCGACATCCTCAACACCCCGCTCTTCCCCATCAGGTAACACCCCGGCGCAACAAGCGCGCTGGGCTACATCTAAGAAAGGACCATCATGGACGCAGTTCTCGACATCTTGAACGAACTCAAGCCCGGTATCGATTACCGCACGCGCCACGACCTCGTCGATACGCGCGAGCTCGACTCGCTCACCATCATCACGCTCGTCTCGGAGCTCGAGGATGCCTTCGACATCACCATCCCCGCTGTGGAGATCGTGCCCGCTAACTTCAACTCCCTCGAGGGCATGTGGAACATGGTGCAGCGCCTGCGCGAAGCTGGCTTTTAGCGAGGTTCCGGGGCTCTCATGACTTCGTACTTCTCTTTGACGATGCTCGGGCTCATCCTGCCCGGCACGGCGGTCGCCTACCAGGTCATGCCGCGCCGGGCGCGCTGGGCCGTGCTTCTCGCCGCTAGCTATGTCACCTTCTGGGCCATCAGCGGAAAGCTGCTCGCCTTCCTTTTGGCGTCGACCGTGACCATCTGGCTCTGCGGCCTTGCGCTCGATCGCGAGATCAAGCAGCGCGGCGAGGCCCTGCGGGCTCCGGGTGCCAACCGTAAGGCGGTCAAGCAAAGCTATGCGAGGCGCATGCGCCTTATCATGGCGGCGGGCGCGGCGGTCAACCTTGGAATGCTCTTCTCCTTCAAATACGTGGTGTTCGCGCACCGCCTGCTCGCTCCGCTCGCCGCCCGGCTCCTCACCCACCTGGGGATCGGCTGGGCAGCACCGGCGGCAATCGCTGCGCCCATCGGCATCTCCTTCTACACGCTGCAGGCCGTCTCGTACCTCGTGGACGTGTATCGCCAGAGCGTCACCGCCGATCGCAACCTGTGCCGCTTGGCGCTCTTCATGGCGTTCTTCCCCCAGATCATGGAGGGGCCCATCTGCCGCTACGGCCAGACGGCGCAAGCGCTCTGGGCGGGCCACGGCATCACCTGGGAGAACCTCGTATCGGGAAGCCAGCGCATCCTTTGGGGCGCGGCGAAGAAGCTTATCGTTGCCGATCGGGTGAATCTGCTGGTGAAGACCGTCTTTGCCTCATATGAGTCCTACGACGGCGGCATCATCGCCCTCGCCGCGGTGCTCTACACCATCCAGCTGTACTGCGATTTCTCGGGCACGATGGATTTCATGGTGGGCACGGGGCGCATCTTCGGCGTGCGCCTGCCCGAGAACTTCCGCCAGCCCTTCTTCTCGCGCACCGCATCCGAATTCTGGCAGCGCTGGCACATCACCCTGGGCACGTGGTTTCGCGACTACGTGTTCTACCCCGTATCGCTCAGCAAGCCGGTGAAGCGCCTGACCACCTCGGCGCGGCATCTCCTGGACGATCGCATGGGGCCGGTGGCCGCGAGCGGCGTGGCGCTCCTCGCCGTGTGGCTCGGCAACGGCTTCTGGCACGGCGCGGGCGGGCAGTACGTGTTGTTCGGACTGTTCTGGTTCACGGTCATCTGGCTCGGCGGCTTCGCTGAACCGATCGCGCAGTCCATCTGCGAGCGCCTGGGGATCAATCGTTCGACGCTCCCGTACCGCGCCTTCCAGCACGCGCGCACCCTGGTGGTCGTCTTCTGCGGAGAGCTCATCTTCCGCGCCGATGGCGGATGGGCGGCGCTCAGCATGCTGAAGCGACTCTTCAGCCAGTTCTCGCTTGCATCGTTCGCCGACGGCACCGTGCTCAAGCTCGGTATGGACGGCGCCGACTTTGCCTGCGTTGGCATCGCTATCGCCGTGCTCTTCGCGGTGGGGCTGCTGAGGGAGCGCGCGCAGCACGACCCTGCCGCCTCCGCCGCCCCGGCAGGATACGCGGGCATGCCGGCGGCAGCCACCACGAACACCGCAGCCACCCGCTTCGCTCTCGCCTGGTGGCAGAACTTCAACGTGCGCTGGGCACTTGGCTGCGTTCTCATCCTTGCCATCGTGGTGTTCGGCGCCTATGGAACGGGCTATGTTCCCGTCGACCCCATGTACGCATCGTTCTAGCAAGCATCATTGCCGGCGGGCAACAGGTCTGCCGAACACGACAGCGGCTGATAGGAGGTCCCATGCTTCATGACGCAACAACGCCCGCCACGGGGCGCACCCAACAGCGGGCGGCGCGGCACATGCGCATCGCGCTGCGCCTCGTCGTTACCGGCATCGTGCTCTGCGGCCTTCTTGCCGCGGTGTCGCGCATCGTGCAGCCGAAGAACAACCAGGCCGAATTCGGTCAGAGCGATTCCGAGGCCCACGGCGTGCTCGGCGAGCCGCGCGACAGCATCGACGCCCTCGTTCTGGGAGACTCCGAGTCGTTTTGCTCCATCTCGCCCCTGCAGCTTTGGGGCGAACAGGGCATCACCTCCTACGTATGCGGCACGAGCGGACAGATACTCCCGCTCACCCGCTCCCTGCTGTTGAGCGCGCTGAGCAAGCAGCATCCTAAGGTCGTGGTCCTCGAAACCAACTGCCTCTTCCGCCCGTTCCGACCGGGGTTCGCGCTCAACCGCGTCCTCCAAGACAAGTTCCCGGTGTTCGAATACCACAACCGCTGGAAGAAGCTGCGCGCGGAGGACCTCGTCTACGCGCCCCAGACCACCTGGACGCACGAGCTCAAGGGCTTTCGCATCAAGAAAGACACAGTTGCCGCAGACCCTTCCAGTTACATGGCCCCTACCGACGAGCTGGCGCCGATGCCACGCCTGGGCGAACTGTACCTGCGCAGCATTGCGAGAATCTGCCGTGATAACGGCACCAGGCTCGTGCTCGTGAACACGCCGAGTACGGTGAACTGGAATATGAAGCGCCACAACTGCGTGCAGCAGCTTGCAGGCGAGCTCGACGTCGATTACATCGATCTCAACACGGGCAAGAACCGCGCTCAGATCGACTGGTCGACCGATACCTTCGATGGCGGCGATCACCTGAACCTCAGCGGCGCCAAGAAGGCGACGGCCAAGCTCGGCGAGATATTGCGGAACCGCTACCAGCTGCCCGATCATTCCGGCGAGAGCGCCTACCGCTCCTGGGACGAGGCCTACGCGCGCTACGAACGCGTCGTGAACGAGGGCGCGGCATCGTAGCGCCGGCCTGTACCCCACGGGCACCGATTCCCGCCGGCTGCCCGCCAAGCCCCGGCTCGCGCCGATTGCCCGCCGGCTCCTTCGGGTACAACAAGGTGGATATCCCGCGAGCAAGGAGGCACCATGAACACGCTTGAAGCACTCGAAACACGGCGGAGCTGCCGAGCCTACACCAGCGAGCCCGTCGCACCGGAGCTCATCGACCAGATCATCAAGGCGGGAACCTACGCCCCCACCGGCATGGGGCGCCAATCCCCCATCATCGTCGCCATCACGAACAAAGAGGTGCGCGACCGGCTTTCGCGCATCAACGCGCGCGTCATGGACAGTGAAGACGACCCGTTCTACGGCGCGCCCGCCGTGCTCGTGGTGCTCGCACGCAAGGATGTGGGCACGCACGTGTACGACGGCAGCCTGGTGATGGGAAACATGCTAAACGCTGCCCATGAGCTGGGCCTTGGCAGCTGCTGGATCCATCGCGCGAAGGAAGAGTTCGAAGCACCCAAGGGCCGCGCCATCTTGGAGGGCCTGGGCATCGATGCCGACGCATACGAGGGCATCGGCAACTGCATCGTAGGCCATGCCGCCGAGCCCGCGCCGGAAGCCGCCCCGCGCAAGACAGACTACGCTTACCATATCGACTAGCTGCGCATTTAACGAGCCCGCGCGACCGGATCCGCAGGGCGCGCTGCAAACTATCTGAGGAGGCCCCATGCCTTACACCACCCATGAGAACGACGTTCAGTACCTCGCAGATGATGGCACCGTACTCGGCGAGGTTACCTTTCCAAGCTGCGGCGATGGCATCGTGGACATCAACCACACCTTTGTAGACGGATCGCTGCGCGGGCAGGGCATCGCGGGCGAGCTGCTCTCCCGTGCAGCAGCCGAGCTCGAGAAGAGCGGGCGGCGCGCCCACCCCTCATGCTCGTACGCCGTTCGGTGGTTCGAGAAGCACGCGGAGTACGCGCGCCTGCTTGCGGAATGAGAAAAAACCGCCCCGCCATATCCGAAATGAGCGCGCCGCATGCGCAATCCGCCCCGCGTCACGGCTTCGGCCAAGACGCGGGGCTCGCTTTTGCAACTTTTGGGCACTTGATTCCCGAATGTCCAAGCACAAAGCGATCCCTCGTTACCATAATCGCAGGTCAGAGGCTTGGCCAATATGTCGCTACTCAGCAGATCCCCGATTAAGTGCCCAAAAGTTGCAAATACTTCTAAACCTAGCTCCCTCGCCGTCCCGATCACGGTAACAACTGCGTTACGGCGGCGTTTCGCGCGCGTTTCCTGCGGCGCGGCCTCATAATAGACCCCACCTGAATATCAACGGGCGGGCCATCGCGCCAGCGATCACCGCAACGGCGCGCCCGCCCATGCAAGGTTAGGGGTCGATATGTCCATGAAGTTCAAGCGCCTGCTGCCCATCCCCAAGGAAATCCGCGAGGAGATGCCGCTTTCTGCCGAGACCGCGGCGAAGAAGCCGGCGTTCGACGCACAGGTGGCCGACATTCTCACGGGCAAGGACGACCGCAAGCTCGTCATCATCGGCCCGTGCTCCGCCGACCGCGAGGACTCCGTGCTCGAATACGCCGGCCGCCTGGCGAAGCTTGCCGAGCGCGTGAGCGAGCGCCTCTTCATCGTACCGCGCGTCTACACCAACAAGCCGCGCACCAAAGGCACGGGCTACAAGGGGCTCCTGCACAACCCCGACCCCGAGGGCCCGAGCGACCTCTTGGGCGGCGTCAAGGCCATCCGCCGCATGCACCTGCGCGTTGCGGAGGAAACCGGCATGTTCACCGCCGACGAGATGCTCTACCCCACCAACTACCAGTACCTCATCGATGTGCTTGGCTACATCGCCGTGGGCGCGCGCTCGGTAGAGAACCAGGAGCACCGCCTCGTAGCTTCGGGCGTTCCCATGCCCATCGGTATGAAGAACCCCACCGGAGGATCCACGAGCGTCATGCTCAACTCCATCTACGCGGCGCAGCAGCCGCAGACGTTCATCTTCCGCAACTGGGAGGTCGAGACCACGGGCAACCCGCTCGCGCACGCCGTGCTGCGCGGCTATATCGGCGAGGACGGGCTCAACTACCCCAACTACCATTATGAATACCTGGAGCGCCTGGCAGAAAAGTACACCGAGGCAGATTTCGTCAACCCGGCGGTTATCGTGGACTGCAACCACGACAATTCGGGCAAGCGCCCCTTCGAGCAGATCCGCATCAGCCACGAGGTCGCAGATTCCATGCGCCGCTCGGAGCAAATCCGTCATCTCATCAAGGGCTTCATGGTGGAAAGTTATCTGGAAGACGGCAACCAGCCCATCGACGGCGGTGTATACGGCAAGTCCATCACCGACCCATGCCTCGGTTGGGAGAAAACGGAGCGCCTGGTACTCGACCTCGCAGAGCGCGTGTAGCCGGAGCCAGCTGGGCGGATGACGGGTCCCGGGCGCCTGGCGTGGCTCCCGGCGCATCGGATGTTCGCGGCATGGTGGCCCCTCCCCTCGCCCACTGGCCCCGCGGGCGCAAACAGCGCATATGCGCGGGACAGCATAGCAGACGCAACCGAGGAGCGCGGGAGGCATATCCTTGCCGGAGGATCGTACGCCCGCCATGAAAAAGCGCCCCAAGCGAGGCGCTTCTCGTGATGTCAAACGGCGAGTATCTCAAAAGCACAGGCTATCTCCCGTCAGGAGCGACCGCCCTTCGCCTTAGTGGACCCGGCGCTTCCCGCTGGATCCCTTCGCCCGCCGTCCCGGATTGCCGGCGTGGTGATGAGACCTGCCAGCACCACGGCCCCACCGACCGCGTAGGCCATGCGCACCGCATCGAGGCGCGCCGTGGCCTCGATCGACACGAGCTCCCTGCGCTCGCCGTCGGTCATGGGGATTCCCGCGATCTCGTCCTCGAAGGTCCGGTTGCTGCCTAGGTCGATGCTCACACCCGATAAGGCGCTCGACACTCGAGGCGAGATGGAGGCATCCGCCGCCGCACTGCTTCGAACCGTACCGGTGATCCCAAAGATCAGCACCGCACCGAGCAGCGCTACGCCGAGGGCCTGGCCCACGTTGCGCATGGTGCTCTGGATGCCGCCCGACTGCGATGCCTCGCGCTCGGGAAGCGCCATCGCCACCACGTTGCTCGCGTGGGCAGAGACCGTACCCGCGCCCACGCCCGCCATGAAGGCGCCCAGGTACACGAGGGGCGCGCTTGCGCCGTTCTCGGTCACAGAGAACGCCATGATGCCGAGTGCAGCAGCCATTGCCACGTAACCGGCTTGGATTACGCGGCGCGGGCTAGCCTGCGGCATGAACTTGGGAATGCCAAGCGCCAGCGCGAAGGTGGGAACGCCGGTGACGATCGAGATGGTCCCCACCGCCACGGGCGACCAACCGGCCACAAGCTGCAGGTAGGGCGCCATGAGAATGGACTGGGCTCCCATAAAGAAGAAGGTGAGGGCACAGGCCACAAGACCGGCGCGCACCTGGGGAGTTGTGAGGAACGCACTCGGCAGCACCGCGATGCCGCCCCGCGCCTCGACGCGGCGCTCATAGGCAACGAGGATGCCGAGAACCACGATACCCGCCGCAGCCATGGGAAGCGCGGGCGAGATGCCCAAGATGGTGAAGGGCGCCGTGGAGAGAGGCGTCACGAGGCCCCACGACGAGATGCTCGAGAGGCCAATGAGCAAAAGAAACAGGCCCGACGCAGCCAGAGCGACTCCCACGCCGTCGAAGCCTACCCGCTCGCGCGGCTGCTCGATGGCGGGAAGGGTGAACGATGCGGCGAACACGATCGCGAAGTAGCCCGCGAGAGCGAGGAAGGTAACGTGCATGCCAGCCACCTGCATGACCACGCCGAGCGCAAGGGGGAGCAGCGCGGAAAGTCCCGAAGCCGCACCGATGGCGCCGAACGCGATCACGCGATCGTGACCCTGGTAGATAAGCGGGATGAGCCCCAGCACCGAGGGGATCATGAAGCTCGCGCCAAGGCCCACCAGCACGCGGCCGCCCCAGATGAAGACGGCCATGCTGGGCGCTAGGGCAAGCACGACCTCGCCGAGGGCGCAAAGTAGGATGCCGCCGCGGAAGGTCTTCTTCCAGCCGACCATGGTGCCGGCAAGACCGCCCGCGATCATGAATGCACCACCTACGAGCGGATAGATCATGTTGGCGAGCTGAATCTGGGCCGTGGTGGCGCCGAGCTCGCTCGTGAGCGACGCCGTTGCCAGCGAGAGCGCCCCGTTATCGCCGGTTGCACCCATCTGCGCGAGGATGAGGACGATGATGGGCAAGATCAAGAAGCGAGCCGCTGCGGTCGCGGGGGCCTCTGCGGGGGCTGCTACTGCGGTCGCGGGGGCCGATGTTGCGGTCGCGGGGGCCTCTGCGGGGGCAGACGCCGTGGTCGCGGGGCTCTCCGCGGCTCCCGGAGTGGCAACGGAGGCAGCGCCCGAGTTACCCGCAGGCCGCGCATTCGCCGCCGAAGCGGTCGTTTTGGCCTGAGAGGCCCGGGCGGGCTGCGCAGCCCGCGCCTGTTGGTTGGTATTCACGTGTACGCCTTTCGAACATGGTTAGTGGGTGCCGTGCAGACCACACATGGCCCGCACGGCGGTACCGCGCCCCGCATGCGCCGGGGCACGCTGGGCCACGCCGCATAGCACGCTGGCCATGCGGCGGCCCCGGCAAAGCAAAAGAGCGCGAAGAGGGGTTCTACGCCGCCGGCGCGAAGAAGGGCTCGCTTCCGCTTACATCGCATGCGGAGAGCGGGTACGCGCGGATGCCCGGCTCGTCATAGGTGGCATGGTAATACGTGAGCGTCTCTGCCGAGAAACAGCTCGTATACAGGGTGATTTCCGACGATCCGTCGGCCATGCGCGCCGCCCCCATGGGCACGGCAACCGAGCCGAGCGTGCGGAACAGGCGACTCACATTGGCGGCCTCGGACTCCTGAACAGGATAATGGCTGTTCACAAATGCCGCCTTCACGAAGCGGGCAGGACCGCTGTAGTCCCCCGGAATCCCCTGCATGCCCATGCCCGACCCGAAGGGGGCAAGCTGCGCCTTATCCCACGTGGCGGTGGCGGGCTCGGCATCGGTGAGAACCAGATAGTTGCGGAGGTTCGTTCGCTGCCAGCCGAAATCGGGCTCGTTGGTGAGCACGTCAACATCGTTCTCCCACACTTTGAGGCCGTCTTCGAGGCACTCGACCACGATGCTGCCCGTGGCGTCGGCAACGATCCAGTGCAGGTTTGCAACGGGAAGGTCGGGCGAGACAGGCTTGGCCACAACGGTAGTCTTGGAGAGAGCGCAGCGCACCTCATCGAGCGAGGAGAAGTTGCGAGCAATCCAGAAGGGAAACTCATAGGCGGCGACGTTCACCACACCCGGTTGGCTGCATGCATGGGCGGCATAGCGCGCGCTCTGCGGGAAGTTGAGCCCCGCGACGGCAAGGCCGGCATCGTTACCGCAATCGAAGTAGAGCGGGACGCCGCCCGCCACGATTCCCATGCCAATCACCGTATGGGCGTGCGCGCTATCGAGGTCGCCGGGGCGCTCGAAGGCAGCGGGCACCTCGGCAGCAGGGGGCGTCACCACCACGCGCTCGCCATAGCCTTGAGTCCAATCGAGGTTCCGGCCGAAATACATGGAACCTGAGGTGCTGGTAAAGCGGATGCCCGTGCACATGGGCCCGCCCCCTTTCTTGCCCGAGGCAACACCTCGGGTCGAAGCGATAGATACTTCTCTTCTGCCCGTAACTCCCTATTAGTTGCGACCGATATACTTAGGAATGACTGAAGAGGGGTAACATTTTTGGCTAAAGCGTCAACAGATCTGCAAGAGCGTCGTATTTCAAAGCATCACCGCAGGTAGACTACCTACTCAAGCTTTCTTATCAATAGTCGAGCAGGCGAGAGCCGGCGCTTTCCGAACACCACACCGACGGCCCCCCCGACATATGATGCAGAACCTATGGATTCGGCTCCCGGAGACTTCCACGCGTAATGTTACCCGGGGTATACAAGTTCCGCACCTAGACAGACTCTGCCTCCGCGCTCAAACGATTCCCCAGCGCGGCTACGCCCCTCACGGGGCGCAAGATGCGAAAGGATTTGGACATCATGCCCAACAACAGAATAGCCTCTACAACCCTGCGCGCCCTCCTTGCCGCGAGCCTTGTGCTCTCGGGCCCCGGCGCGGGCGCTGCACTCACCTCACCCGCGCTCGCCTTTGCAGACGAAAACAGCGCCCAGGAGCATAGCGAAAGCGAGACCAGCGCCGCCGCACCCGCGGAAGACGCACCCGCCGATTCAACCGAGCCGGCTCCTGCGGAAGACGCATCCGCCGAGACTGCCACCGTTCCCGCAGAAGACTCCTCCGCCGGCACCACCGCACCCGCCCCCGCAACAAGCGTGCCCGCCGAAGACGCCGAGCCTACCTCCGAAGCAGACGCATCCGCCGGCACGGTCGCCATCGTTCGCGGCGGCGACCGAGCGGAATACTGCTCGCTCACCGAGGCGGCCCGGGCCGCGCAGGATGGTGACGCCATCGAGGTCTCCGGCACGCTCAGCATCAGTGAACCCGTAGCGGTCGACGCGGGCCGCTCCATCACACTGCGCGCCACCGCAGACACCACCGTCACCCGTGCGGAGCAATTCCCGCAAGAGGGCGGGAAGGCTGCGGGCATGTTCCGCTTGTCGGATGGCGCCTCGCTCACACTCGAAGCAGCCGACCCCTCTTCCGGCAAGCTCGTCATCGACAGCGAACGGACCGATTCGAACGACGCCGTCGTCACCCTGCGCGGGCAGTCCACCTTCACCATGCGCGCGGGCACGGCCATCGAGGGCGCCCAGTGCTCCTGGAAGCCGTGGGGTGCCGTCTATGTGCGCGAGGGCACGTTCGTGCTCGACGGCGGCGAGATCCGCAACGGGTTCGCCATGCGCAACGCCGCCGTGGCGGTGGAGCGCGACAGCACCTTCGAGATGCGCGCGGGCGCCATCGCCGGGAACCGCACGAGCTACTCCGAGTCCATCGTATGGACCAAGGGAGTCGTGCGCATGACGGGCGGCAGCATCGCGGGGAACTCGTCCAATGTGACGAGCGATGGCGTGGTGCACGTGCTCGAAGGCGGCGCGCTCAGCTTCACGGGCGGCATCATCGGCAACAACAACCCCAACAACACGTTCGGCGTGCGCGTAGACGCCCGCGGATCGCTTGAGCTGGGCGGGCGAGCCCGCTTCGAGGGCACCGACCTCGTGAGCCTAGCGCAGGGGGCGGCGCTCTCGTTCGCAAGCGCGCCGGAGGCACACACCACGGACGACCCGATCGAGGTCGTGCTCGCAGGCGAGTGGCCGGCGGGCGGCGTGGTGGCAACCGCCTCCTCACCCGAGGTAGCGCGCGCCGCGCTCGAGCGCCTCTCGGTGCGCCGTGTGGGAACGCCCGAAAAAACGGCCTCCGTGGGCCTCGACACCGCCGACCAGTGTCGCATCACCCTTGCCTCGGCCGACGTAGCGGCGCTTTTCGATCTGCTCGACAACCCCTTCGCCGACAACCTCGGCCTCCAGCTGCGCGACGAGCTCACAGGGCCCGATGCTCTCGATGGCCTGCGCACGGCGGTAGAGGAGCACTTCGCCGGCATGGACACCCCCGAGAAGCGCGTGCGCCTGCAGCAGATCGAGGACATCGAGCGCTATGCGGACTACCTCGACGCGCACCGCGACGAACTCGCGGACACGGTGCGCGAGCTCTCTCAGCTGGGAGATCCGTGGGCCGAAGCGCAGCGCACCCAGCAGGGCTATCAGTTCGACAACCTCGATGCCACGGGGCTCTACCTCAAACCCGGCCAGGTGAACGAGATCGTGGTCTACGTCGATGCCGACGACCCTTCGAAGCTCTCGGTTGCCTGGCGCCAGGTGGGCGTGACCGACACGAACAACTACTCGTCGCTCAACCTCGGCCAGAAAAGCGGGTTGGTGAACGGCGTCAATCGCATTACCGTGGACCTCACGGGGAAGACCTATGGTTCCATGCTCTACCTGCGCAACGACTCCACCGAGGACGCGGCGCACGTGCGCATCGAGG
>CASEER010000019.1 GCA_949287085.1 uncultured Coriobacteriaceae bacterium
GGGGTGGTACCCACCACGTCCCCAACCAACCCCTTAAGTTCACCTAGGCGAGGCGGGCGTACTTGCGCTTGCCCACCTGCAGCACGGTACCGGGAGTCAGAAGCGACGGCTCCACGTTGTAGGTCTTGGGCGCCACGGCCTCCTGGTTGAGCTTCACGCCGCCGCCATCGATCAGGCGGCGCGCCTCGCCCGCGGAGGGCGCAAGGCCTGCTTCCTTGAGCACACCCGGCAGGTAGATGAGGCCCTCGTCGTTGGGCGTCAGCTCCACGTGCACGCTGGCGATGTCCTCAGGCAGCTGGGACTGCTTAAACACGCGGTCAAACTCGGCCTGGGCCTCCTCGCCCGCGCCGGCGCCGTGGTAGGTGTCGCACAGGTCGCGGCCGAGCGCGCGCTTGAGCTCGTACGGGTCTGCCGAGCCATCGGCCAGCGCGGCCTCGATCTGGTCCACCTCGGCCGGCGTCTTGGAGCTCGCCAGGCGGTAGTACTTGCCAATCATCTCGTCCGGGATAGACATGGTTTTGCCGAACATGTCGGCCGGCGCATCGGTAAGACCAATGTAGTTGCCGTAGCTCTTGCTCATCTTGCGCACGCCGTCGGTGCCCTCGAGCAGCGGCATGGTGAGCGCGACCTGCGGCTCCATGCCCATCTTCTCCATGAGCTCGCGGCCGGCCAGCAGGTTGAAGAGCTGATCGGTGCCGCCCATCTCAACGTCGGCCTTGATCTTGACCGAGTCGTACGCCTGCATCACGGGATAGAGGAACTCGTGCAGCGCGATGGGCGTCTGGCTCTGGTAGCGCTTGGTAAAGTCGTCGCGCTCCAAAATGCGGGCGACAGTGAACTTGGAGCACAGCTCGAGCATGCCCTTAAGGTCGAGCGACAAGATCCAGTCGCCGTTGTGCACGATGGTGGTCTTCTGGGGGTCCAGGATCTTCATGGCCTGGCTCACGTACGTGGCGGCGTTGGCCTCGACCTGCTCCTGCGTGAGCTGCGGGCGCGTGGCGTTCTTGCCCGACGGGTCGCCGATCACAGCCGTGCCGTTACCAATGATGAGCGTGACCTTGTGGCCGAGGTCCTGGAACTGGCGCATCTTGCGCAGCGGTACCGCATGGCCCAAGTGCAAATCGGGCGAGGTGGGGTCCACGCCGAGCTTGATGTTGAGCGGCACGCCGCGCTCGAGCTTCTTTTTGAGGTCGGCCTCCGGCACGATCTGCGCCGCGCCCGAGGTAATAATGCGCATCTGCTCTTCAACTGGCAGCACTGCTCTGTCCTCCATACGGTCTAGCACCCTCACCCGCCGGCGCGAGGCCCCAGGCGGTGCTTATGTTGCCGATAACCGCTCTAGTGTAGCCGAAAACCGTAGCCCACGCCGGTACGCGCCCCGCTGGATGAGAAAAATCCGCTGCCCGCCTGCGCCCGCGAGGGAACGTCACCCGCGCGGAGCTTGCAGCGCGCCAACACGGGGCCCAGCACTGCCACGACGCGCGCCCTCCACATACGAACCACCCGCCGCGCCCGCGCGAGCCCCGCCCGCACCCAACACGAGGTATGCAGTCGGTTTGGAATTTAGCTTGAACCTGCAGATGTAGCACCATGCATCGCGGTGTTGCGGTAATGTGTTTTCTATCTATGTTTGACGAATCGCCCGCGCCGGAGCGCCCGCTCCGCGCGTTGCACTAACCCGGGAGGTCTACATGGGTCCTCGTCAGCGTCACAGCCGAAGCCGTGCCAAAACGCACGCCGTGCCCGTCATCATTGCGTCCTTCTTTGGATTCCTGCTCATCGCGGGTGCCGCGTTTGGCATTGGCATGATCGGCGTCGTCGATACCTGGCTCCAGGATCTGCCCGACTACACCGATCCCAGCCAGTATTTGTCGAGCGAACCCACCACGGTGCTCGACGCCAAAGGCAACAAGATCGCGAGCTTCTATACGCAAAACCGCACGACGGTCGACCTCGACCAGATCTCGAAGTACGTCATCGACGGCACGGTGGACACCGAGGACGAGCGCTTCTATGAGCACGGCGGCTTTGACCTCGTGGGCATCTTCCGCGCGGCCGTGTCACAGATCACGGGCGGCTCCGAGGGCGCCTCGACCATCACCCAGCAGCTCGTGCGCAACACCATTCTTTCGGACGAGCAGTTTGACATCACGCTTCAGCGTAAGGTGCGCGAGATCTACCTTGCCGTCAAAATGGAGGAGATTTACTCCAAGGATCAGATCCTCAACATGTACCTCAACGTGATTTACTACGGCCACGGCGCCTACGGCATCGAGGCCGCCGCGCAGACGTACTTCTCAAAGAGCGCTAAGGACCTCTCGCTTGCCGAGGCGGCGCTGCTCGTGGGCCTGCCCAACGCCCCGTCGCAGTACGACCCCACGGTCCACCCCGACCTGGCGGTTCAGCGCCGCAACACGGTGCTTCGTCGCATGCTGCGCAACGGCTCCATTACCCAGGACGAGTATGACAAGGCGTCGGCCGAGGAACTCAAGCTCGATGTATCTGAGGTTTCGGGCACGGGCGTGGACATTAAGGCCTACCCCTACTTTGTGGACTACGTGCGGGCGCTCCTCTCCAACGAGTTCGACTACGACCAGATCTTCAAGGGCGGCCTCACCGTTCAGACGACCATCGACCCAGACGTGCAGAAGGCGGCCGAGGCAGCCGTAATCGACCGTCTTGACTACTTCAACGAGAACGGCCTGGAATCGGGCATGACCGTCATCGACAACACCAATGGCCACATCGTGGGCATGGTGGGCGGCAAGAACTACAACGCCGACAGTCAGCACACCAACCATGCCATCACGCAGCGCCAGACCGGTTCGTCATTTAAGGCGTTTACACTGGCCACGGCACTGAGCGAGGGCATGAACCCCGACATCGTCATTAACTGCACCTCGCCGCAGACCTTTGACGATGGCAAGTACCGCGTGCAGAACGTGGACAACACCTCGTACGGCTACATCTCGCTCGCTCGCGCCACCGAGGTGTCGTCGAACACCGGTTACGTGCAGGTGGCCAAGGCCGTGGGCATTCAAAACGTGATCGATACCTGCCATAAGCTGGGCATCGAAGACGAGATGAAGCCGTATTCGTCGCTCACCCTGGGTACGGAGAACCTTTCCACCCTGCAGATGGCCGAGGCGTATTCGACCTTTGCCATGGGCGGCAAGCATCGTGACGCCGTGGCCATCACCAAGATCACCAACCGCGACGGCGACGTTCTGTACGAGCACAAGGACGACCCCGAGCAGGTGCTCGACTCCGCCGTGGCGGCCAAAGTGGTCGACATCCTTGAGGGCGTGGTGCAGCATGGCACGGCAACCGTTGCCCAGCTTTCGGTCGACCAGCCCTTTGGTGGCAAGACGGGCACGACCGACAACACGACCGACCTGTGGTTCTGCGGCTTTACCCCGCAGTACACGCTCTCCGTGTGGTGCGGCCACAGCGGCAGCACCAAGTCCATCACCCTGGGCGGCCGCCGCGCCTATAACACCGACCTGACGCTCCCCATTGCCCGCAACTTCTTGAACACGGTGCTTTCGGGTGCTAAGCGCGCCGAGTTCCCCAAGGCCGATGGCAAGATCACCTATAAGGACAATTCGGTGTGGGAGGTCGACGGCAAGAAGCTGGAGTATGGCAGCGGCGGTTCTGGCTCAGACTCGGAATCTAGCTCCGACGCTTCGTCGAATTCCAATTCGTCGAACTCGTCAAGCAACTCCGGTTCGTCGAATAACGGCACGAACAACTCCAACAACGGCAACAACAACGGTGGCGGCTCCAACAACACCACGCAGCCGTCGACGCCGTCGACCGATACCCCGACCACACCCACAACGCCAACCGAGCCGGGCGGCGGTAACGGCGGCTCAACCGGCGGCGGTGGCACCGGCGGTTCGGGTGGCGGCACGACCGGCGGCGATACCGGTGGCTCGGGCGGTGGTGGCGGCACCACAGGAGGCGATACCGGTGGTGGCGGCACGACCGGAGGCGACACCGGCGGCTCGGGCGATTCCACGACGACTTCGTAAGCCCGCTCCTTACCGCACCCTTTCCGCAGGCTCCACGGGCTCCTCTACTCGCAGGAGCCTGCCTTCGGGTCGCGAACCACCTACCGTAGGAGCCTACACACGTAGGGCAAGTCGCCTACTGCAGGAGTTCGCCCCCCACAAGCCAAGGCACAACAAAGCAGCCGGGCTGGATGCAAAACCAAACGCATCCAGCCCGGCTGCTTTTAATTTGCTGCGGTCTCCCGCCTTGTGGCGCGGTTTCTTACTTTGACTACCGGCGCGGGTCGCAGAGCTTTGAGATGAGCGCCTCAAACCGCTCACCATCAGACTCGGTGCGAGCCACCACCAAAATGGTGTCGTTACCGGCCAGGGACCCCAGCACCGCGGGCAACTCGGCCGCGTCAATCGCCGCGGCAATGCCCGACGCCGTGCCTGGCTGCGCCTTAACAAGCACGAGGTTCCCCGTACGCACGACCTCTACGACCAGCTCGGACACCATGCGCTGCAGGTGCAGGTCCTCGGCCAGCACGTAGACGCCCTCGGGGAGCTTGCGGAGGCTCATGTCGGCAATATCGCGCGACACGGTGGCCTGTGTGCAGTCATAGCCGTACGCCTTGAGCTCGTCCACCAGCATGCGCTGCGTGCGAACATTTTTATTACGAACAATCTCGCGGATGGCATCCTGCCGTCCGTTACGCTTTTTCGCCATACTGTGCACCCCTTATTACCATGACCCGTGCGCGGAGTACTGTTTTGAAGTATGGATAGTTTACTCAATTATGCAAACTTACGGGGTTATGTAACCAAATTGAAGCATAACTGGGCCCGTTTATGAACGGAACATACAACGCACGGTCTATGCGCAACGGGGATTAATTCGCACCTGGGGTCTATGCGTAACTGAGGGCCTACAAACAACTGAGGGGTTATGCGTAGCTGAGGGTTGCGCCCGCACGGGAGAAAAACGGAAGGTGCGAAATGCGCGTAAACTGCGTAAGACGAGCACTTAAACAGCACGCAGTCACGTTCATGCGGGCAATGGGCCCATAGATAAAGCCAAATTCACGGCTTGCATTGCCCAGCACCGCCACCGAGGTGCGCGTGCTCGGCGCCTTGATCATGTCGCGCACGCGATCGTTGCGCTCAATGGCCGAAATATCGCGCAGCGCGCAAACGCCCTCGATGCAGGCGATCAGCTCGCGCAGATGCAGTCCGTGAACAGCGGCAAGCAGCTGCGCGTCGCGTTCGCGATGCCACGCGGCAAGCAGTCCCAGCAAGCACTGGTGATTATGCTCGCAACGCTGGTAGGCACGCGTATCGGCCTCGGGCAGAGCATCCGCGCAAGCCACATGGCACACGGCCTCGTCAATAACCGCTACCTGCGCCACGTTCTCGCAATAGGCCACCATATAGGCCATCTCGGATCCGCACAGCGCCAGGCGCAGGCCCAGCTCGTCGGCACGGTCACGGTCAATCACCTTGCCGCGCAGCGTATTCAATAACCCTTCGGCAATAAACAGATGCGCTTGATCGCGGAAAGCTTCTGCCGAGTGCATCGGCGGCACGGCAAAATGCATGAGGTGCGAGCGTCGCTCCCCCGTGCCAAAATCCTCATCCACCGAAAGCGCGAGCAAGCCCAGCTCAACGGGCTCGCTTGCAAGCGTTTTGAGCACCGCCGGAAGCGCATGCGGAGCCAGCCAGTCGTTTTGACGCAGCACCAGCACATAGCGGGATCGGGCAGCCTCCAGCGCTTGGTCAAACGCCAGAGCCTCATCAGGTTCATCGAGAGAGAGCACATCGAGCCGAATATCGCGCTCGGCTATGCTCCGGCACATTACCGCAGTGCGATCGGTTGATGCGCAATCGGCAACCACCAGCTGCACATCGTCGTCCTGGCCCAAAACACTCTCTACGGTGCGCACGATATGACGCTCGGCATTGTGAGTAACCACCACGACCGAAAGCGCCGGCCGCTTTACCGTACGACGCGCCACCGCAAAACCTCCTTGGGGAGCCAGGGACCGCAACTTGAGTCTCATGGTATCACCGGGGGTTTTGCGCACGCCGCAAATGCGCGGTTGCACGTTCTGCACAAATGTTCTGCAACAAGCCAACACATCATGTGCACGAAGGCCGGGCCTTGCGGCGCGGGGGCGGGCGTGAAGCTGCCGCGACTCCCCTCATGCGATGGATGTGATAGCGGGGCAAGCAAGCCCCGGCGCAGAACGGGGTAGCACGGCACGCAGCGGCTCGCGCACACCGCAGCGGCTCGTATATGGTTACGGCGCGGGCGTGAGTGCTCCTTCTGGATAGGCGACATCCATAAAGGTGAGACCCGACGCAGGCGCCGTAGGGCCGGCCGCCTGGCGATCACAAGCCGCCAGGGCATCCGCCACCCAGCTTGGCTCGCGACGGTGCAGCCCCACCTCAACGAGGGTGCCCACGATGGTGCGCACCATCGAATGCAAAAACGCGTTGCCGGTAATGGTAAAGGCCAGCACATCTTCGCCCAGCTCGACGGTACGTTCAAAGCCCACGCTCATCACGTTGCGGCACGTCGGTTTATCGATGGCCGAGGCAACCTTGCAGAAGCTCTTAAAGTCATGCTCGCCCACCAGGCATTGCGCGGCACGGGACATAGCGGCATCGTCGAGCGGCATGCGCTGCCACCACACGTGGTCGCGCGTGAGCACGGGACGGTTGGGGCGATCTGCGATGCGGTAGGTGTAGGTACGCGCCAGCGCATCAAAACGAGCCGAGAACGCGGGCGCCGCGTGAAACACCGCTTGCACGGCAATGTCGCGCGGCAGCAGCGCATCCATGGCACGGAGCCAGCGGCGCGCCGGAAGCGCGAGCTCGTCTTCATGAGCCGCAAAGCTCACATACTGGCTCAGGGCGTGCACGCCGGCATCGGTGCGGCCCGCGCAGGTGAGCTCAACGGGACGACGCAAAAACGTCTCAAGCGCGCGGCGAAGCTCGCCCGCAATCGTGTGCACACCCGGCTGCGGTTGCTCGGCAAAACCACTATACGCCTCGCCCGAATAGGCAAGACGGAGCACGATGGTGCCCGCCGGCTGGGTGGTAGGGATGACCGTCGCGCTGGGTGCCGATGCCGCACCAAGCGCTAACGGCGCATCCTGAACCAACGCTCCGTACGGAGCTTCCGCCCCATCAGACGCCACCATCGCTACCACGCTGCGGCTCTGCTGCTGTTCTGTGGTATCCATGTCACTCCCCTACGCGCCGGACACCCATGCGTCCCATTGCGCCCGATATTACCCCAGATGTGCGAGCACCGTGAGCGCAATCATGCCCGCAAGTCCCGCCACCAGCACAATCCCATCACGCGGCCGGAGTGGCTCAGGCGGCCTGAGCGCAGCGTCGGCCTGACCATAGCAGCGCGCATCCATGGAGGCGGCCACGCGGTCCGCCCGACGGAAGAGCCCCACCACGAGCGGCGTGAGCACCGTACCCCATGCGCGCACGCGCGCCACCACCGAACCGCTGTCAAACGCCACGCCGCGCGCCTGCTGCGCCAGGCGGATGCGCGTAGCCTCTTCGGACACCACGGGAATAAACCGCAGCGCCATCGAGAGCACCAGACCAATATCGGCCACGGGCACGCCAAGACGGCGGAGGGGCCGCATGAGGCTCGTGCAGGCATCTGCCAACGCCGTGGGCGTGGTAGAGGTGGCAACCGAGAGGGCCAGGCAAACGAGGAGCACAATGCGCACGATCGCCGACCCCGCGCGCTCGGCACCGGTGATGCTGAGCCCCACCGGGCCCGCCACGGCCACATCGGCGCTCCCGTCGCACGACACCAGATTCGCGCACAGAATGATGATGAAGAGCACGAGCACCGGCCGCAAGCTGCGCACGAGCGCCCGCGCACCCATTCCCGACGCTGCCAGCATGCCGCATGCCACCACGACCCAGACCACCAGCGCCCAAGGCGCACCGGCTGCAAAGACAGCAATGGTCGCTACCAGCAGGAGCACGATCTTGACGCGCGCATCCACCGCAGCAAGCGGCGGCATGGATGGCTTCTGCCGTGTGCGCTCAGCGGCATTGGGAGCGGCGGGCGCTGCCACGGGTGCATCCGAGGCCTTGCGCTCGCCCTGCTCAAATGTACGCAGGCACGCGGCGAGCTGCCACGATTCGGGCACAGCAAGACCTGCGCGGGCAAACGCTCCCGGATCCGCCGCAAGCGCCGCAGGCGTACCGTGCCAGGCAACGGCGCCCGTTCGCATGAGCGCGATCTGGTCGGCCTCGGCAAGCCACTCCTCCAAATCATGGCTCACTACAAGCACGGGCAGGCCCCGCGCAGCAAGCTCATGCACGAGCGCATGCAGCGCGGTCCGCGCGGGCGCATCGAGCCCTGCCGTTGGCTCGTCGAGCACGAGCGCCTGGGGTTCCAGCGTCAAGATGCTCGCAAGCGCCACGCGACGCGCCTGCCCGCCCGAAAGCTGGAATGGATCGGCATCGAGCAAGTTGGCAATGTTGAGCTCAGCGGCCGCAGCCGCCACGCGCGCTGAGCATTCCTCGGTCGTGCAACCCTGGTTATGCGGCGCAAAGGCAAGCTCGTGCTCAACAGATTCCATGAACAGCTGGGCTTCGGGATTCTGGAACGCAAGGCCTACAGCACCAGGGCGCGGTGGCACGCCATTAAGCAGCACAGAGCCCGCTGCCGGTGCCAGGAGCCCCGCGACCGCACAGGCGAGCGTGGTTTTACCAGCACCCGAGGGACCAACCACCAAGGTCACCGACCCCGCGGGAACGGTCAGGCTTACCCCGTGCAGGGCCTCTTTGCCTGGGGCGTCGCTGTATGCCACGGTCAGATCGCAAGCCACCAAGTCCCGCGCAGCGGGCGCCCCAGCTCCCGACACACGAGCCTCAGCGCGTGGCTCGCGCATCTCACCACGCAGCGCCGCAGTAACAGCATCCGCACAGCCCGCCCTGTGCGCCCACCGGGCCAACGCATCCGGCGTCTCGGTAAGCGGCCCGTCATACCCCGCCTGCACCGCCGCACGGAGCGCCGCTACATAGGCATGCGGTGGCAGCGTCTCGTGCCACCGACCCCAACCCTGCATAAGGAGCGCGCGCGGCGTACCTTCCCACACAGCACGGCCGATCTCAAGCACGATCAGCCGGTCGCAGCAGAGCACCTCGAGCGGGTCATGCGTGATCAGCATGACGCCCACCCCCCGCGCAGCGAGCCGCGCAATCAGGTCACGCACCACCACGCGCAGCGTCGCATCAAGCTGGGCCGTCACCTCATCAAGCACCACATAGGCCGGCTCCAGCGCAAGCACCGAGGCAAGCACCAGCCGCTGCAGCTCGCCGCCCGAAAGACTCGTTACCTCGCGGTCCTCAAACCCGCCGAGTCCCACGGTACCCAGCGCGCGAGAGCAACGCTCGGCAAGATCGGCCTCAGGGCAACCGATGTTGCGCAAGCCAAAGAGAACCTCATCCCTCACGATGGTCGAGACGGTTTGGTCGGCGGGGTTCTGGCCCACATAGCCCACCAGACGACGAATACGGGCTCGCGCAGCTCCCTCGGCTGCAACTACGCCATCAACGGTAATCGTGCCCGCATCGGGCATCAGAGCACCCGAGATAAGCTTTCCGAGCGTCGACTTACCAGACCCGTTATGCCCCACCAAACCCAGCACCTCGCCCGGCGCAAGCGAGCAGGAAACGCCTGCAACCGCATCGGCAAACCGCAACCCGTCGACGGTAATCACGAGACGCTTCCTCCTTCCAGGCAACAAGGGCACAACGGCGACCGCGGGCACCAACAATGCATACTCAAAAATCAATGTGGGGGTTACCCCTCAAGTGGCCGAGAACAATAGGGCCAGAGTGGGCACGGACTCCATCTCGCACCCTACGAAAAAGGCCCTGCACAGAGCAGGGCCTTTGCAAACGCACAATACAGCGCGACACGCTACTCGGCAGCGGTCTCCTCGGCGGGAGCCTCAGATGCCTCAGCCTCGGCAGCGGGGGCCTCCTCGACCGGCTCAGCCTTCTTGGGAGCAACGGCCTTCTTGGGGGCGGGGGCAGCCTTCTTGACCTTGGGGGTGCAGGGCTCGGACACGATCTCGATGATGACCATCGGCGCGTTGTCGCCCTTGCGGGGGCCAAGCTTCATGATGCGAGTGTAGCCGCCGTTGCGGTCGGCCCACATACCCTGAGCGGCCTTGTCAAAGATCTCGGCCACGAGGTCCTTGTCGCCCAGCTTGGCGATGGCGAGACGGCGGGAGTGCAGGTCGCCCTTCTTGGCCCAGGTGATGATGGGCTCGGCATAGCTGCGCAGCGCCTTCGCGCGGGTCTCGGTGGTCTTGATGCGATCGTTCTCAAAGAGCGCCTTAGCAAGGCTCTTCTTCATGGCCTTGGTGTGGCTCGCATCGGTGCCGAGCTTCAGGCCTTTCTTCTTGTTGTGACGCATGGTCTCGTATCTCCTCTAAATGAAACTCGAGCTACTGCTTAAGGCTCAGGCCCATAGACTCGAGCTTGTCCTTGACTTCCTCGATCGACTTCACGCCGAAGTTGCGGATGTTGAGCAGGTCGTTCTCGGAGAACTCGACGAGCTGACGCACGGAGTGAATGCTCGCGCGCTTCAGGCAGTTGTACGAGCGCACCGAAAGGTCCAGATCCTCAATCTGCTTATCGAGCTCGGCGTTGTCGTTCGTGACCTCAGGGGCAAAGATCGAAACCTCTTCCTCGGCCTCGGGGGTCTCGGCAAGATTCATAAACGCAGCCATGTGCTGGTTAATGATGTTGGCCGCCTGCACCACCGCGTCACGCGGGGACACAGCACCGTTGGTCTCGATCTCAAGCACCAGGCGGTCGTAGTCGGTGTGCTGACCAACGCGGCACGCCTCAACGAACTTCGCGCAGCGACGAACAGGCGAGAAGAGCGAGTCGACGTGAATCACGCCAATGGGGTCGGAATCGCGCTTGTTGCCCTCGTAGGACACGTAGCCGCGACCATGCCCAATACGCATGGACATCGTCAGATGGCCGCCCTCGTTGAGCGTGGCAATGTGCTGCTCGGGGTTGACGAGCTCAAAGCCCGCGGGAATAAAGAAATCCCCGCCCTTCACGTCGCACGGACCGTCGATGTTAATGGTGGCCTCGGCCTCGGACACCGTGCCCGTGGCGCGGAAGACCAGCCCCTTAACGTTAAGGACAATATCGGTAACATCCTCAACCATGTTGGGGATGGTCATGAACTCGTGCTGGGCGCCGTCAATCTTGATTGCCTCGACCGCTGCACCCTCGAGCGAGGAGAGCAGCACGCGACGCAGCGAGTTGCCGAGCGTGTCGCCGTAGCCGCGCTCAAGCGGCTCAGCCGAAACGCGGGCAGACGTCTCGTTGATCTCTTCGACCTGAACCTGAGGCCTAATGAATTCTGACATGTATTAACCTCCAGCCTCAGCAGCCCTGATGGACTACTTAGAGTAGAGCTCGACGATGAGCTGCTCTTGGATATTGGTGCTGATCTGCTCACGCGTGGGCAGCGAGAGCACGTTACCAGAGAGCTTCTCAATATCGACCTCAAGCCAGCCGGGAACCTCAAAGCGCTCGGACTGGATGAGAGCCTCCTTGATAGGGAGGAGGTCACGGTACTTCTCGCCCACCGCGATAACGTCACCGGGCTTGACGAGGTACGAGGGGATGTCAACGCGACGGCCGTTCACGGTGAAGTGGCCGTGGGTCACGGTCTGGCGAGCCTCACGACGGGTGCGGGCAAAGCCAAGACGGAAGACGACGTTGTCCAGACGGCTCTCGAGCAGAACCATGAGGTTCTCGCCCGTGACGCCGTTCATCTTGCGGGCACGCTCATAGTAACGACGGAACTGCTTCTCGAGCACGCCGTAGATGAACTTAGCCTTCTGCTTCTCGCGCAGCTGCATGCCGTACTCGGATTCCTTACGGCGACGCTTGGGCTGACGCTTCGATTCCTTCTTGCTGCTGTAACCGAGCTCGATGGGATCGACCCCGAGCTGGCGGCAGCGCTTAAGAACAGGAGTCCTATCGATTGCCATAGTTAATCGATCCTTTCAGAGTTACACGCGGCGACGCTTCTTGGGGCGGCAGCCGTTGTGCGGGATGGGGGTCTTGTCCTGGATGCTCGTGACCTCGAGACCAGCGGCCTGGAGGGAGCGGATCGCGGTCTCGCGACCAGAGCCCGGGCCCTTCACGAACACGGCGACCTTGTGCATGCCGTGCTCCATGGCGGCCTTGGCGCAGGCCTCCGCAGCCATCTGAGCGGCAAACGGGGTGCTCTTGCGCGAACCCTTGAAGCCCACCTGGCCAGCCGACTTCCAGGCAATGACGTTGCCCGCAGGATCGGTGATGGAGATGATCGTGTTATTAAAGGTAGAACGGATGTGAGCCTGTCCCACCGAGATGTTCTTGCGGTCGGCGCGCTTCACACGGGTCGTCGCGCCGCGCTTGTTCTTAGCAGTAGCCATTGGTTAAGCGCTCCTTATTTCTTCTTCTTGGCACCGATCTGGCGCTTCGGACCCTTGCGGGTACGAGCGTTGGTGTGGGTGCGCTGACCGCGGACCGGAAGGCCCTTGCGGTGACGCAGGCCACGATAGCAGCCGATGTCCATAAGGCGCTTGACGTTCTGGTTACGCTCACGACGGAGGTCGCCCTCGATCATGAGGTGCTGCTCGTCGATGTACTTACGGATCTTGTCAACTTCCTCCTCGGTGAGGTCCTTGACACGGGTATCCGGGTTGATGTTCGTGTCGGCGCAGATCTTAGACGCCGTGGTGCGGCCGATGCCGTAAATGTAGGTCAGACCGATCTCAACACGCTTCTCACGCGGGAGATCGACACCGCTAATACGGGCCAACGTAGTTCTCCTCTCTTAACCCTGACGCTGCTTGTGGCGCGGGTTCTCGCAGATAACGAGCACCTTGCCGTGGCGCCTAATAATCTTGCACTTGTCGCACATCTTCTTGACCGAAGGACGTACCTTCATCGTTCTTCCTTTCGGTTGTGCTCAAACCTACTATATACTCGTCCAGCCGCAGACGTGAATTACCTGGCTGGTAAACAGGGCAGCTGAGCATACTGCCGTGTTGCGCTGCCTATTTGTAACGATAGGTGATGCGACCGCGGGTAAGATCGTAGGGCGAAAGCTCCACCACGACCTTGTCGCCGGGAAGGATGCGGATATAGTTCATGCGGATCTTGCCCGAGATCGAGCAGAGAACCGTGTGACCATTACCCAGATCGACACGAAACATCGCATTGGGCAGCGGCTCGGTGACCGTACCCTCGAGTTCGATTGCATCTTCCTTCTTCACAAGCACATCTTTCTCTCGAAATGACAGCAGCGACTAATGATACCGCAGAGCAGTACCGCTTCATGTGTTTTTCGTCAACGCTCCACAATCTAGGCGAGCAAAGCGTCCGCGCAGCTTACATCACGCCGCCTTGTAGGGAGCACCAAGGGCCCTGTGCATCGGTGGTCAAGATCACGGGGCCATCGTTAGTGATGGCGATCGTGTTCTCGTAATGAGCGGCAGGCAGATGGTCGTTCGTCGTAACGATCCAACCATCGGAGCCCGTGCTCACATGATGCGTGCCCATGGTGATCATCGGCTCGATGGCAATAACCATGCCGGCCTCGAGCTGAATGCCCCTTCCCTTCTTACCATAGTTGGGAACGTTGGGCTCCTCGTGCATCACATGGCCCACGCCATGACCCACGTACTCGCGGAGCACGCCATAGCCATGCTTCTCGGCCAGCGATTGGATTGCATGGCCCACGTCACCCAGGCGGTTGCCCGGCACGGCCTGCTCAATACCAGCCTTAAGGCAGTCAAGCGTGACCTCGCAGAGTGCCTTGACCTCGGGCGCGGGGTTACCCACAAAGAAGGTCCACGCGTTGTCGCCCACCCAGCCATCAACAATGGCCCCGGTGTCGACGGACAAAATGTCGCCGTCACGCAGAATCACGTCGGGGTTGGGAATGCCGTGCACCACGGCGTCGTTAAGCGACGCGCAAATGGTGCCCGGGAATCCGCCGTATCCCTTAAAGGCCGGGGTGCCGCCGTGCATGCGAATAATCTGCTCGGCAAGCTGATCGAGCTCAAAGGTCGAAACACCCGGACGCACCATGGCGCCCACGTGACGGAGCGCCATCTTTGACAGCGCTCCGGCCTTTTTCATCTGCTCGATCTCTTCAGGGGTCTTAATCTTGATCATAGACCAAGCGCTTCCTTAACATCCGCGTAGACCGCTTCCATGCTCTGGGCACCGTTGACGCTCTTGAGCAGGCCCTGGCCGCGGTAGTACTCCACGAGCGGGGCCGTGTTCTTCTCGTACACGTCCAGGCGGTTCTTGATGGTCTCGGGCTTGTCATCGTCGCGCTGGTACATCTCGCCACCGCACGCCGGGCACACGGTATCGGCCGCGGTGCCGGTGTGGCCGCAAGCGCGGCAAGTGCGACGGGACGACAGGCGATCGATGATCACGGACGGCTCTACATCAATAAGAAGCGCGCAGTCGATGGTGCGGCCCAGGGCGGACAGCTCGGAATCGAGCGTCACCGCCTGCATGGTGTTGCGGGGGAAACCGTCGAGAATAAAGCCCTTCTGGGCGTCGTCGGCGGCAAGGCGCTCCTTGACCAGATCGATTACGAGCTGGTCGGGCACGAGCTCGCCCGCATCCATGTACTGCTTGGCTTGAACGCCGAGCTCCGTGCCCGCCTTGACGGCAGCACGCAGCAGGTCACCGGTCGAGATGTGCGCAACGCCATACTCGGCAACCAGCTCTTGGGCCACGGTGCCCTTACCGGCGCCGGGCGCGCCCAGCAAAACGAGATTCATAGGTGACTCCTCTCTGCCTTATTTGAAGAAGCCGTCGTAGTTATACATCTTAAGCTGGCTCTCCACCTTATCGACCGTGTCGAGCACCACGCCGACCATGATGAGCACCGAAGTGCCACCGAAGGCCTGGATAAGCTGGTTCCCCGTGAAGGAGAACACGATCGACGGGACGATGGCGATGACAGCCAGGAACACCGCGCTCGGCAGGGTGATCTTGTTAAGCGCGTTCTTGATATAGTTCGCCGTTGCGCGGCCGGGGCGCACGCCCGGGATAAAGCCGCCCTGACGCTTGAGGTTTTCGGCCGTCTCGTCGGGATTGAAAATCATCGACGTGTAGAAGTAGGCAAAGAACACAATGAGGACGACGTTCAGGATCCAGTTGATCCAGCCCGTAGCAAGCGCGTTGGCCACGGCCTGCACCCAACCAACGTTGGGGAAGAAGACCGCGATCTGCGCCGGGAAGTAGAGCAGGGCGCTCGCGAAGATGATGGGCACCACGCCGGCGGTGTTGACCTTGATGGGAAGGTAGGTGGACTGACCACCCATCATGCGGCGGCCCACCACGCGCTTGGCGTACTGCACCGGAATGCGACGCTGGCCACGCTCAAGGAACACGATGAACGGAATCACGAGCAAAATCACCACGAAAATGACGATGGTCGCCACGATGCCAGCCGACCCGTCGCTCAGCGACGAGAAGATGGACTGCGGGAGACCGGCCATGATGTTCGCAAAGATGATGAGCGACATGCCGTTACCAATGCCCCGCTGGGTGATGAGCTCGCCGATCCACATGATGAGCATCGAGCCCGCGGTGAGAGTGCCCACGACCATGACGTCAAAGATGACCTCGGGGGCGTCGGCCTGCGCAAAACTGATGCCGTAGCTCTTGAACAGGAACAGGTAGCCGATCGAGTTTAGGATGGACAGGCCGAGCGTCAGGTAGCGAGAATACTGGGTGATCTTGGTCTGGCCGACCTCGCCCTCACGGGCAAGCTCGTGCAGGCTGGGAATCACGCTCTGCAGGAGCTGCATGATGATGGAGCTCGTGATGTAGGGCATGATGCCAAGAGAGAACACCGAAACATAGCTCAGCGCGCCACCGGAGAACAACGTAAGAAGCCCCATAGCGCCCTCGGTCGGCAAAAGGCCCGTCATCCCCTGGAAGGGGACGCCGGGCACAGGAACATGTGCACCGATGCGGTACACAATGAGCATCGCTATGGTGAAGAGAATCTTGTCCCGCAGGTCCTTGACCCGGAACGCGTTCTTCAGGCCATTTAGCACGGGAGCTCGACCTTTCCGCCGGCCGCCTCGATCTTGGCCTTCGCCGCAGCGGAAACCTTGTCGACGCGGAGCGTGAACTTCTTGCTGGTCTCGCCCTCAGCAAGAACCTTCACCGGCTGGAACTCCTTCTTGATGATGCCGGCTGCCTTGAGCGCAGCACCGTCGATGACCGCGCCGTCCTCGAACTTCTCGTCAAGACGGGCGATGTTCACGGGCGCAAACTCAATGCGGCGCGGGTTGCGGAAACCCGGGAGCTTGGGCAGGCGCATTGCGAGCGGGGTCTGGCCGCCCTCGAAGCCCGAGCCCTTGCCGCCACCGGAGCGGGAGAGCTGACCCTTCTGGCCGCGACCCGCCGTGGTGCCGTGACCAGAGGAGTTGCCGCGACCGATGCGCTTGCGGCGGTGAGTCGACCCCTCTGCAGGGGTGAGGTCATGAAGCTGCATTGCTTACTCCTCTACAATCTCAACAAGGTGCTTGACCTTGAAGATCATTCCGCGGACAGATTCGTTGTCGGGAAGCTCGTTGGTGCGGTTGATCTTCCCAAGGCCCAGGGCCTTGACAGTCCGGACCTGGTCCTGCTTGCAACCGTTGGTGCTGCGGACCTGCTTGACGGTAATGGTATCGGCCATGCTTACTGCTCCTTCTTGCCCACGAACATCTCGCTGACCGTGAGGCCGCGGCGGGCCGCGACGTCCTCGGGGCTAGCGAGCTCCTTGAGGCCCTCGGCAGCAGCCTTGATGATGTTGAGGCCGTTGTCGGTACCGAGCGACTTGGAGAGAACGTTCTTGATGCCAGCAAGCTCGAAGAGGGGGCGCACCGCGCCGCCGGCGATGACGCCGGTACCCTCAACAGCGGGCTTGATGATGATGCGGCCGGCGCCAAAGTGGCCCTCGACCTCGTGCGGAATGGTGCCCTCGTCGGTCACCGGCACGTGGAACATGTGCTTCTTGGCGTCGAGCGAAGCCTTGGAGATGGCCATGGGCACCTCGGCGGACTTACCCATGCCGATGCCCACGTTGCCCTTGCCATCGCCCACGACGACGAGCGCCACGAGCGACATGCGGCGACCACCCTTGACGGTCTTGGCCACGCGGTTAATGAAGACGACGCGCTCCTCGAACTCGGAGGCCTCGCGCTGCTTGTTATCTCGATTACGAGCCATGTGCTTCTAACCTCCTAGAACTCGAGACCGGCGGCACGGGCACCGTCGGCGAGGGCCTTGATGCGCCCATGGTAGATACGACCGCCACGGTCAAAACGGACGGCCTTGATGCCGGCCTCGATGGCGCGCTTGCCCACGAGCTCGCCGACCTTCTCCGCAGCCTCCTTGTTGGAGGTGTGGGTGCCCTTGAAATCGGCCTCGAGGGTCGAAGCGGACACGAGGGTCTTGCCCTGGGTATCGTCCACGATCATGGCGTAGATGTTGGCGTTGGTGCGAACCACACGCAGGCGCGGGCGCTCGGGCGTGCCGAAGATCTTCCCGCGAACGCGACGCTGACGGCGCTTGAGGCCGGCTGCCTTCGCTTTGTTCTTATCCATTGAATGCTCCTTAGAGGATCTTGCCCGCACCTAACGGGGTGCGGGACTTGAACAAGGTGTGCGTCTGCTACTACTTAGCGGCCTTACCGAGCTTACGACGGATGTGCTCGCCCACGTAGTGGATACCCTTGCCCTTGTACGGCTCGGGCGGACGCTTGCCGCGAATCTCGGCGGCAACCTGGCCCACCTGCTGCTTGTCGATGCCCTTCACGTTGATGTGCGTGTTGTCGGGCACCTCGAAGGTGATGCCTTCGGGAGCGGCGTACAGGACGGGGTGAGAGTAACCGAGCGACATCTCGAGGTCCTTGCCCTTGAGCTGCACACGGTAGCCAACGCCAGCGAGCTCGAGCTGCTTGGTGTAGCCCTCGGACACGCCGGTCACCATGTTCTGGATGAGCGCGCGGGTGAGGCCGTGACGGGCGCGGGTCTCGCGCTCATCATCCGGACGGCTCACGACGAGCTCGTTCTCCTCAACGGAGACGGAGAGCTTGTTGTAGAAATCAAGCTCGAGCTGGCCCTTGGGGCCCTTGACGGTCACGTGCTGACCATCGACTGCCACCTCGACTCCGGCGGGAATCTGGACAGGCTTTTTACCGATACGGGACACGGTGTTCTCCTTCCTTCTACTCGCCAGTCGTCTTACCAGACGAACGCGATGATCTCGCCGCCGACGTTAGCCTTACGGCAGTCGCGGTCGCACATAACGCCCTTGCTGGTGGAAACGATAGCGGTACCAAGACCACCGCGGACGCGGGGGATGTCGGCCACGCCGGCATACTTGCGCAGACCAGGCTTGGAAATGCGACGAATGCCGTTGATGACCTTCTGCTTCTTGGGGCCGTACTTAAGCGTAATGGTGAGGGTCTTCTGGGGCACGGTATCCTCGACCGTGTAGCCCTCGATGTAACCCTCCTCGTGAAGGACGCGCGCGATCTCGACGAGCTTCTTCGAGCTCGGCATGGAGACGGCGGCCTTGTTCGCAGAGTTGCCGTTGCGGATGCGCGTAAGCATGTCTGCAATCGGGTCTGTCAGGTTCATGCAGATTCTCCTTCGTTCTAGATGAACTCGTGCAACCGGTCCTCAGTCACCCATAGCGACCGAGCCTGCCGTGCACGATCTTCCCTGCTTAGGGCTGCACACCCCAAGCACTGGTAGTGACTTACCAGCTGGCCTTCTTGATGCCGGGAAGCTCGCCCTTGAGCGCCAGCTCGCGGAAGCACACACGGCACAGACCAAACTTGCGGTAAACCGAATGCGGACGGCCGCAACGCTGGCAGCGGGTGTACTTGCGGGTCGAGAACTTCGGCTCGCGCTGCTGTTTGACGATCATCGATGTCTTAGCCACTTACTTACCTCCTCTACCGGATGACAAAGCACCGGGCGGGCCGCACCCCCTTAGGCGCAGCCCGGAGCCGGAGCGATTTGACTACTTCTTGAACGGGAACCCAAAGCCGTCGAGCAGGGCACGGCCCTCTTCGTCGGTCTTGGCGGTGGTGACGATGGTGATGTCCATGCCGCGCTGGCGGTCGATGGAATCGAAATCGATCTCGGGGAAGATGAGCTGCTCGGTCACGCCCATGGAGAAGTTGCCGCGGCCATCAAAGCTGTCGGGCGAGATGCCGCGGAAGTCGCGGATACGGGGGATCGCGATGGCGGTGAGGCGATCGAGGAACTCCCACATGCGATCGCCGCGGAGGGTGACCTTGGCGCCGATGGGCATGCCGGCACGAAGACGGAAGGACGCGATGGACTTGCGGGCGCGGGTGATCATCGGCTGCTGGCCGGTGATGGCGCGCAGGTCGCGCACGGCACCGTCGATGGCCTTGGAATCGGTCGCGGCCTCGCCGACGCCCATGTTCACGACGATCTTCTCGATCTTCGGGATCATCATGACATTCTTGTACTGGAACTTGTCCTGCAGCTGCTTGCGGACCTCGTTGAGGTACTTGGTCTTCAAACGCGGGACGTACTTCTCTTCAGCCATGTTCACTCCTTTGGGGTTTTAAGCACGGGGCGTGGCCACTCCCAAGCGTGAAATGAGGACAGAGGAAATGTTACCTCTGGGCTCTTTGGCCTGGTCGGGTTGTCCTCGTGCCTCCTGCCGTTGCTGCGCGGCGCTGGCTGTCGCGGCACAACAAATTGCCGACAGGAGCCGGGCAATACGGTCGCTATGATACGCGTGTGCGTGCCGAAATGCTAGAAAAACTTGCGTGAGCCCACGTAACCTGCGGAAATCCACATTTGAGCAGCAGACGAGATGGGATGGTGTGCGCCTAGCTTAAGAGCGCACGCGGCGGTTGAGGCGCTCTCCAGAAACAATCATGCCCACCAAAAAGAGCGCAAGGTAGACCGGGTAGAGCCACGCACCCACAAACTGCGCGAGCACGCCAAAGAGCGGCGACATTGCCAGCGAGCCAACATAGGCGAACGCCATCTGCATGCCCGTGAGCTCGAGCGCAAGGTCGTCACCAAAACGCGCGGGCGTGGCGTGAATCGTCGACGGATAAATGGGCGCGCAGCCACATCCCAGCAGCACGAGCCCCACCAGCAGCGCGGTATTGCCCGCGGGTGTCAGCACGCACGCCAGCGCCACCGCAATGAGTGCCTGACCCAGGCGAATCATGTTGCGGTCGCTCACCTTAAGCGAGATAAAACCGCTCACCGCACGGCCCGCCGTTATGCCCACATAAAAGAGCGCCGCCCAGCTGGCAGCCGTCCCCGCGTCGATGCCACGGGCCAGCGTGCAGTAGGTTGCCGCCCAATTGCCGCAGGTTGCCTCGATGGCGCTGTAGCAGAAAAAGCTCACGAGCACCGCCGCAACGCCCGGCAGACGCAGAAGCTCGCGGCGCGTATGGTGAGCGCGCGGGGCGGAAGCGGCAGCCGAGGAACCCAGGTCGTCCGCGGCATGCGGCAGCTTGCGGTCGCGCCAGAGCGGAAGCGACAAGGTAAGCACCGCGGCAATGGCCACCTGTATGCCGCCAAGCACAAAAAAGCCTGTTGACCAGGTGCTCCGCTCAAGACATTGCGCCATGATCATGGGACCGCCGCTGGCGCCCACGCCCCACATGCAGTGCAGCCAGCTCATATGCTGCGACTCGTAATGCACCGCCACAAACGCGTTGAGCGCCGCGTCCACCGCGCCCGCGCCCAGGCCGTACGGCACGGCCCACAGACAAAGCTGCCAGAATGCGCCCGATTGCGAGAACCCGACGAGCGCCGCCGCGGTGAGCACCACGCTCACCACCGTCACGCGGCCGGTGCCAAACCGCTCAACCACGCGCACCGACATCAGGCTCGACACGATGGTCCCCGCCGAGATGATCATCGTGACCACGCCCACCCACGAAATACCCGCGCCCAGCGCTGGCGCCATGGTGGGCCATGCCGAGCCAATGGCAGAATCGGGCAGGCCCAGGCTAATAAAGGCGAGATAGATGATGGGGAGCAATCCTGCAGGCATGGGGATACGCTTTCCGTACGGCAATAATCCGCGGCTAGCCTATCACAAGTGCGCGGAACCAGCGCGCCCGGAGCTACGCCGCGGCAGCGCTTGCTACTTGGGGCATCGCCGCAGCGGCGTTTACCACCACAAAGCCCATCCTGCTACAAGCATCCATGAGGCTGTGCGGTTCCACCCTAGGCGTTAAACACATAGCGGTCGAGCCGGTCGAAGGCTTCCTGCACGCGCGCGAGCGGCAGGGCGAGGTTCATGCGAATGGCCTGCGGGCCGTGGAAGGGACGACCGTCCTGCCAGCCCACGCCCACGCGCCAACCCGCCTTTTGAAGCCAGTCGATGTCCTTGCCATGCGCGGCGAGCCACCCCGAGCAATCGAGGAAGAGCATGTAGGTGCCCTCGGGCCGCGCCACATCAACGCCCTCAAAATGCTCGGCGATATACGAGCATGCAAACGAGATGTTCTGGTCGATGGTCTCGCACAGCTCATCCACCCACACGTACCCTTCGGGCTGGTAAGCGCCTATGAGGGCGTGCATCGACAGCACGTTCATCTCGTTGTAGTGCGCCTTGGACGCCGTTGCCGTTTCGCGATCGCGCAGGTAGTCGTTGTAAATAATGTGGTAGCTGCCCACCAGGCCCGCCAGGTTGAAGGTCTTGCTGGGCGCGTACAGCGCCACCGTGCGGTTGCGCGCATCCTCCGACACCGACTGCGTGGGGATGTGCGTATGCCCCGGCATGACGATGTCGGACCAAATCTCGTCCGAAACGACCACGCAGTCATAGCGCTGGTACAGCTCCATGGCGCGCTCGATCTCCCAACGCTCCCACACGCGGCCGCACGGGTTATGGGGCGAGCAGAACACCGCCGCATGGATCTTGTTGCTGGCGAGCTTGCGTTCCATGTCGTCAAAGTCCATGCGCCACACGCCCTGCTCGTCGCGCACCAGCGGCGAGAGCACAATGCGGAATCCCGCGTTTTCGATGCTGCTGGTAAATCCAATGTAGGTGGGGCTGTGCAGCAGCACGGCGTCACCCGGCGCCATGAACGAGCGGAGCGTCGAGATGACGCCGCCCAGCACGCCGTTTTCGTACCCGATGTGCTCGGGCTTGAGGCCGGTTACGCCATGCCGGCGCTCGTGCCATTGAATAATTTCATCAAAGTACTCGTCACGCGGCATAAAGTAGCCAAAGTGCGGCTCGCGCGCGCGGGCGATAATGGCGTCCTGGATGGTGTGCAGCACGGGGAAGTTCATGTCGGCGACCCACATGGGAATGAAGTCGAAGCCGTCCTGGGGCGCGTCGGGCGCAGAGCCTGAGCGCTTGCCCGGGCCATCAACCGCAAGCGCGTCCTGCCCGTGTCGGTCGACGATCGATTGAAAGTCGTACGTCATAAGGTGCCCTTTCGAATCCCCCGGCGCGCCCGCACGCGGTCGCACGGCAGCCACATCATAGACTTGCACGTCGCACGCTTGCGCGACACGTGCCCGCGCATCATGATACAGCGATTGCTACTCGTTTATACGAGTTCTCAAATTTGATGCGGAGCATGGAGAAAGCGCAGGATGCAGGCCCGCCGAGCAGCGGAGCTACCCCTATGACCGTATAATGGGGCCGCTTTGCCTTGGGCCACGGGGCAAGACAGGCGCCCGATCCGCCTTGCCCCGTGGGCCACGATCGAGAGGATTTCATGGCTGACCGCCCTACCACACCTGATCCCGGTACGCCCCGCCCCGTGGAGCTCCTGGCCCCCGCCGGAGGCCCCGATGCCTTTGCCGCCGCGCTGGCCGCCGGCGCGGATGCCATCTACTGCGGCATGGGAGCGTTTAACGCCCGCCGCAAAGCGCAGAACTTTACGGACGAGGAGTTTGCCGCCGCGTGCCGCACGGCGCACCTGGCGGGCGCGCGCGTATACGTGACCATCAACATCGTGATCAAGGACGCCGAGCTGCCCGAGGCGCTCGAGACGGTCCGCCACTGCGCAGAGCTGGGGGCCGACGCCTTTATTATTCAGGACTGGGGGCTCTTTGCCGAGGTCCGGCGACTCCTGCCCACCATTGAGACGCACATCTCGACCCAGGCCAACATTCACGACGCGCGCGCAACGGCTTGGTGCGCCGGGCTGGGCGCTGACCGCGTAACGCTCTCGCGCGAGCTTTCCATCCCCGAAATCGCCGCCATCCACGATGCCTGCTCCGTTGACCTCGAGGTTTTTGCCCACGGATCCATTTGCTTTAGCTACTCGGGCATCTGCTTGCTGTCGAGCTTTTGCCAGGCGGGGCGCTCGGCCAATCGCGGCATGTGCGCCCAGCCGTGCCGCCTGCCCTACGAGCTGCGCGACGAGGACGGCCGCGAGCTTTC
>CASEER010000020.1 GCA_949287085.1 uncultured Coriobacteriaceae bacterium
CTCCGCGCTGGCCTCGGCCGGTGGTCTCTGGCGGCGGCTTCTGGCCGTTTATGGCGGGCTTTGGCCTTGGCCGCAGCACGGGCGGTGGCCGCAACGGGGGAGACTCCGGCGGTTCGGGAGGCCAAGGCGGATGCGGCTGCCTGTCGGTGCTCATCGCGCTCGTTATGGTTGCGCTGCTCATGGTGCTTTTGGGTGGTGCTGCAACCCAGCTGACCTCGTGTTCGACCGCGGTGCTGAGCGCCGATGTCGCTGCCTCCACCGTTGACCGTGAGGCGCTGCCCGCAAGTGCGGTGACCGCCAAGCTCAGCCGCCATTATCGCGACGACGACGGCGGTTGGATTACGAGCCCCGGTACTATTGAGCGGGGCATGACGGCGTTTTATGACAAGACGGGCGTACAGCCCTTTGTGTGGATCTTGCCCAACGGTAGTGAAACCTCAACAGCTGCGCTTTCCGCGGAGGCGGAGAAGCGTTATGACGACGTGTTTGACGACGAGGCCGGCTTCTTGCTCATGTTCTGCGACGATGGCAATGGCTCGTATAACTGCGGTTACGCGGTGGGCAGCCAGGCCAAGACGGTGATGGATGACGAGGCGGTCGGGATTTTGGCCGACTACCTTGACCGCTACTACCAGGATTACTCTATCTCTGAGGACGAGATTTTTGCGCGTGCGTTTGAGGACGCCGGTGAGCGCATCATGAGCCGCACGACGTCGCCGGTGGTGTATGTGGCCATCTGCGCGGCGGTCGTGATCGTGGCGGCGCTCGTGTTTGTGGGTGTGAAGAAGTACCGCGCGTCCAAGGAGCGCGAGGCCAAGCGCATGGAGGATGTGCTGAACACGCCGCTTGAGACTTTTGGCGATGCGGATCTGGAGGATTTGGAGAAGAAGTACGCTAAGAAAGACGGCGACAACCATTTGTGAGTGAGCGCTGTCGCACGGGTACAAGGTGAGCAATGGCGCATGGGCGCCATTGCTGCCGGGGGAGGCCCGGTCTGAACAAAGGAGTCAGTTATGGGAATGCTCGATCGGTTTACCGACATCGTCAAGGCGAACATTAACGAGCTGCTTGACCGCGCAGAGGACCCGGCCAAGATGGTCGACCAGTACCTGCGCGACCTGACCGAGTCGCTTGCCGAGGTCAAACAGGAGACAGCGGGCGTGATAGCCGAGGAAAAGCGCACACAGCGCCAGGTTGAAGACAATGAGGCCGAGGTTGCCAAATACGAGGACCTGGCGCGCCAGGCGCTCAAAGCGGGCAACGAGGACGATGCGCGGACCTTCTTGGCCAAGAAGCAGCAGCTCGTTGCCAAGGGTGATGGGCTGCGCGCGGCTGCCGACGCGGCGCACGAGAACGCATCCAAGATGCGGCAGATGCACGACAAGCTCGTAGGCGACATCGAGGCGCTCAAGGGCCGGCGCGAGGCCATCAAGGCGAAGGTTGCCGTTGCCAAGACGCAGGACAAGGTGAACAAGGTGTCGTCGGCGGGCGACCGCGCAGCGGGTGCGATGAGCGCGTTCGACCGCATGGAAGCCAAGGCGGACGAGATGCTCGACCGCTCGAATGCCATGAGTGAGCTGCGCGATGAGCCCAAGGATGCCGCGGCGGAACTTGAGAAGAAGTACGCCGAGGCCGGGTCGACGGCAGCGGTGGACGAGGAGCTGGCCCGCCTCAAGCAAGATATGGGCCTTTAGCGGGACAAAGAAGCCGGATAGCAAAGATACCGGGCAACAAAGATAGCTGGCAACAAAGAAGCCGGGCAACGCTGTTCCCTTGAGGACAGAGGGGCCCGGCAACTTTGTGCCCTTACGTTGTTGTCGCGCTAGCGGGTGACGTCGCAAAACTGGGCCAGGGGGATGCAGCGAGCTTCGCGCTTTTCGGGGTCGGCGATGGTATCGGCCGGGTAGCCCATGGTGAGCATCGAGATGGGCTCTACGCCTTCAGGCAGGTCAAACTCATTGCGTGCGATTTCGGGGTCGAACATGCAAACCCAGCAGGTCCCCAGCCCAAGCTCGGTAGCTTGCATCATCATCTGGTCGACCACGATCGACGTATCGATGAGTGCGGAGCTCATCCCATCGTTGCGGCGCACCCAGGCATCGGCCGTGCGGGCGCAGGCGAGCACCACAACGGGCGCACCAAAGACGCTACCGTCCTGGGCAAAGTGATGCGCCGCACGGGCGGCCTTTTCGCGCAGCTCGGGCGTATCGCACACGACGAGGCGGGTGGGATGGTTGTTGTGTGCCGAAGGGGCAATGCGGCCCGCTTCGATAACGGTGGCAAGCACCTCGGGCTCAATATCACGCTGCTCGTAGGCGCGACAAGAATAGCGAGCACGGGTCAGGTCGGTAAAAGACATGGGGTCCTCCTTGGTATGCAGCGTGCGCTCCGTGGACGTTGCGCGGCAATGGTTCCGGTGGCCCCATTGTATCGCTCGCTCGAGGGCACCGCGCCCACCAAGAACCCCTGCACGCCCATCATCGCTGTTCCCACCACGGCGGGCACCGCGGCCGAGGTTACCATCAACTACGTCATCACCGACGTCGAGCGCAAGCGCAAGTTCGTCTGCGTCGACCCGCATGACATGCCCGTCGTGGCCGTCGTTGACCCCGACATGATGGCCACCATGCCCGCGGGCCTCACCGCCGCCACCGGCATGGACGCGCTCACGCACGCCATCGAGGGCTACACCACCAAGGCCGCTTGGGCCATGACCGACATGTTCCACCTCGAGGCCATCCGCCTCATCGCTACCCATCTGCGCGACGCCGTTTCCGAGGCTAAGAGCGGCGAGCCGGGAAGCGGCCGCGAGGGCATGGCGCTTGCTGAGTACATCGCGGGTATGGGCTTCTCCAACGTCGGCTTGGGCACGCGCACTCCATGGCGCACACCCTGGGCGCCGTCTACGACACTCCGCACGGCGTGGCCTGCGCTATGGCGCTGCCGATCGTGATGGAGTACAACGCGCCTGAGGCCGGCGAGAAGTATCGCGAGATCGCACGCGCCATGGGCGTCGAGGGCGTGGACGCAATGTCGCAGGACGAGTACCGCCGCGCGGCTATTGACGCCGTGGCCAAGCTGGGGCAGGACGTGGGTATCCCCACCAAGGTCGAGGCCCTCAAGGAAGAGGACCTGGACTTCCTGGCCGAGTCCGCGCACGCCGACGCCTGCGCGCCGGGCAACCCGCGCGACGTGAGCGTCGAGGACATCAAGGGCCTCTTCCGCAAGCTTATGTAAGCTCATGAGCAAAACGTGTAACACGCTGATTGAACGGGGTCGTCGCTTGCGCGGCGGCCCCGAGGTGAAATGAGGGACAGAGGATTTTAGTCTCCGTAGGGCGGCAGATGATTTTTCCTCTGTCCTCATTTCACCTCTGTCCTCATTTCAGCTGGGGTGGGGTGGTCGTGTGGATTTGGGGCAGGCGCGCCGCCGCGGGCGCTAGATGCTACAATACCTCGCGCGAAGCGGGCCAGACGATCGCGCGACCAGTGCCTCGGCAGTGGCGTGAGGAAAGTCCGGGCTCCACAGGGCAGGATGCTGGCTAACGGCCAGGCGGAGCGATCCGACGGAAAGTGCCGCAGAAAAGAAGACTCCCACCTGCGTGCTGACTCGGCGCGTAAAGGGAAAAGCTGAAACGGTGGTGTAAGAGACCACCAGCGTCGCGGCAACGCGGCGGCTTGGTAAACCCCATCCGGAGCAAGCGCAAATAGGGAACGTGCACGCCAAGATAAATGATCGTCCGCGACAGAACCCGGCTTATCGGCCCGCTTCGTCCTCTTTATGCATGGGAACGCGTAGGTTTTGCACGCATCAGGCAAGCTCAATATCAGCCAAATGTAAAGCGCATGTAAGGTCTTTCTGGCAGGCACAACAAAACCCCAGTTCAGAACCGTGGACTCAAAGATGCCTCTTACAAAGCGCTGATAAATCCCCCGCTTAACATAAATAGTACGTTAAGAAACGGTAAAATACGTGTGTCCGTGTCGGGATGCTCAGCTGCATATCCCGGAAAGCCGAATAGGGGAGAACTGTCTTGGATGTCTCGCTTGCGCAGTTTATTGCGCAGTTGGCCTCGAACCCCATCCTGGCCGTCACCGTCCTGCTCACGCTGGGCGTGATCTTTGTCAACGGGTGGACCGACGCCCCCAACGCCATTGCAACGGCGGTTACCACGCGAACCATCAATATTCGTCCGGCGATCATCATGAGCGCGGTCTTCAACTTCCTGGGCGTGCTCATCATGACCCTCGTGAACTCGTCGGTCGCCTCGACCATCTCGAACATGGTCGACTTTGGCACCAACACCCAGATGGCGCTCGTGGCGCTCTGCGCGGCGCTGTTTTCCATCGTGGTCTACAGCGTGGGCGCCTCGATCTTTGGCATTCCTACCAGCGAGAGCCACAGCCTCATCGCCGGACTCACCGGCGCGGCGCTCGCGGTGCAGGGCGGCCTGGACGGCGTTAACGGCGAGGAGTGGATTAAGGTCATCTACGGCCTCGTGCTGAGTCTGGCGCTCGGCTTTGTGCTCGGTTGGGTCATCTGCAAGGTGCTCACCATCATCTGCGCCAATATGGACCGGCGGCGCACCAACAAGGTCTTTAAGTACGCCCAGATTTTTGGCGCGGCAGCCATGAGCTTCATGCATGGTGCGCAGGATGGCCAGAAGTTCATTGGCGTCTTGCTGCTGGGCGTGGCGTTCTGCAACGGCCAGCCCGACCTGGTGGGCGCCGTGATTCCCATCTGGCTCATGATGATCTGCAGCGTGACCATGGGCGTGGGCACAAGCGTCGGCGGCGAGAAGATCATCAAATCCGTGGGCATGGACATGGTGAAGCTCGAGACGTTCCAGGGCTTCTCGGCCGACCTCGCCGGCGCAATCTGCATTCTGCTTTCGACGCTGACGGGCATCCCCGTCTCGACTACGCACACCAAGACGAGCGCCATCATGGGCGTGGGCGCGGTCAAGCGTCTCTCGGCCATTAACTTCTCCGTGGTTAAGGACATGATGCTCACCTGGGTGTTCACCTTCCCGGGATGTGGCCTCATCAGCTTTGTGATGGCGAAGATCTTCATGGTGGTGTTCTAACAGAAACCGCTGCCCTAAGGCGCCGCAGGGCAAAGGCGGCGCATGTGCACTGATTGCGCGGCAGAGTGCCGCGCTGCCAACCATAGTGAAAAACGAGAATCGGGAGGATCCCATGGCCAGGAAGAACGATGCGTTCTACTTTGATGCGTTCTGCGCGAGCGCGGATTTTTCGTGCCAGGCGGCGCAGCTGCTGTCGAAGATCATGCATAACTTTGATCCCGACCGCATCGAGGAAGCCATCAACGAGATGCACGAGATCGAGCAAGCGGCCGACGACAAAAAGCACGATGTGCAAAACGCCCTGGTGACGGCCTTTGTGACGCCTATCGAGCGCGAGGACATCGCCGTGCTGAACGATTATCTGGACACGGTGACCGATCGGATCGAGGGCGTGCTGCATCGGCTGTACTTCGACAACATCCGCGAGATTCGTCCTGATGCGCTCGAGATGGTGGACATGGTGGTGCGCGGCTGCGAGACCATGCGCCGCTTGGTGGGCGAGCTCGCGCAGTACAAGAAGTCCAAGAACCTGCGCAAGTACGTGGTCGAGCTCAACTCCATCGAGGAGGACGCCGACGCACTGTACATGAAGGCTATGCGTAAGCTGCATACCACCTGCACGGATCCGATCGTGGTGTTTACCTGGCACGAAACCTATTCGTTCTTGGAGTACTGCGTAGACTACTGCGAGCACGTTGCCGACACGATCGACAACATCGTGATGAAGAACTCCTAGCGTCTGCGGCGGGCAACAGCGAGGAGCGGGCGCGGATGGAAAGCTATACCACGGTTCGTGCGGGGTATGAAGCCCAGGCCGAGGTCGTAGACCGCAAAAGCCGCTTTATTGCGCAGCTTGTGCACGTGGAGAGCGAGGAGGCGGCTGCTGAGCACATCGCGGCGGTGCGCGCACGGCATTTTGATGCGCGCCACAACGTGCCGGCGTGGATCTTGGCCGATGGCCGCGAGCGCGCGAGCGACGACGGCGAGCCGCAGCGTACAAGCGGCATGCCGACGCTCGAGGTGCTGCGCGGCGTGGGGCTGCGCGATGTGTGCTGCGTGACCACGCGCTACTTTGGCGGAACGCTGCTGGGCCCGGGTGGGCTCGTGCGCGCCTACACAGCAGCTGCGCAGGAGGCCGTCGAGGCCGCGCGGACGGCAGGACAGCTCGTCGAGATGACCTCGGTGGTTTCGGTAACGGTAACGGTGAGCTACCCGCAGTACGAGCAGGTGCTGCACATGGTCGAGCAGGCGGGCGGTAAGGTCGCAGACACCGCATATACCGACGAGGTGACGCTGTCGCTTGTGTTCAAGATGGGGGGCGAGCACGCGTTTGTTGCGGCGCTGCGCGAACGGATGGCGGGGCGCGAGCGCGTTGAGGTGTCGGCACCGCGCTTTGCTGAGTTTTAGCTGTGGGCATGCACGATGCGTTCATGCAACGGGCGGCTGCGAGGAGTGCCTTGCAGCCGCCCGTTTTGCGTGCGCGAGTGGTGAGCGCCTGCGCTGTCGCGCTTGAGGTGGCGCGGCGAGGTGCACCGTCTAGTGCTCGGCGGTAAAGCGATCGATAATCTGCGCGGTGAGGACGACGGCATCTTCGATGCATCCTGCGCAGCTGCGGAGCGGCCCGTGCGCGCAGTTGATGCCTTTGAGCTCGCAGCACAAGGTCGAGCCGTTTTTGCTGTCAAACCGTTCAACAAGTTCCCGTGCGAGCTGGTACGTTTGCTTTTTGGTCGTGCCCGAGACCTCGGAGCCACCGCTGCTTACCTGGCTGATTGCCATAATGCCACCCGAGATGGCGCCGCAGGTTTGGGTGCGTCCGCCCATGCCGGCTCCAAAGCCCTCGGAGAGCGTGTATGCAGCCTCGGCGTCGGCGCCGATCTCGGGCGCAAGGGCGCAGGCGACGGCTTGGGCGCAATTTAAGCCGCGCTCGTCATGCAGCTCGGCGGCGCGTGCGGTGAGTTGGTCGATGCGGGAACTTAGGGTGGTAGCGGCCATGAGGTTCCTTTCGTGACAAGCGGCGGGCGGGGCTGTGCGGCCTCTGCACCCGCGTGCGGCGACTTGAGAGCGCTTCATATGATACCCCGGCGCGCCCGGGACGGCGACGGGTCTCCGCTTACCGCTACCACTCGGTAAATTCGCGATACGCTGCCCGCGCCACGCAAGAAAGCGAGTAAGCTTATGCGTACCGGCGCGCTGCCGCATGCGCACGCCGGTGCAGCCAAGATTTCCAAGTGCAAAGGAGCAAACATGGCAGAGCATCTGGGCACTACCTGTGTGCAGGGCGGCTACCGCCCGGGCGACGCTGAGCCGCGTCAGGTCCCCATCTATCAGTCGACCACGTGGAAGTACGATACGTCTGAGCACATGGGCCGTCTTTTTGACCTCGATGAGTCGGGCTACTTCTACACGCGCCTGCAGAACCCCACCAACGACGCAGTGGCGGCTAAGATTTGCGAGCTCGAGGGCGGCACGGCGGCCATGCTCACGAGCTCGGGCCAGGCGGCGAACTTCTTTGCGGTCTTCAACATCGCCGGCGCGGGCGACCATGTGGTGGCAAGCTCGGCTATCTATGGTGGCTCGTACAACCTGCTCGCGCACACGATGGCGCGCATGGGCCTAGAGTGCACGTTCGTAGCGCCCGATTGCACCGACGAGGAGCTCGAGACCGCTTTCCGTCCCAACACCAAGGCGGTTTTTGGCGAGACGATCGCCAATCCCGCGCTCGACGTGCTCGACATCGAGCGCTTCGCGGCGGCGGCCCATGCCCACGGCGTGCCGCTCATCGTGGACAACACGTTCCCCACGCCGGTGTTCTGCCGACCTTTTGAGTGGGGCGCCGACATCGTGACGCATTCCACCACCAAGTACATGGACGGCCATGGGGCCTGCGTGGGCGGCGCGATCGTTGACTCCGGCAACTTTGACTGGGATGCGCACGCGGACAAGTTCCCGGGCCTCACGACGCCGGACGAGACCTACCACGGCGTTGTGTATACGCAAAAATTCGGCCAGGGCGGCGCCTACATTACCAAGGCGATCTCGCAGCTCATGCGCGATCTGGGGCCGATCCAGTCGCCGATGCACGCGTTCTTCCTCAATAGCGGCCTGGAGAGCTTGCACGTGCGCATGAAGCAGCATGTGAAAAACGGTCAGGCCATGGCAGAGTTTTTGGAGAGTCACCCCAAGGTGCGCTTCGTGAAGTATCCGGGCCTCCCGTCCGATCCCAGCTACCAGCTTGCCCAGAAGTACCTGCCCCATGGCTGCTGCGGCGTGGTGAGCTTTGGCTTTACCGGCGGTCGCGCGGCGGCAGAGGAGTTCATGAAGAACCTCCATGTGGCGCAGATCGCGACCCACGTGGCCGATGCGCGCACCTGCGTGCTGCACCCGGCCAACGCCACGCATCGCCAGATGAACGATGAGGAGCTGGCTGCTGCCGGCATCGCTCCGGACATGGTGCGCCTGTCCTGCGGCATCGAGGACACCGAAGACCTGATCGACGACGTGTCTCAGGCTCTCGCCCACGTCTAATTTGGGTTATTTGAGGGTCATTTGGGGACGGGTCCAAACTGACCGTTTGAAGCGATTCGCGCGGCGTCGGCCGGTCAACCCCATGCGGCCGGTCCATGGTATGCGGTAGGATGCCCGCCGCGCGAAGGGCGCACAGGGCCAATCATAGTTGGGAGAAGCCATGAAGGAGCTCGAGGACCGCATTCGCAGCGATGGCGCGGTCAAAGCAGGCGATGTCCTTAAGGTGGATGCGTTTTTGAACCACCAATGCGATGTGGCGCTGTTCGATGCCATGGGAGCCGAATGGGCGCGCCTGTTTGCCGGCGAGCGCATCACCAAGATATTGACCATTGAGGCCTCGGGCATTGGTATCGCCTGCGTGGCAGCGCGGCATTTTGGCAGTGTGCCGGTGGTGTTTGCCAAAAAGGCGCCTTCCATCAATCTCGACGGCGAGCAGTACGTAACGACCATCTACTCCTACACCAAGCAGCGCGAATTTCCCGTTATCGTGGGAAAGCGATTCCTGGGCCCAGAGGACCATGTGCTGATCATCGACGACTTTTTGGCCAACGGCAAAGCCCTCGAGGGGCTCGTCGACCTGTGCCATCTGGCGGGCGCCGAGGTTGTGGGCATGGGTATTGCCATTGAAAAAGCGTTCCAGGGCGGGGGAGATCGCCTGCGCGCTCAGGGGTACCGCGTGGAGTCGCTCGCCCGCGTGGGTTCCATGGACGCCGCGACAGGATCTATCGAGTTTCTGTAGCAGGTTGCCATACACGACGGTGACTGCGCTGCTGCCCAAGCGGTGCGAGCCCAGAGGCGCGGCTTATAGGAACGGCGTGAGCTGGACGGTGCATAACGGCCCTTAAGACGAGGGGGCGGGGTCGCCGCGGGGCAGATGCGATCGGTTGAGCAGCATATTGCCGGCATGCAAAACGAGCCCGGTACCGCAGGGTACCGGGCTCGAGACATTTCTGGAGCGGGCGACGGGAATCGAACCCGCGTCATCAGCTTGGAAGGCTGGGGTTCTACCATTGAACTACGCCCGCATATGGTCGGGACGACAGGATTCGAACCTGCGACATCCTGCTCCCAAAGCAGGCGCGCTACCAGACTGCGCCACGTCCCGACGTCCAGAGCAAGCATTATAGAGGTTTCCGCGCTGCCGGGCAACGTCACTGCGCTGGCTCTTCAGAACTGGGCACAAGCTTTGGGAGCTCGATGTCGACGGCTCCCGTGGCGTTCATGTTGCGGGGAGGTTTCGTAACGATATGGTCGCAGGGAAGTAAAGCGGTTGACGTACAATTCTGCAGGCATTTTTATGCCGCCGCGTCGGCGGCATATGATCATCGTAAACGGTTGATGGGAGTCTTTCATGAGCTATACCCAGCGTGTAATTGATGGGCTGTGCGAGCGCTATGCAGACCAGCCCGAATTTTTGCAGGCGGCCACTGAGGTGCTCGAGACCATCGAGCCCGCTATCGAGGCCCACCCGGAATTTGAGGAGCAGGCGTTGCTCGAACGCCTTGTTGAGCCCGAGCGCGTTGTGATGTTCCGCGTGCCGTGGGTCGACGACGAGGGCAAGGTCCAGGTTAACCGCGGTTATCGCGTTGAGTTCAACTCCGCGATCGGCCCCTACAAGGGCGGCCTTCGCTTTAACCCGACGGTCACCGTGGGCATGCTTAAGTTCCTCGGCTTTGAGCAGATTTTTAAGAACGCGCTGACCACGCTGCCCATGGGCGGCGGCAAGGGCGGCTCTGACTTTGACCCCAAGGGCAAGTCGAATCGCGAGGTCATGGCTTTCTGCCAGTCGTTCATGACCGAGCTCAGCCGTCACATTGGTCCCAACACCGACGTGCCTGCCGGCGACCTGGGCGTGGGCGGCCGCGAGATCGGCTATCTGTTTGGCCAGTACAAGCGCCTGCGCAACGAGTGGTCGGGCGTGCTCACCGGCAAGGGCCTTACCTTTGGCGGCTCGCTTGCGCGCACCGAGGCCACGGGCTATGGCCTGGTGTACTTTGTTGACGAGTACCTTAAGAGCCAGGGCGACTCGTTTGAGGGCAAGACCGTGGTGGTGCACGGCTCCGGCAACGTTGCCATTTACGCGATTCAGAAGGTTGCGCAGCTGGGCGGCAAGACCATTGCTTGCTCCGATACCAAGGGCTGGGTTGAGGACCCGGACGGCATCGACTACCAGGTGCTTGAGCACATCTACAACAAGAAGCGTTCCGGCCATGACCAGGGCGTGAGCCTGGCCATGTACGTTGACGAGCGCCCCAACGCTACCTGGCATGCCGAGGATGGTCGCGGCGTGTGGCAGCTGGCTTGCGACATCGCGCTGCCCTGCGCGCGAGAGAACACGCTCATGCTCGAGGACGCGCAGGCGCTCGTAGCCAACGGCTGCAAGGTCGTTGGTGAGGGCGCTAATATGCCCACCACGCCCGACGCTACCATCTACCTGCAGGAGAATGGTGTTGCGTTCATGCCGGGCAAGGCGGCCAATGCGGGCGGCGTGCTCGTGTCGGGCCTCGAGATGAGCCAGAACGCCGAGCACCTGTCTTGGACCTTCGACGAGGTCGACGGCAAGCTTGAGGAGCTCATGCGTGGCATGTTCCACAACGTGGATGACACCGCGCGTACGTATGGCCATGAGGGCAACTTTGTGATGGGCGCCAACATTGCCGGCTTCCTGAAGGTTGCTGACGCCATGATGGCTCAGGGTGTCTGCTAGGAACGGGCTTCCCCGCTGAACGGGCATTGCTTTCACAACGATTTGCTCAGCGCGCCCGCAGCACCGTGCTGCGGGCGCGCTTTTGTGTTAAAGCACGGCCGTGCAGCGTGCTTGAGGGTCGATTGGATGCCTTTTGTGTCTTATGAAGGGGTGTGTAAATAAAGCTTTGTTAGCTGACTTACCGTTTGATGGCCAAATTTTTCAGTGCTAGGTTTTTTGTCCCGGCGTTTAATGGTGCGGTTTTACAACACGGCTGGTAGGGCGCTCGCGCACAAGCGGTCTACCAGCCTCCTTGCCAAACCGCACCACCATATTCCAGGACAAAACACCTAGCACTGAAAAATTTGGCCACTTTGATCGCGCTGGCGTTGCGTAGCATCGTTTCTGTTGGTTTGGCGGCGTTGTTTACGCTCATCACAGGGTGGCCTGGCTGCGGCCAAGTTGTGTGCACGGTCCGTGCAGCCCCTAGCTAGCACGGTTTGAGCCCGTAGGCGACACGAAGCCCATTGAGGAGCTCAACCTGCTTGACCCGGTAAGCCCGACTCCGATTTCGATACCGTTTGCCAGCGCGTTTGTACAAGACCTGGGCCACGACCTCAAGCGCCGTTACGTCGGACAGCTGCTCATAGTTGAGGGCGAACGTTGCGATGCCCATCGCTTCAAGTCCCAGTTTGCGCTGTTCGTCATGGATTCGTGCCGATGCCGCGTCGTGATCCGCGCCGTTATATTCAATGGTTGCCGCTGCGTCGACCGCCAGCGCATCGCATACCGCGTGGGTCATCGTCGAGACCAGCTGCGCCTCATGCCCAAAATCAATGCGGCGATTAAGGGCGAGGTTCAATCCAAAGCCTCCCAGAGACTGGGGCAAGTGGAACATGGCTCCAACGATAGCTTCCATGGGGGATCGCGCGCCGTCAAGGGCGTAGTGCAGAGCCTTTTGCGCATTGCGCTTCCCGCCGACGGCAGGACACCGTGTGAGAAACGTTGCAAGCGCCGCGCAAGAAAGCACGGGTTCAGATTCGGCGTATCCCGGCAACTCGTCGTCTTCTGTCCCGCTTGCGTCGTCCGTTCTGCTTTCGCGCAGAGAGAACGATCCGCAGAGCTCGTATGCAAGTGCAAGGGTGCTCACAAAACCAGACGTAGCGGCGCATTGGACAAGCGCGAGTTCGGGGGATGCGCAATACAGCTGCGGCGCCGCTTCCATGATTGCATGCGCTGGGAGGTTGCATGAGCAAACATGGCAAGCGAGCGCCTGGTTGTGCCTCATCGCGGCATAGCTTCCAACAAGCACGTCAAACCGCTCGTCGTCGTTTCCGCTCCAAAAGCCGTGCCGTACCAGCTCGCCTTGATCGATGCTTCCCATGTTGGCGCTTGCGCGCTGCAGGATACGAACCCCCTCGGCTCGGGATAGGCGAGTCCAGGGAAGATGCTCGTATCGGCATCGCGTAAAGCGGATGCCGCGGAGCGCTGATTGGTGGGATACCACTATGAGGGGAGATGGTTCATGCTTGTCCATAGGGCGAGCATAATGCATGGGCATCGGGATGCAAGGCGTTGCTCAAATTCTTCGGTCAACGGTATTTACCTGCGGAAATAGTTGCAAAGTAAGCCAGCTTTTGGTCAGATTCCGGTCAGTTTTCGGCAAGGTTTTGGCCAGCTTCCATTTGAGAGTGCGCCTGCACGATTTGGCCGTATAATGGTCGGCACCAAGGGGCGCTCTGCGCGCCCATCCGATTTGCGCCCCGGTGCGCATGGTGCGGAGGTTTCCATGCCGAAAGACATTGCTTCGATTGTGTTGGGTGCCCTTGCGATGGTCATCGCGTTTTGCCCCATCGTGCCGTTTCAGCTTTTGGGTGCTGTGGCAGGCGTTTTAGGCTTTCGGTTATCGCGCCAAGCGCGCCGCGAGGACTACCGCAAAGACCTTACCTGCACCGTTGGCATGGTTGCGTCCATCGCAGGTATCGTGCTGTGCCTGCTCACGCCCGTTGTATATCTTGTCGGCCAAATCATCTTGCTCATCGCAGGTTAAAGGCGCTATAGTAATTCCCGGCGACAAACATACGCGTTCGAACGCTTGGTAGCTTCGGCATCGGAATCCAGTGCATTGGGTGCCGGCCGATGCACTGTTCTGTTTTTGAGGGAGCGTATGTCGTCAATTCACCGCACCAATCAATCATTACCGTCGAGTGCAGATAGCGCCGCATGCAAGCACGTCGTAGCAGCTTCAGCAGCCGCGCCCGTGCCCGCCGCGGCGACTCCAGCCGCCACATCCGTACCCGTCGCGGTACCCACGCCGGAGCCGGACGAGGCCGCTTTCCGGGAGCGTTTGGCTCGTCACCACGACGAGCTCCGCTGGCTCTACATGGAGCTCTACGACAACGGTGACATGTTTGCCGAGCTCGAGCAGCAGATGCATCGTTTTTATAACGAGCGCTCAGCTTCGCTCAAGGCCCTCGACGCCCGGCGCGAGGCACAGGGAGCATGGTATCGCGACCAGGACATGCTCGGCATGCAGATGTACATCGACAACTTTGCCGGCACCATCAAAGGCGTCGAAGAAAAGCTGCCGTACCTGGAGCGCTGCAACGTCAACTACATCCACCTCATGCCGTTCCTCGACACGCCGGCTGACAAGAGCCGCTCCGACGGCGGCTACGCGGTCAAGGATTTCCGTCGCGTGCGCCCGGACCTGGGCACTATGGATGACCTTGCGCATCTTGCCGAGACGTGCCACCAGCACGGCATCAGCCTGTGCATGGACTTTGTGATGAACCACACCTCGGAGGATCACGAGTGGGCTCGTCGTGCCCGGGCGGGCGAGGGCGAGTACATGAGCCGCTACTTCTTTGAGTCCAATCAGGCGGTGATCGACCAGTACACCCGCGACGTGCCGCAGGTTTTCCCCACCACGGCACCCGGGCACTGGACCTACCTGCCTGAACGCGGCCAGTGCGTGATGACGCAGTTCTACCCCTACCAGTGGGACCTCAACTATCGCAACCCGCGCGTGTTCAACGAGATGATGTACAACTTCCTCTACCTGGCCAACCAGGGCATGGACATCATCCGCATCGACGCGGTGCCCTACATCTGGAAGCAGCTGGGCACCAACTGCCGCAACCTCCCCCAGGTCCATACCATCGTACGCATGATGCGCATGATCGGCGAGATCGTGTGCCCGGGCATCGTGCTGCTCGGCGAGGTCGTCATGGCTCCGGTCGAGGTCGTGCCGTACTTTGGCACGGTCGAAAAACCCGAGTGCCACATGCTCTACAACGTGACCACCATGGCCACCACCTGGCACACCGTGGCAACGAGCGACACGCGCCTGCTGCGCCAGCAGCTCGACGCCGTGTGCAGCCTGCCGCGCGCGTACACCTTCCTCAACTACCTGCGCTGCCACGATGACATTGGGTGGGGCCTCGATTATCCCGCGCTCAAGCAGTGGGGCCAGGAGGAGGTGCCGCACAAGAAGTACCTCAACGACTACTTCCAAGGGTTTGTGCCCGGTAGCACGAGCCGCGGCGAGCTCTACAACGCCGATCCCGTGACGGGCGACGCGCGCTTCTGCGCCACCACCGCCTCCATGTGCGGTATCGAGGCGGCGGGCTTTGAGGGCGATCAGCAGGCTATGGGCGTGGCCGTGCGCAAGGATCTGATGCTCCACGCCTACATGTTCTCGCAGTCGGGTCTGCCCATCATCTACAGCGGCGATGAGGTCGGCCAGGTGAACGACTATTCCTATAAGGAGGACCCCGAGAAAGCGGCCGACTCGCGCTACCTTCATCGCGGCGCCTTTCCGTGGGAGCTGGTCGAAAACATCGAGCATAAGGGTACGGTGCAGAACCGTATCTTCAACGGGCTGGAGGAGCTCGAGCGCATTCGCCGCACCGACCCTGTGTTCAGTGCGGAGGCAACCGTCTATCCCAAGGATTACAGCGACGTGGCCATTCTTTGGATCGTGCGCACGTACGAGGGCAGGACGCTTCATGCGGTCTTCAACTTTAGCGATGCTCCCAAGACCGTTTGGATGCCCGAGCGCGCGGTATATACGGATTTGCTTACGGGCGAGAAGGCCGAGCTTGCGACCTTTGCATTGCTCCCATGGGATTTTGCCTGGTACGAGTGCTAGCAACCAATGCGTGGCGGGACGAGCGCCCTCCTCGGTGAAATGAGGGCAGAGGGATTTTCACCTAGGTAAGCCGTTTGGAACCATAGGTGAAATGTCCTCTGTCCTCAGTTCACCTAGCTTCCAGACGGCCCGCGTGAAATATCTCTGTCCTCATTTCACCTGTTAGCGGACGGTGTGCTGCTGGCGCCAGGTGCGCGGCGAGGTGCCATAGGTATTGCGGAATGCGCGCGAAAAATGCAGCTGGTTGGGGTAGCCCACCGCGCGGCCCACTTCGCCCACGGAAAGCGAGGAGAGCTTCAGCAGCTCGCAGGCCTTTTCCATGCGGAATCCAATCAAAAACTGCTGCGGCGAAACGCCCATGCTTTCTTTAAAAATCTTGCCAAAGTAGCTGCGGTTGAGGCCGATGTGCCGCGCGATGTCCTCCACGCTCACGTCGTGCTGGTAATTCTTTTCGATGTAGCCCAGCGCGCTGTCAATATAAAAGCCATGCAGGCGTGACGGCTGCGTGGTGCGGTGCGGCTCGGCGGAGCGCAAGAAGGCATCGAAGAAAAAGTACGTGCAGCCCACCAGGTATACGGGCGAGCTGTCGCGGTGGCTCAGGATGTTCTTCATGGCGTCGAACATCTCGCTGCGCACGGCGGGGTCGGTGGCGCGGTAGATAGGGTGGGCGGGGGAGAATCCCATGCGGTCGAGTGACGACTTGACGTGCGACCCGTCGAACTCGATCCAGATGTATTCCCACGGGGACGTAAGGTCGGCCACGTAAGTGGTGATCTGCCCGGGGAAGATGAGGAACCCCTCGCCCGCCTTAAGGTCGTAGATCCGCTGCTCGCCGGCGTCGTTGATGGCGGTGAACGAGCCCGACCCCTCTATGATGTAGTGAAACAGGTAGTGGCTACGGCGCGCGGGCCCAAACGCGTGGCCGGGCACGCACACCTCGCGCCCATACTGGTAGGGGACAAGGTCGGTAAAAATCCCGCCCTCAAACGTGGAGAATTCAATTTCATGTGGCCTCACGGTGCCGCCTCCAGGTCCGTTATCGTCACGTCTAAATATATCATAATGCGTCGTTTGGTGTTTCAAGACATATAATCACGTTATGAAACATGCAAAATGGGATATATCTTCCCGACACTTTCGTGCACCTATCATAGGCGGTTTTCCGTTAACATGCAGCGTAAACTGGTCAATTAATAACCTCATTAGTGTGTCGACCTGCGCCGTTCACGCGGCAAAACCGACCTTTCAACGATTATTGCGAGATAATTATGCATTTGTTACAAGTATTGCACCTGCGGAAACACGAACCAAAGAATAAAACATACCAAAAAGCAAGTATATTCTAGCAAAAAGATAGTTTTAGTATGTTCCACGGAACGCTTCGTTTGTCGCCGCAAACAAAGCATGAACCTGCGATGGAAGGGGTCGCTCGATGGCTGGACTTTCGCTCGAACACATCTGCAAGACGTATCCGAACGGCTACGAGGGGGTGAAGGACTTCAACCTCGAGATCGAAGACAAAGAGTTCATCATCTTCGTCGGTCCGTCCGGCTGCGGCAAGTCGACGACGCTGCGCATGATCGCCGGTCTCGAGGACATCACCTCGGGTACGCTCAAGATCGACGGCCGTGTGGTGAACGACGTCGAGCCCGCCGACCGCGACATCGCCATGGTCTTCCAGAGCTACGCCCTGTATCCGCACATGACGGTCTATGACAACATGGCCTTCCCGCTCAAGCTGCGCAAGGTCCCGCAGGCCGACATCGACAAAGCCGTGCACGAGGCTGCGCGCATCCTCGACCTCGAGAAGCTCCTCGACCGCAAGCCCTCGGCGCTTTCCGGCGGCCAACGCCAGCGCGTGGCCATGGGTCGCGCCATCGTGCGCCGTCCCAAGGTCTACCTCATGGACGAGCCGCTCTCGAACCTCGACGCCAAGCTCCGCGTGCAGATGCGCGCCGAGATCTCGAAGCTCCACGAGCGCCTGGGGGCGACCATCATCTACGTGACCCACGACCAGACCGAGGCTATGACCTTGGGCACCCGCATCGTCGTCATCAAGGAGGGTGAGATGCAGCAGGTGGACACCCCGTCGCGCCTCTACAACGAGCCCGTGAACCTCTTTGTCGCCGGCTTCATCGGGAGCCCCCAGATGAACTTCATCGACGCGAAGGTGGGCGAGCAAGACGGGCGCGTGACCCTCACCTTTGGCAAGAACACGCTCACCCTGCCCGAAGCCAAGGGCGCCGCGCTCCGCGCGGGAGGCTATGTGGGGAAGGTCGTCGTCGCCGGCATTCGCCCCGAGGATGTGGTCGAGGAGACCGAGCCCCACGAGGGGAAGCTCCTCTCCGAGCCCATCGACGCCACGGTCACGGTCTACGAGCTCCTGGGCGCGGAGGCCATGGTTTACGGCGAGGTGGACGGCGGCCAGATCTCCGCGCACCTCTCCGCTTCGAACCCTGCCCGCATGGGCAGTCGCATCAGGGTCGCCTTTGACATGAACCACCTGCATGTGTTCGACAAGGAGACCGAGCTGGCGATCGTTCACTAACCCAAGAGGAGGGCAAGCATGTTGCATACGCCAATCACGCGTCGCTCGCTCCTCGGGCTTGGAGGGGCAGCTGCGGCCTCGCTCATGTTCGCGGGCTGCACGAGCGAGCGCTCGGACGGCAAGGTTGAAGTTGAGATCGTGAGCTACAAGCAGGAAGCTGTCTCGATCTTCGAACAGATTATGAAGGACTTCAACGCGAGCCACGACGACATCTATTTGAACATCCAGAGCCCGGCCGATGCTGTGACCGTTATGAAGACGCGCTTCGTGCGCGAGAACTACCCCGATGTCATTGGCATCGGCGGCGACGCCGACTATGCGAGCTTTGTTGACTCGCAGATTCTCGCCGACGTTTCGGACTACCAGGGCATGAGTAAGGTGCAGGGTGCCTACAAGGACATCCTCAAGAGCGTGACCTACGTGCCGCTGGACGGCATCTACGGCGTGCCGTACGTGGCCAACGCCGCCGGCATGCTCTATAACGTCGATATGTTTGAGCGGAAGGGCTGGGCCATCCCCGAGACGTGGGACGAGCTCATCGAGCTCTGCGAGACCATCAAGAACGAGGGCAAGGTCGCACCGTTCTACCTGGGCTACGCCGACACCTGGACCATTCTCTCGCCGTGGAACTCCATCACGGCCAACATGGTGCCGAGCGATCTGGCCCGCCAGGTCAACGCCGGCAAGGCCAAGTTTGCCGATTACTACGGCGAGCCCGCGCGCCGCATGCGCCAGATGCTCAAGTACTGCCAGACCTCGGTGGACACGGGGCAGAAGGTGCCGGGCCCGTTCTCGATGAGCTACAACGACGCCTGCACCGCCTTTGGCAACGGCAGCTGCGCCATGTACCCCTGCGGCAGCTTTGCGGTGCCGCAGATCCTGAGCTCGTCCACGGGCAACATCAACATCGGCATGTTCCCCATGCCGTCGGCCCAAAGCCCGGACGATCGCATCGTGGTGTCGGGCGTCGACCTGCAGTGGTGCGTGGCCCAGAGCTGCCCGCACAAGGACGCGGTCTACGAGGTGATCGACTACCTCGCCGAGCCTGATAACCTGCAGACCTACATTTCGGACCAGCGCGCCATCCCGTGCATCGAGGGCGACTTTAAGCTCGATCCGCTCTTTGACGGCATCGCCGAGTGGCTCGACGACGGCAAGGTGCTCGATTACCTTGACCACTCGTACCCCTCGGCCATGGCCGTGGACGCGCAGCTGCAGACGATGCTCCAGAACAGCGCCGACGACGACACCGCCATCCAGCAGTTCCTGGAGAAGTTCGATACCGATTGGCAGCGCTACAACCGCGACGTCATCCGCAAGGTGACCGAGTACGAGAGCCAGCAGTAAGGGGGATATTCAATGGCAACTCTGGCAAAGGGCAAAGTTGGCTCGAGCCGCAACAGGACGTTCTTGGCGATCCTGATCCCCGTGCTCGTTCTCTTCGTTGCGTTCAACACGTTCCCGCTCATCACGGGCTTTTTGTACAGCTTTACCAACTCCAAGGGCTACGGCGCCTTTGATATCGTGGGCCTGCAAAACTACGCGGACCTCTTTACCGATACGCGCGTGCTCAACAGCTACCTCTTCACCTTCAAGGTGGCGGTGGCGGCAACCATCTTCACCAACGTGATCAGCCTCATTTTGGCTATCGCCCTGTCGAGCAAGATCAAGTTCAGGAGCGCCCTGCGCGGCCTGTACTTCGTACCCAAGATCCTGGGCGGCCTCGTGGTGGGCTACGTGTTCACCTACATGTTCAACTGGATCATCCCGGCGCTCACCGGCACCGACTCGATCCTGGAGAATCCGGGCCTGGCGTGGATCGCCATCGTGGTCGTGCTGGTGTGGCAGGCCTGCGCCCAGACCACCATCATCTACATCACGGGTCTCTCGTCGGTACCCGAGGATGTGTACGAGGCGGGCGCGCTCGACGGTGCGACCGGCTGGAACAAGTTCCGCTACATCACGCTCCCGCTCATCATGCCGAGCATCACCACCAACATGGTGCTCGTCATGAAGGACATGCTCATGGTCTTTGACCAGATCGTGGCTATGACGAGCGGCGGCCCGTCCCAGTCCACCGAGTCCATTTCGTTCTTGATTTACAACAACGGTCTCGCGGGCGGTCAGTTTGGATTCCAGTGCGCCAACGCGGTGATCTTCTTTGTTTTGATCGCCGCCATCTCGATCATTCAGACGCGCTTCCTGAGCAGTAAGGAGGAGCAGCTCTAATGGCAAAGCAAACTGTGGCGAAGGTCAAGGAAAAGGTCAATTGGCCTATTACCATCGCCCTTATCGTCGGTCTGGTAACCATCATCTTCCCGCTGTGGATGGCCGTGCGCATTGCCGTGGGCACGGGCATGCCCACCGGCCTTGAGATCTTTACCCTGCCCGAGACGTGGAGCTTGGGTAACTTTATCGAGGCCATTGAGGTCACGGACTTCTTCCGGTCCTTCTTGAACTCGCTCATCATCACCGTGGTGGCCGTCGTCGTGTCGGTGCTCGTGCATTCGATCGCCGCCTACGCCATTGGCCGCAACATGGAAAAGCGCGCGTTCAAGCTTTCGTACTACCTCATCATCGCCGGCATGTACGTGCCGTTCGCGATTCTCATGATGCCGCTCGTCAAGCAGACCGCGGTGCTCCATCTGGACAACATGGTAGGCGTCATACTGCTCTATGTGGTCTTCTACATGCCTATGGACATCATGCTCTACACCGGCTACCTGCGCAATATCCCCCTCGCGCTCGAGGAGGCCGCGCGCGTTGACGGCGCCAGCACCTGGACCACGTTCTGGAAGGTCATCTTCCCCATCATGAAGCCCATGCACGCCACCGTGGCCATCTTGACCGGCCTGGCCGTGTGGAACGATGTCATGACGCCGCTCGTCATCATGGGTGGCTCGGGCGTGAACACCCTGCCGCTTGCCCAGATGAACTTCCAGACGGCGTTTGGCACCAACTATCCGCTTGCCTTCGCGTCCTATTTGCTCGCGATGCTCCCGATGATCGTCTTCTACATCTTTGCCCAGAAGCAAATCATCAACGGCGTGACCAACGGTGCCGTGAAATAGCGGGCGGCCTAGCCGCAGGCGCCGCAAAATAGCGGGCGGCGCGACCGCAGGCGCCGCAAAATAGCATTTCGCTATAAAGTTTGCAGAGCTCGTGGGGTGTATGCGCCCTGCTACACCCCCGAGTTCTCGCGCCTATAATGCAGCGAACGGAGTAGGTTTCCGTTTGGTGCAACCATGTCAGGGCCGGCGCCTCAAAGGCTGCCGGCTGTGGTTATGAAGGTGCGTATTCACCCACGCTGTTCGACCGAACCACAGAGAGGAAGGCTCAATGTCGATCGTCGTTGACGAAGAGACGCTCACGTTTACCATCAACACCTGCGCCTCAACGTACCAAATGCAAGTCGATAACCACGGGTACTTGCTGCACCTGTATTACGGTGCGCATACCGATGGCTATATGGGCTATGTGCTCACGTACTGCGACCGCGGCTTTTCGGGCACGCCGCAGGACGTGGCCGACCGCACCTATTCGCTTGACGTGCTGCCGCAGGAATACCCCTTCCAGGGTATGGGCGATATGCGCAACCCGCTCTTCGTGGTGCGCGATGCCCAGGGTGCCTACGGCTGCGACCTGCGCTTTAATGGTTATGCGCTCACGCCGGGCAAGTATGGGCTCAAAGGCCTGCCCGCGGTGTATGCCAGCGCCGACGCCGACGGTGCCGAGACCCTCTCCATTACGCTTGCGGACGAGCGCACGGGGCTCGAGGTCGAGCTCCTCTACGGCGTGCTGCCCCAGCTCGACATCATCACGCGTGCCGTCGTGGTGCGCAACACGGGCGATAGCCGCCTGATTGTCAAGCGCCTGCAGACCGCGTGTCTCGACTTTGTGCACGGCGACTTCGACGTGATGTCGTTCTTTGGCCGCCATGCCATGGAGCGCTGCCTGGACCGCCACCGGGTGAGCCACGGCGCGTTTTCCATCGGCAGTCGTCGCGGCTCGTCGTCGCACCAGTACAACCCCATGATGGTGCTCTGCGATCACGATGCGGCCGAGGATTCGGGCAAGTGCTGGTCCATGAGCTTCGTGTACAGCGGCGGGTTCCATGCGTCGGTCGAAAAGGACCAGTTTGAGCAAACCCGCATGCAGATGGGCCTTACCGACGAGCTGTTCTCGTACCCCGTGGAGCCGGGCGAGGAGCTCGTGGCGCCCGAGGTGATCATGAGCTTTGCCAACGACGGCGTGGGCCACCTCTCGCAGAACCTGCATCAGTGCATTGCAAAGCACGTGTGCCGCGGCTACTGGCGCGACCGTGTGCGCCCCATTCTCATTAACAGCTGGGAGGCGCACTACTTTGACTTTACGGGCGATAGCCTGGTGGAGCTGGCGCGCAAGGCGGCCGACCTCAACATCGACATGCTCGTTATGGACGATGGCTGGTTTGGCAAGCGCGACAACGACACCTGCGCGTTGGGCGACTGGCAGCCCAACGTGGCCAAGCTGGGCGGCACCGTGGGCGAGCTGGCCCGCCGCGTGAACGAGCTGGGTCTCAAGTTTGGCCTGTGGGTCGAGCCCGAGATGGTGAGCATTGACTCCGACCTGTACCGTGCGCACCCCGATTGGGCGCTCGACGTGCCGGGCAAGCCTATGGTGCTGGGCCGCGACCAGCTCGTGCTCGACATGACGCGCGCCGACGTGCGCGACAACATCTTCGAGCAGCTCTGCGCCGTGCTCGATGAGGCCAATATCGAGTACCTCAAGTGGGACTTTAACCGCAGCATCGTGGACGTGTTCTCGCGTCCGGCGCGCGATCAGGGCCAGGTGCTCTACGACTACGTGCTGGGCCTCTACGACCTGCTGGAGCGCCTGTGCCAGCGCTATCCCAAGCTGCTTATCGAGGGCTGCGCGGGCGGCGGCGGGCGCTTTGACGCCGGCATGCTTTATTACACCCCGCAGATCTGGACGAGCGACAACACCGATGCCGTCAACCGCTTAGCCATTCAGTACGGCACGTCGTTTGGCTACCCGGCCTCGGCCATGGGCGCGCACGTGTCGGCCTGCCCCAACGAGATCACCGGCCGCACCGTACCGCTGAGCATGCGCGGCATCGTGGCTATGGCCGGCGGCGGCTTTGGCTACGAGCTCGATCTGCTTAAGCTTACGGACGAGGAGTGCGACGAGGTGCGCGCCCAGGTGGCGGAGTACCGCGAGATCGCGCCCCTGGTCCTCAATGGCAAGTACTACCGCTTGGCCTCGCCCTTTACCGACGCGCTGTGCGCCTGGGAGTTCGTGGCACAGGATGGCAGCGAGGCGCTCGTGGCCGTGGTGCTGTGCGAGGTGGATGGCTACGGCGTGTCGAGCTACGTGGTGCCGCGCGGACTCACGCCCGATGCCATGTATCGCGATGTGGAGTCGGGCGCGGTGTATCCGGCAAACGCGCTGATGGACACGGGCCTGCCGCTCGCTACCATGACGTCGCCGTTTTCGAACCACCTGTTCCGGTTCAAGCGCGTGGATGCGTAGCCGCGGGTAGCTGGCACCGGCGGTGCGTGGCGCTGCCGGTGCTGCGGCGCGTGGCGGTTCCAACGCTGTGGAGCTGCCGGCGCTGCGGCGCATGCATACAATAGGGGGTGCTGTGGCGCGTGGCGCTACTGGCGCTGTGACGCATGCCATAGTATGGGGGCATGCGGGTTCGGGCTCCCGCAGGGTAGGAGGACCAGATGCTTGAAGATTACCGCCGTGCGCGCAAACTCGGCCAAAAGCAGCTGCAGACCGATGTGGCCGGGGGCCATTACCCGTACCCGCCCGCGCTCGATGACATTTTAAAGGGCGAGGGCTACCAGGGTGAGATTCCGCTGGGCACGATGGAGATCGATCTGGCGCTCATTGCGGGCACGCGCACGCGCGGGCGCCAGAACAGCTTCTCCTCCAACTTCATGCCGCTGCCCGAGCCCTCGTCTGAATTTGCCTCAAAGTGGAGCGACCTCATTGACTCCCAGCGGGCCGAAGGCATCCGCGACCCCATCGTGGCCTACGAGTTTATGCAGCGGTTTTACGTCCAAGAAGGCAACAAGCGCGTCTCGGTGCTGCGCTATCTGGACCAGCCCACCATTCTTGCCAACGTGACGCGTGTGGTGCCCATGCCCTCTGATTCCAAAGAATACCGCGTGTACCAGGAGTTCATGCGGTTTTATAACGTGGCGCCCATCTACGGCATCGTGCTTTCGGAGGAGGGTGGCTACGAGCGCCTGGCTGCATGCGCCGGGCAGGACCTGGAGCATCCATGGCCGCAGGATACCGTGCGCGACCTGCGCTCGGCCTTTGACACGTTTGTGACCATGTTTCGCAAACGCGGGGGCGAGCGCCTGGGTATTACCGCCGGCGCGGCGTTTTTGATCTACCTCAAGATCTTTGGGTTTGCCGATGCCGTGGCCGCGCTGCCCAGCGAGGTGGACACCCGGCTCGACCGCATGTGGGGCGAGTTCGTGGTCTCGCGCGACGGCGGACGCGTGGCGTATCTGGAAGACCCGTCCACGGCCCGTGCGGCCATTATCCCCGAGCTCAAGAAGATCTACACGCAGGCGGTGCTCGCCAAGCCCTTCCGCGTCTCGTTTATCTACGAGAAAAATCCGTTGAACGATGGCTGGACGGCGCTGCACGACCGCGGCCGCGCGCAGCTGGAACGTCACCTGGGCACCACCATCGCCACGTGCGCCTACCGCGACTGCGAGCCCGACACCGATTTTGATTTGGCGGTCGAGGATGCGCTTGCCGAGGGCTCGGACTTGGTGGTGACCATCGCACCCACGCAGATGCGCCAGGCCCTGCGCGCGGCGGTGGCGCACCCCGAGTGCCCGTTCATCAACTGCTCGGTGAGCCTCTCGCACAGCTCGGTGCGCACCTTTAGCGCGCGCCTGTACGAGGTCAAGTTCTTGCTTGGCGCGCTTGCGGCAAGCTTGGCGCCCAACCACAAGGTAGGGTATGTGGCCGAGACGCCCGTGTATGGCACGGTGTCCGAGATCAACGCCTTCGCCATCGGCGCGCAGATGATCGACCCGCAGGTAACCGTGTACCTCAAATGGTTCTCAGCCAAAGACTACGACTGGAAGCGCGAGCTCGCCGAGACCGACGTGCGCGTTGTCTCGGCGCGCGACTATCCCGATCCCGTGCAGCCCCAAGAGGCTTGGGGCCTCTACCGGGTGGAGAGCGACGGAACCGCCACGCACCTTGCGGACCCCGTGTGGCACTGGGGGCGCTACTACCAGCTGATTGTGCAGTCCATTAGAAACCAGACGTGGCGCAAGGAGGGGAGCGAGCGCGCGGACTCGGCCCTCAACTATTGGTGGGGCATTACCGCGGGCGTGGTTGACGTGCGCGTGGATGTGCAGGTGCCCTATAGCCAACGCACCCTGGTCGAGATACTGCGGCAGTCGGTGCTCACCCGGCGCGTCGACCCCTTTGCGGGCGAGCTGGCCAGCCAAGACGGTCCCGTTAAGAGCGCCAAGGTGGGGCGCCTTTCGAGCGAGGAGATCGTGCGCATGCGTTGGCTCAACCATAACGTAGTGGGGCGCCTGCCCGAGCAGCGCGAGCTTTCTGAAGACGGGTTGGAAAAGGTCGAGGTGAGCGGTGGCGGCCTGATTCCGCTCGATATTGCGTCCCTGCCGCACAAGGGGATCGTGTCATGAAGATCGTAGCCATCGCCGACGTGGAGCGCGCGAGCCTCACGACCGGCTTTGACCCCGAGCGCATGCGCGGGGTGAACATGATCCTTTCGTGCGGCGACCTGCCGGCGCGCTATCTGGAGTACGTGGTTACCATGGCCAACATTCCGCTCCTCTACGTGCCGGGCAACCACGATACCGCTTATTGGCGGCATGCGCCCGAGGGCTGCGACAACATTGACGGCAAGATCGTCGAGGTCGACGGCGTGCGCATCATGGGGCTTGGCGGGTCGCAGAAATATAACGACCGCGTCTACGGTTTTTCTGAGCAAGAAATGCGCCGCCGCGCGATTCGCCTGGCGTTTCAGGCCAAGCTTACCGGCGGCGTGGACATCGTGGTGACACATACGCCTCCGTTGGGCTATGGCGACCTGGAAGACTTTCCGCACCAGGGGTTCGACGCGTTCAACACCATCATGGAGCTGTTGCATCCGCTCTACCTGGTCCATGGCCACGTGCACATGGAATATGGGCGCATCCCCCGCGTGATCGACCACCCGTCGGGCACCAAGATCGTCAACGCCTACGGCACCTACACCCTCGACCTCTAAGGGGTTGGTTGGGGACGTGG
>CASEER010000021.1 GCA_949287085.1 uncultured Coriobacteriaceae bacterium
TTTTTCCTAGTCCATTACAAGCCCAGGGCCTCGGCGCAGCGGCTGCAGACGTGCTCGTACGCGCCGTGCGCACCGGTGCTCTCGCGATAATTCCAGCAGCGATCGCAGCGCTCGCCATGGGCAGCCTCGACCTGCGCGGCAAACTCCTCGCCCACCGCAAGCTCGACCTCGGACACGATATAGAACTCGGCCAGGTCGCAGGCACGCTCGCCCGTAAGCAGGTCATAGGCCTCCTGCGGAGCGGTCGCCACCACGCGGACCTCCTGGCTCTTGGTGAAGGTCCCCGCCGAGCGCGCGTCCTCGATCGCCTTGGTCACCACGCTGCGGAGCTCAAGCGCGGCGTCAAGCACTTCGCCGTAGCTGTTGGCCTCGTCGAGCGAGATGGGCGCCCGGTACCAGTCGAGGAGCGCCGCGTACTGCTGGCCGTCGCGGCAGCCGGCGGGCGCGTACGCCATGACCTCGTCGCAGGTGTAGGACAAGATGGGCTGCAGGTCGCGCAGGAGCATGCTGAGCAGCTCCGCGAGCACCGTCTGGGCGCTCCGGCGCGCGAGCGAGCCATCCTTCTCGCAGTACAGGCGGTCCTTGAGCGCATCGAGATAGACGTTCGAGAGCTCCGTGACCACAAAGTCATAGAGCGCGCGGTAGGCGCGGTTGAACTCGTAGGCGGCGTAGGCCTCGTCCACCTCGGCCTGCACCTGCGTCAAGCGCGCGACCATGAGCTTGTCGAGCGGCAGCAGGTCGCCGAAGGGCACGGCATCGGTCTCGGGCTCAAACTGGCCCTCGAGCTCACCCAACAGGAAGCGGAACGTGTTGCGGAAACGGCGGTATGCATCCGAGGTGCGTGCCAGAATCTCATGGTCGATGGCCACATCGGACGAGGTGTCGACGCTTGCCACCCACAGACGGATGATGTCGGCGCCCATCTCGTCGCAGACCTTGTTGGGGTCGATCACGTTGCCGAGCGACTTGGACATCTTGCGGCCCTGGCCGTCGAGCGTGAAGCCCTGGGAGACGACCGCCTTGTACGGTGCGATGCCGTTGGCGCCCACGCTCGTGAGGAGCGAGCTCTGGAACCAGCCGCGGTGCTGGTCGGAACCCTCGAGGTACACGTCCGCGGGGTACTTGAGTTCGGGGCGCTTCTCGCACACGGCCTTCCAGGACACGCCGGAGTCCCACCACACGTCGAGGATGTCGCGATCGGCCTTGAGATGGTGCCCGCCGCACTTGGGGCACACGCAGGCATCGCCCAGGTAGCTCTCAGGCGCATCGGTAAACCAGGCGTCAGAGCCCTTCTCGTTGAAGAGCTTGATCACGGCATCGAGTGTGCTGTCGTTCATGACCTTCTCGCCGCAGTCCGCGCAGGTGTAGCTGGGGATCGGCACGCCCCAGTTGCGCTGGCGGCTAATACACCAGTCGGGGCGGCCCTCCACCATGGCACCGATGCGGTTGGCCGCGCGCGCCGGGTACCACTTCACATGGTTGTGAATCTGGTCGAGCGCCTGGCCGCGCAGGTCGGTCTCGTCCATCGAGACGAACCACTGGTCGGTCGCGCGGAAGATGGTCGGGTTCTTGCAGCGCCAGCAGTGCGGATAGCTGTGGTTGATCTTCTTCTCGGCCACAAGCGTGCCGCGCTCCTGGAGCCATTGGATGATGACGGGGTTGGCCTCGTCGGTGTCGAGCCCGCTAAAGGGGCCGCCCGTGCCGTACTCCTCGCCCGCATAGAACTTGCCGTCGTCGTCGACCGGCATGATCGTGGGGAGTCCGCAGCGCTGGCCGGTGTAGTAGTCGTCGACGCCGTGGCCGGGAGCGGTGTGGACGCAGCCGGTGCCGTCGTCGAGCGTCACGTAGTCGGCGGTCACGATCGGGCAGGTAACGCCCTCAAAGATGGGGTGCTTGTAGGTGACGCCCACGAGCTCGGCGCCGTGCACGCACCAGGGCTCGGACGCGCCGGCCGGCGTATAGAGGCGGGCGTCCTCGTCATGCGCGACCTCGTGGAAGACCTTCTCCCACAGGGCCTTAGCCATGATGCCCAGACGGCCGGCGCTCTCGACCGCCACGTAGTCCGCGTCCTCCGCGAGTGCCACGCCGGCGTTGGCCGGGAGCGTCCACGGGGTCGTGGTCCAGATGACCACGTCAACGGGCTTGCCCGCCGCAACAAGGGCCTCGGGCACATCGATGAGCTCAAAACGCACATAGATGGAGGGGCTGACCTCGTCGGCGTACTCAATCTCAGCCTCGGCGAGCGCTGTGTGGCAATGCTTGCACCAATGCACGGGCTTGTGGCCGCGGTAGATCATGCCCTTGTCGAACATCTGCTTAAAGACCTCGATGTCCGCGGCGTCGTGCTGGTTGTAGAGGGTGAGGTACGGATGGTCCCAGTCGCCGAGCACGCCCAGACGACGGAAGCCCGTCTTTTGCAGCTCGATGTTCTCGACCGCAAACTGTCGGCAGAGCGCGCGAATCTCGGCGGGGTCAGTCTCGTTGAACTTCTTGGTGCCGAGCTTCTCCTCCACCTTATGCTCGATGGGCTGGCCGTGACAGTCCCAACCGGGCACGTAAACGACCTCCTTGCCCTGCATCATCTGGTAGCGGTCGATCATGTCCTTCGCGATCTTGTTCATCGCATGGCCAATGTGGATGGGGCCGTTTGCATACGGAGGGCCATCGTGCAGCACGAACTTTTCGTGGCCCTCGTTCTTCTTGAGCACCTGCTGGTAAACGTGGTTGTCCTGCCAGTCCTTCAAGCGCTTGGGCTCGGACTTGGCCAGGCCGGCGCGCATGGGGAAGCCTGTCTTGGGCAGGTGCATGGTGTCTTGATACTTGCTCTTTTCCTTCGCCACGGGTCCTCCCATTCTTTGGGCCGTGCGCTGGCGCGGCGCCCGGCTCGCCTTGGGGCGCCTCATAAAAAAAGCGCCCGTCCCTTCAAGCTGGGACGAAGCGCTCCTGGTGGCCCGCTTGGGCACCGGCACGCGCCGCACCCGTACGAGCAAAAGCTCCTCGCTCTACCACCCAGCTTAGGTGCCCTCGCTGCCTTGCAGCTCGCACCCGTACTCGGCCGACCACATCACGACGGTCGTCTCGGCGACGCCTACTCAAAGGGGTTGGTTGGGGACGTGCTCCGTTCAACCCATTCGTTCGGGCCGCAGCTCCGGGGTGATATTCGAACGGGCGCATACGCGAGCCTCTCAGCACCAGCACCGCCGGTTAGCTCGCTCTCTGTGCATGCGTGGACCGACTACTCGTCCCCTTCACAGCCATTGCGCGGTATTGTAGCACGCCCGTACCACAAGCAGACAACAATGTGGCACGCGGAACGAAATTGTCACCTTCCGCGTGCCATGCGCAGCGCGGCGTGCCATGCGAAGCGCAGCACATCATGCGCGCCGCAGGTTGCCGCACACGCTACGGCTTGCTACGCACAGCACAAGTGGATGGCGAACCCGGCAATCTGCTCGTTGAAATAGACGAGCTTGGTGGAGCCGTCGGGGTTGAGAGCGCGCGACTCCTCGTTGATGGTAAGGCCGCGGGATTTGAAGTATTCCTCAGCCGACGGCACATCGTTTACCTGCAGGCCAATGTGCCCCTTCTCACCCCGTCCGTTGCCCTTCATAATCTCGACGAGCTTATCGCTGAAATATGAGACCGGCGTTTCATGCGGCTCCATGCCAAAGAGCGCCTCAAAGAGCCCCGCGATGCGCTGAGCGTCCTCGGCATCGGCGGCGTTGATGCCCACGTGGGCAAGCTTCATGTCAAACGCTTCAACGGGATTGGTTATTTCCGACATATATGACTCCTTTATTGATGGGCTTTATGGCAGATCAGCGCTCGACGCGCGTCGTAAGCAATCCTACCGCTTCCGCGGGCTCGCACGCCCGAATGCCGCAGCTGAGCAACATGCTCGCAAACAGGCCTTGGCCGGCCCTGAGCGTTCCTGTAAACGTGCCGTCATAGACTTCATGCACTCCGCACGACGGGCTGCGCGGCTGCAGCACGGCGAAGTCGCAGACGCCCGCCGCCTCAATCTGTGCAAGCGCACGCTCGGCACCCCGGCGAAACGCCGCGTCGACGCTCTCCCCCGCTTGCGTGCGCACCTCGCCGTCCACAATCTCAGCGGGCGGGCGCGGAACGGACAGGCCGCCGAGCACCTCGGGGCACACGGGAATCACGTCATGGCCTTGAAGCGCCTTGACCAACTCGTGGCACAGGTTGCTGCCGCCGCTATACTTGCAGTTCTCCCCCAACAGGCATGCGCTCACCGCGATTCGCACGGCGCTTGCACCTCCCTATGCACGCGAGCTACGCAATGCGCTCCCAAACGTTAAGACTCTGCAATGCGCAGGTAGATGGCCTTCGCGCCCGAGGCGTTGGCCCGCTCATCGAACTCGTAAACCCCCATGGATTTGAGGAAGGGACTCAGCTTGCGATACCCATAGTTGCGAACGTCAAAATCGGGCAGGCGCTTGGGAAGCTCGCTGCCGATGGTCCCCAAAAAGACCCAGCCCTCTTCATCGGAAAACTGGTCGATGATCGCATCGACGGCAGAGCGAATGCGCTTCATATGGCGCCGGCGGGCAGCGCGGCTCAGCTCGCTGAACTCAACATCGCCCAGTTCAGGCACGGACTCCAAGGCAGCCACATCGCCGCCCAGGTCGCCGGGCGTACGCTTGGCGCGCGGTGCGGGCTTGTCGGGAGCGGCGGACAACGCGCCGGCCGCCCCCTTCTCGGCGGAAGTCTGCTTGTCCTTGCTCTTCTTAGCAAACGCCGACGACGCGGCATCTTTAGCACTCTTCGCATCCTTCTTGGCAGAGGCCTTGCGCCCCTTGCGCTTGCCGGAGGCATCCACAGCATCATCCGTTTCAACCTCGGCTTCCTCCTGCTTTGCCTCCGCGCGCTGTGCCGCGTAGAGCAAGTCGAGGTATTTAAACTGGTTGCACGCACTGATGAACGGCTCGGGCGTCTTTTGCTCGCCCATGCCAATCACCTGCATGCCGCTCTCGCGCAGGCGGGCGGCAAGGCGTGTAAAGTCGGAATCGGAACTCACGATGGCAAACCCGTCAACGTTGCCGCTGTACAGGATGTCCATCGCATCGATAATCATCGCGGAGTCGGTCGAGCTTTTGCCGTAGGTGTAGCTGTACTGCTGCATGGGAATGATCGAGTTTTGAAGCAGCACGTTCTTCCACGACGCCAGGCGCTGGCTCGTCCAGTCACCGTAAATGCGCTTATACGTGGCCACGCCCGCGTTCGAGACCTCGTCCAGAATGATCTTGATGTACTTGTCGGAAATGTTGTCCGCATCAATCAGAATAGCAAAGCGCGCTTCAGAGCTCGTTTGTGCTGGCATATCGTCTCCCAACATAACATGTTTGGTTCATGATACCCCATCACTTGCACCCCTCAACCGGGAGCTGCCCAACTATAAGTAAGGGTAACCGCTCCCTACAACGAGCCAGCGTCCACCCACACGCTGCTCCTGCAATCATGCGCTGCGGCCGCAAGGACACAATACCTTTACGGCCGCATACGCGCTCCCTTAATTACCTGGGCTCGTTGCCCGCAGCACATGGTTCAGCTAATCGATGAGTTTCATCGTAAAGAGCGATTCCCCATGCTCCCCCGAGTCCGCTTGCTGCTGTTGCTCAATCTTGGTATACCGCTGGGCAAAATCCTCTACCGGATTCAGCTCAAAGCGCAGCGTCTGTTCATCCCCGGCAGCATTTGTTGCGGTCAGGGTAATGCGTGCCCCTGCCAGCTTCTGAGCAGCCAGCGCACACACCTTTGCCGAATCAGTCATCTGATCGTTGGTAACTGCAGTTACCTCCTGGCCAGGAACGGTGACGTCGAGACTGTAGGTTCCCTTAATCGAGGAGTCGCCGAGGGTAAACGAAGACACCCCCTGATAATCCGCAAGATTGTCTCCTCCTGACACGCCAGCACGACTCTGCATAAAGCTAAACGTCGCATCGCTGTGGTCAATCCGGTAGGTAAGGGAGCGATAGCGAGCCTTTAACAAACAGATGGGTCGCTCAGAATAATTGCGACAACCACAGAAAGCCGGCGACTACTGCGCCTGCGGCTTGGGCGGCATGAGCGGGTTCTCGCGCTTGAGCAGCGTCATGAACTCGTCGCCCGTGATAGTCTCCTTCTTGTAGAGATAACGGGCGAGCTCATGCAACTTGAACTTGTTCTCCTTCAAGATCTGCAGCGCGCGGGAGTGTGCGTTCTCGATGAGCTTGCGCACGTCTTCGTCAACGCGCTCTGCCGTGCCCGGTGCGCAGGTGAGCGAGGTGTCCTGGTTCAGATAGGCATTCTGCACGGTGCCCAAGGCCATCATGCCAAACTCGTCAGACATACCAAAGCGCGTGATCATGTTGCGCGCGAGCTTGGTGGCCTGCTCGATGTCGTTGGCGGCGCCGGTGGTCATCTCGCCAAAGATAAGCTCCTCCGCCGCGCGGCCGCCGCAGTACACGGCAAGCTTGTCGAGCGCCTCCTGACGCGTGGTAAGGAACTTCTCGTCCTCCTCCACCTGCATGGTGTAGCCGAGCGCGCCCGAGGTACGCGGCACGATGGTGATCTTGGTAACCGGCGCGCCCTCCTTCATGTTGGCCGCCACAATGGCGTGGCCGATCTCGTGATACGAGACCACCTGCTTCTCGTGGTCCGAGAGCACCGTGGACTTGCGCTGCTGGCCCGCGATGACCACCTCGACCGACTCTTCAAAGTCGTCCTGCGTGGCACGGTTGCGACCCTGGCGCACGGCGCGAAGCGCACCCTCGTTAATGATGTTCGCGAGGTCCGCGCCCGATGCACCTGGCGTGGCACGTGCAATGGCCGAAAGGTCGATAGGCGGCTGCACCTTCACGTCCTTGGCATGGAGCTCGAGGATGGCCTTGCGGCCGTTGAGGTCCGGCAGCTCGACGGGAATGCGACGGTCAAAGCGGCCGGGGCGCAGGAGCGCCGGGTCAAGCGAGTCGGGGCGGTTGGTGGCGGCGAGCACTACGATGCCCTTGTGGTTGTCAAAGCCGTCCATCTCGGTCAGAAGCTGGTTGAGCGTCTGCTCGCGCTCGTCGTTGGTGGAGAGACCCTGGTCGCGGCGCTTACCCACGGCATCGATCTCGTCGATGAAGACGATGCAGGGAGCTTTTTCGTTTGCCTGCTTGAAGAGGTCACGCACCTTGGCGGCGCCGCGGCCTACGAACATCTCAACGAACTCGGAACCCGAGATGCTGAAGAACGGTACGCCCGCCTCGCCGGCAACAGCCTTGGCAAGGAGCGTCTTACCGGTACCTGGAGGGCCCACGAGCAGGGCACCGCGCGGCAGGCGGGCACCAATGTCCTCGTAGCGCTTGGGGTTCTCCAGAAAGTCCACGACCTCCTTGAGCGACTCCTTGGCCTCTTCCTGACCGGCAACGTCCTTAAAGGTTACGCCCACGTCCTTGGATGCCACGATGCGCGCGCCGCTCTTGCCGAGCCCGCCGCCCATGCCGCCGCCAAAGCCGCCGGAGCCAAAGTTCATCGACGGGCCGTCATCGCCCATGGCCTTTTTCATGCGGCGGTTGAACCACCAACCGACGAGCGCGAGGATGAGGAACGGCACCACGAGCGTCATGAGGTAGTACGTCCAGAGGCTCGAATCGTTGTTGGGAATGATAACGTCAAGCGAGGCGCCCGCGTCGATGATGCGGTCGGTCAAGCCCGAGTCGTTGGGCATAACCGTGCACTGGTAGGCAACGTTTTTATCGCCGTTCTTGAGCGTGTACAGCGCCGAGTAATCGCCGTCGGTGTACTGCACCGTTGCGACCTTGTCTTCGTCAAGGTCGTTGATAAACTGGCTGTAGCTGACGTCGTTGATCTGCACCTGCTGCGCCAAATTGGGGAACAGCAGGGTGTTCAAGACCAGATACACCACCAGCGCGATGAGCACGTAGAGGATCATATTCCGTCTACGTTTATGGTCATCCATCTCCATAGGTTTACTCCGTTTCTTAGGGGCATATGCTGAGCATGATACCCCCACCGCACCACGCCTAAACGGACACCCTCAACGAACAGGCGCGAAACACGTTGTGGCGGGCCGCATGGGCGCGCGCCGGGGCGTCTTGTAGCGAGCTCGCGAGGGCGTCTGGTAGCTAGGTGCCTAGCGCGCGGGGATGACCTCGATCCAAAAGCCATCGGGGTCCTCGACAAAATAGACGCCCATGCCCTCGTTCTCATAGCAGATGCAGCCCATCTCTTGGTGGAGCGCATGGGCGGCCTCGATGTCGTCAACGCGAAACGCCAGGTGGATGTCGCCGCCGCCGTTGTCATACGGCTCGGTGCGGCCATCGTTCCAGGTGAGCTCGAGCTGGTAGTCCGTGGAGTCGTTAGCAAGGAAGACAATCTTCCACGAGCCGTCTTCGGGACCCTTCTCGCGCACCTGCTCGAGGCCAAACGCCTGCTTATAGAACGCAAGCGACTTCTTAAGATCGAGCACGTGGATCTCGGTGTGGACCATTTTGAACTGCATGGGCTTCCCTCCCCTTGGGCGACGCGCACCTGATGCGCCGCGTTTGACACGATGCACCGGCGGATTTGTGCACCCGCCGGGCCATTAGGTAGCTACGAGTATATTCCGCGCTGGTAGTGATAACTGTTTGAGGCGTGCGGACACAGTTGCCAAAAGGCCACGGCCGAGGCCGCCGCCACGTTGAGCGAGTCCACACCGTGCGCCATGGGAATGCGCACGGCCACATCGCACGCAGCGATCGTGCGCGCGCTGAGGCCAGCGCCCTCGGTGCCCATAAAGAGCGCCAGGCGATCGATGTCTGCAAGCTGCGGGTCGTCGAGCGAAACCGAATCGTCGGTAAGCGCCATCGCCGCGCAGGTAAATCCCACCTCGTGAAGGGTTGCGATGCCATCTTGGGGCCAGTGGCGGGCATCGGTGCCCAAGCGGGTCCAGGGCACCTGGAACACCGTGCCCATGGATACGCGAACGGCTCGACGATACAGCGGGTCGCAGCAGGTGGGGCTTACCAGGAGCGCATCGACGTTGAGCGCCGCCGCACTGCGAAAAATGGCGCCCACGTTGGTGTGGTCCACGATTCCCTCGAGCACACAAACCCGGTGCGCGTCGTGCAGCACCGCGCGCGGATCTGCCAGCTGCGGACGCCGACACGCGCACAGCGCCCCGCGTGTTACGGAAAAACCGGTGAGCTGCCTGAGCAGGTCCATGGAGCCCACAAAGACCGGAATGGGCTCCGCCGCACATGCCACCGTATTCGATTGACCAGTGCCCGCCCCAGCATCCGCCTGGCTTCCAGCGCAGCCCGGCTCCCCTACCCGGGCCTCGAGCTCATCAAGCAGGGGCTGAATGGCCTCGAGCCAACGATCTCCCAGCAAGAAGCTGACCGGCTGCATTCCCGCCGCGAGGGCGCGCTCGATCACCTTCATGCTCTCCGCAATAAAAATGCCCTTCTCTGGTTCGAGCACGCACCGCAGCTCACGCTCAGTGAGCTTGGTGTACGCGTTAAGCCGCGGGTCATCAAGCGAGGTGATATGAATGATTTCGTATGCAGCCATTGCTACCCCGCCAACATGTCGAGCACGCTATTGACCACGGTCGAGCCAACGTCGAGCACCGCATCGGCCCACGACGACCTGGGCGACGCGCCGCCCGTTCCGTCTTGCTCAACGCGCTCGTAGGTAACAAACTCATAGGCGAGGCCCTCGTCACCTTGTCCGGGCTCCACCGTATACGGCCCATCAACCGACGCAACGGCCCAGCCGTGGTCCTCGTCGAGATTGGGGAAAAACGTGTCGGCCGCGCGCACGCAATGGTTCTTGGTGACCACGACGCACGTGCAATGGGGCAGAAACTGCCGGTACACCTCGGCACCGCCCACAACCCACGCTTCTTCGTCAGCATCTAGGAGCGCCAGCGCCTCGTCAACCGCATGGGCCACCGCTACGCCGTCGCGCGTAAACTCCGGGTCACGTGTGAGCACGATGTTGCGCCGATCCTTGAGGGGTCTCCCGCCCGGGAAGCTCTCGAGCGTCTTGCGGCCCATAATGACCGTATGGCCTTTGGTAAGGCGCACAAAATGCCGCATGTCGGCCCGGTTTTCAACGATCATGTCGCCGTTGAGCCCAATACCCCAGTCATCGCAGACCGCAACGATCGCGGAGAGCTTGTTGTTCATACCATCCTCCTGGTAAGCGCGGCCGCCCGTGGCCGCTGAGGGGCAGCGTTCGTCCCCATGTTCGACGCGCCGCAACGAGCGCACATCCCGTTACACCGCAATGGGGATGTTCTTCACCTGCGGGCCGTGCTCGTAGTTCTCAACGATCAGATCGTCGGTCGTAAAGTCATAGAAGTTCGTGACCTCGGGGTTAAGACGCACCGTCGGCGCGGGGTACTGCGGGCGCGTGATGAGCTCGCGCACGATGTCCACATGCCGGTCGTAGATGTGCGCGTCCACGATCACGTGCAAGAGCTCGCCCGCGACCATGCCCACCGACTGCGCCACCATCATGAGCAGGATGGCGTACTGGCAAACGTTCCAGTTATTTGCCGCAAGGATGTCCTGACTGCGCTGCATGAGGCACATGTTGAGTGTGGGCTGCTTGTCGCCCTCAGCATGCGTCACGTTGTAGGTCACGCTATAGGCACAGGGATACAGGTTCATCTCGTGCAGGTCAGCGAACGTATACATATTGGTCATGATGCGCCGTGAATACGGGGTGTGCGTCAGGTCGTACAGCACGCGGTCCATCTGGTCGAATTCGCCCTCGGGATATTGCGACTTCTGCGCGATCTGATAGCCGTAGGCCTTGCCGATGGACCCGGTCTCGTCGGCCCACTCATCCCAGATGTGGCTGTTCAGGTCGTGGATGTTGTTCGATTTGCGCTGGTAAATCCAAAGGATCTCATCCATGGCGCTTTTGAGCGCTGTGCGCCTGAGCGTGAGCGCCGGGAACTCCTCGCGCAGGTCGTAGCGGGCCGTTACGCCAAAATTCTTGATGGTGTAGGCCGGGGTGCCGTCTTCCCAATGCGGGCGCACCTTTTCGCCCTGCGTCGTGGTGCCGTGATCAAGAATGTCCGTGCACATCTTCACGAAAAGTTGGTCTGCCTTGCTCATGGAGCCTCCCGCGCGCGTTGTGGACAATGCGGCATCCATTGTAGGGCATCGCGGTGTGCGATTCGTGCGGCGCGCGCGGGCGACAGGGAGGCCGAGCGGCCCCCACCGATCTTCTATGCCAAAACGAACGCCTGGCACCGCTCCTAGCATTCTTGATTGGCAGCAGGCACTGCGCCAGATTCTGTTTCAGCCTCCTCCAGAAGAGCGTTCTGCTCGCCCGAGCGACCGAGCCCCACCACGAAGTCGATGAGCGGCGACGAGACAAAGACCGTCACGAGCGAGAACACAATCTTGGTAAGCGGAATATACGAGAGCGAGAGCAGCAGCACCGTCAAATCAGTGAACAGGTAGCAGCGCGCGAGCTTAAGGCCGGTCAGCTTGTGGATGGAAAGCGCGAGCGCGTCGTCGCCGCCCGCCGAGGCGTTGCAGCGCACCACGAGGCCGGCGCCCACGCCCACAAACAGACCGCCCGCGATGGCCGCCACGAGCGGGTAGGCCGACAGGTCGGGCAGCAAGTGCGGCAGGCGCTCCCACAGCGCGTAAAAGAGCGAAAGGAACACGCTCGACACCGCCGACCAACCCAAGAAGCCGGCTCCCAGCACAAAGAAGCCCATGACGTAGCACACCGCATCGAGGAGAGGCGAGGCAAGGGACGCATCGACGCCGAACCAATGGTTGAGAAGCAGGATGCCGCCCAGCACGCCACCTTCGGTGATGCCCACGACCTGGTGAATGTTGTGCATGCCAAAGGTGAGGATGCCGCAGCCCAGCGCGACGGTGGCCACGCGGCGCACCGTCGACCACGACATGAGCAAATTGACCTGTTGTTTGATAGCGGACGCATCGTGGCGCATGGTATCGAAATCCTTATTTGAGAACCGTTGCCAATAATCCGTAGGTAACGATAAACTCTGGTAACGTACCAAGGTCAAGCAAAACGCGAGGTTCCGCCATGAAATCTGCACGTCTCAAGCGCAACTACACCATCAGCGAAATCTCGCGGCTCTTTGGCATCGGCATCGATTCGCTGCGATACTACGAGCGGATCGGGGTGGTCTCTCCGCAGCGCGGAGCAAACGGCTACCGCCTCTACGACTTGGACGATATGTACAAGCTGTCGCTCATCAAGGATCTGCGTCGGCTCGACCTGCCCATGAAGGATATTAAAAGCTACCTGGACCAGCAGACGCTCGCGAGCACGCAGGCGCTGTTGGAGCAGGAGAGCGCGCTGTTGCAGGAGCGCATCGTGCAGCTTCAAGGCAACCTGCAGTCTGTTCAGGACCACGCGCGCGAGCTTGCCCGGGCACGCAAGCACCCCGTCGGCGTTATTGAAACGGTTGAGCACCGGCCGCGGCGCTGCGTGGAGCTCTCGGCGCGCATCGAACGCGACGAGGAGATGGACCTGCTCATCCAGCGCCTGCACCGACAGTACGAGCACATTCTGCCCCACTTGGGCATGCTCGAAATCGGCGCCGCGCTTTCGGTTGAAGACCTGGATGCGGGTCGTGCGAACGTGTACAACTCGGTTTTCTTTGTGCTTGAGGGACACGAAACCACAAGCGACGCGCTCTGCGAAAGCGCACCCTGCGATTTTGTGCTGGACGAGGGGACGTACCTCACCCTGCGCTATCGTGGCCCCTACGAGCAAAACGCTGCGGTGTACGCCGAACTCAAGGACTACGCCGCCGCGCACGGCCATGTCCTGGTGAGCGCTCCCTACGAGTTCTACGAAATCGACAACCGCGACACCGCCGACCCTGCGGAATTTCTCACCCGCGTCGAAATGCGAATCGCATAGGTCCGCCCCGCCCCAACTCCGAGCGTCCGCGTGCGCGCTAGCCCGCACGAAGAGGTACGCTGGAGCTGGGGCGTCGGAGTTCCTAGAACTTCTTCCCCTTCATCTGCTGCTCCATTGCGCGCAGCATATCCATATCGGAGCCACCGCCGCCCATGGAACCAAAGGGGTTGCCGCCCATGGCGCCCAGGTTTCCCATGCCCGGAATGTTGGGCATGCGCATCTTTTTGCCGCGCTTGCCCTTCTTGCCCTTTTTACCGCCCTGGGACTGCTGCGCCATCGAGCGCATCTTGCCCATCATCTTGTTCATCTCGCCCCACTGCTTCATGAGGTTGTTCACATCGGTGGGCGTGGTGCCGGAGCCGCGAGCGATGCGGGCGCGGCGCTGACCGTTGATAATGGAGGGCTTCACGCGCTCCTGCGCCGTCATGGAATGAATGATGGCTTCGATCTTGTCAAAGACCGAGTCGTCGATGTTGCCGCCCATCTGGTTGAGCATGCGCTGGCCGCCCGGCAGCATGCCCAGAATCGACTTCATGCCGCCCATCTTTTTGAGCATCTTCATCTGTTCGAGCATATCGTTCATGGTAAAACCGTCGCGAAGCATGCGCTCGGCCGCCTCAAGCTGCTCGGCATCTGCAGCTTCCTGGGCCTTCTCAATGATGCCCACCACGTCGCCCATGCCCAAGATGCGCTTGGCCATGCGCTCGGGGTTGAAGACCTCCAGTGAGTCGGGCTTCTCGCCCATCGAGACGAACTTGATGGGCTTGCCCGTTACCGCGCGGACGGAGAGCGCGCCGCCGCCGCGGGCATCACCGTCGAGCTTGGAGATGATCACGCCGTCAAAGTCGGTGCGCTCGGCAAAGGTGCTCACCACGTTGACGATGTCCTGGCCAGTCATGGCGTCAACGACCATAAGCACCTGGTCGGGCTTGACAGCCTTCTTGATGTCGACGGCCTCCTGCATCATCTGCTCGTCGATCTGCAGGCGGCCGGCGGTGTCGACGATCACCACGTCGCGCATCTTGTCGACGGCCTCGCGGATGGCGTCCTGCGCGATCTGCACCGGATGCTGGCCATCGCCGCGAAACACCGGCACGCCGATTTCGCCGCCGAGTGTGGCAAGCTGGTCGGCGGCCGCGGGGCGGTAGACGTCGCACGCCGCGAGCAGCGGGCTCTTGCCCTGCTTTTTAAGCAGGTAGGCGAGCTTGACGGCCGCCGTGGTCTTACCGGAGCCCTGCAAGCCCACGAGCATGATGACGTTGGGAATACGGCTCGAGAGAACGAGCTTGCTCTCGGTGGAACCCAGCAGCTCAACGAGCTCGTCAAGCACGATCTTCACGACGTTTTGCGCCGGGGTGAGCGAGTCCATGACTTCGGCCGTAAGGCAGCGCTCCTTGGTTTTGGCAACGAAGTCCTTGACGACCTTGAAGTTGACGTCGGCCTCGAGGAGCGCCATGCGGATGTCGCGCATCGCGCTGGTAATGTCGGCCTCGGTGAGCTTGCCCTTGCCGCGCAGGCGATCAAAGGTGTCGTTGAGGCGATCAGAAAGGCTGTTAAACATGAGGGCTCCTATCGTGGTGTCATTCCCAATACAGGTGAAATTTCCTCTATCCTCATTTCACCTAGGCGCCAACGAGGGCGCGGGCGAAGTCGTGGGCATTGAAGTCCTGCAGGTCCTCGATGCGCTCGCCAACACCGATGCGATAGATGGGGAGCTTGAGCTTTGAGGCCACGGCAAGCGCGATGCCGCCCTTGGCGGTGCCGTCGAGCTTGGTCATGATCACGCCGTCAAGACCCAGCGCCTCGTTGAACTCAATCGCCTGGTTGAGGCCGTTCTGGCCGGTCCCGGCGTCAAGCACCAAGATCACGCGCACGGGCATGGCGCCCTCGCGGCACTTAGCCGCGCGCTTGCGCGTCACGTTTACCACCTTGGCCAGCTCGCGCATGAGCTCCTCAGAGGTGTGCAGGCGGCCGGCGGTGTCGATGAGCACCAGGTCCGCCCCCTCCTTATCGGCCTCATCGAGCACGTCGTAGCAAACGCTTGCCGGATCGGAGCCGCGGTCGCGCTTGACCACGGGCACGCCCGCCCGCTGGCCCCACACGTCAAGTTGCTCGATGGCGGCCGCGCGGAACGTGTCGGCCGAGCCAATGACCACGCGCTTGCCCGCCGCATGTGCGGCGCTCGCGATCTTGCCCACGGTCGTCGTCTTGCCCGCGCCGTTGATGCCCACAAAGAGCACGCAGCTCGGCGTATCCTCAAAGGGGTCCACCTCGGGCGTCACAAACACCTCGGCCAGGCGGTCGGCCAGCGCCCCGCGCAGCTGCGGCGCCGTCTTGAGGTTCTTGCGGGCGGCCACATCGCGCAGGTCATCGGTAACCTGCATCGAAATCTCGGCACCCATATCACCCATCACCAGCGTGTCTTCGAGCTCCTCCCAAAAGGTCTCGTCAACCTCGCCGCCAAAGTAAAAGAGCTCGTTTAGGGCCTCACGGCTGCGCTCGAGCCCGCGCGACAGAGCATCAAACAGTCCCATTATGCATTCACGACCTTTCCGGTTGCATGATCGAGTTTCTGGCTCACCACACGGCTGACGCCGTCGGCCTGCATCGACACGCCGTACAGCACGTCGGCGTCTTCCATGGTGCGGCGCTGGTGAGAAATCACCAGCAGCTGCGTGCTGTGGCGCAGCACGTCGATGGCATCAAGCAGCTTGGAGAGGTTGGCGTCGTCGAGCGCCGCCTCGACCTCGTCGAGCACGTAGAACGGCACGGTGCGCGTCTTATACACGGCAAAGAGCAGGGCAAGCGCCGTGAGGCTCTTTTCGCCACCGCTCATGAGCATCATCTTGGTAATGCGCTTGCCGCGCGGCTGCGCCACGACCTCGATGCCCGTCTCGGCGGGGTGCTCGGGGTCGGTCATCTCAAGATGCGCCTGGCCGCCCGGGAAGAGCATACCGAAGATCTGCTGGAAGTTCTCGTCCACCTTGCTGAAGGTGGTGAGAAACGCCGAGCGCATCTTGCGGTCAATGGCTGCGGTAATCTTGGTGAGCGCCTTGCGCGCGCCCTCCAGGTCGGCAAGCTGCTCCGCAATGTAGTCGGCGCGCTTGCGCAGGCGCTCGTACTCCTCCATGGCTACCTGGTTGACCGGTCCCAGGTTGTTGATCTGGCGCACCAGGTCAGCGAGCTCGCGTTCGGCGGCCTCGCGGTCCTCGGGCGCGGGGAGCATGAGCGCCTCCTCGAGCACGGTGGTGCCGTCGGCCGTGATGGCCTGCACAGCGCTTTCGACCTGCACCTCGAGCTTGCCGCGCTCCACGTTCACCGTGTTCTGGTCGGCGGTTGCGGCATCAACATCACCTTTAGCGGCAGCCACCTGCTCCTTAGCGTCCTCAATCGTCTTTTTGAGCGACGCGGAGTCGGCCTCCTCAAGCGAGGCCTGGTCACGCAGGCGCGCCGCCCATTCCATCGCACGCTCCAACAAGGCCGTGTAGCGATCATGGAGCGGATCCACGCGCAGGCGCAGCACCTCAAGCGAACGGGCCGACTGCGTGGTGGCGCGAATGCGGCGGTCGAGCCCCTCGAGCCGGCGCTCAAGCTCGGGCACGCGCGTCTTGAGCGAGCGCTGG
>CASEER010000022.1 GCA_949287085.1 uncultured Coriobacteriaceae bacterium
CAGCGGCAAAAGAACACTCCAGCGCCTGCGCCGCGAGGCGGGCTACCGCTCCGCGAAGGAGTTCGCCGAGGCGCTCGGCATCCCCGGCTCCACCTACGCGCGCTACGAGCGCGCCGGCGACGGCGCCGACTGCGGCATCCCACTGCCCGCCGCCTGGCAGATCGCGGACAAGCTGGGCTGCTCCATCGACCTCGTCATCGGCCGCGAGGACATCGACGCGCCCAAGCCCGAGGGCATCCAGCCCCGCTACGAAGCCCTCAGCCCCGAGGGCCGCGCCCTCGTTGACAGCTACCTCTCCTACGTGGAGCTCGGCGAGCGCGCCGCCCGCTCCCAGGGCAGGAGGTGAGCGCCATGGCCAAGGCCGAGAAGAACCTCAGCGTCGTCTCCCTCTCCCTCTCGGACGGCTCCGGAAACGAGATCCCTGCCGTCGCCCTCGTTGCCGCCCCCGGCGAGGCCCTGCGCCTCGACGAGCCCTGGCAGCGCGAGCTCGCCCGCGACCTCGAGTGGCACTACCGCCCGCCCTACGTTGCAGTAGAGGACGGTGAGTAGCGTGGCCAAGGTGACCGGAGAGGGCACCATAGTCCAGCTCGAGAAGGACAAGCCCAAGAGCAAGTGCCGCAAGTGGCAGCTGCGCGTCCCCGTGGGCCTCGACCCCCGAACGGGCAAGTACAAGACCCGCACAAGGCGCTTCAACGGTACCTACACCGAGGCGAAGAAGGCCCTTCGCGAGTTCATCAAGGAGATCGAAAACGACGAGGTGCACAAGAGGTCGGGTACGACCATCAAGGAGTGTGCGGAGGACTTCATGACGAGGCGTCGCGCGTCCGGCGAGTTCACCGAGAACACCAACGTGACCTACGAGCGCTTCTTCAAGGCGGTCAACCGCCACATCGGCTACGCTGACGCCTCGAAGGTCACGCGCGAGACGCTCGAGAAGATGTACGCCGCCATGCGCTCCGGCGACACCCTCTCCGGCAAACCAGCCAGCGGCACCTATCTCAACCAGATCCACAAGACGCTCAAGCTGCTGTTCGACGACCTCGTGAAGGACGGCGTCGTCGCCAAGAACCCCTGCGCCGAGATGGACACGCCGCGCAGGGACACCCAGCCCCGCCGCGCCCTCAAGCCCGAGGCCATCCGGGAGTTCATCGCACAGCTCGATTTCACCCAGGAGGCGGACATCGCGTACTTCCTCGCGGTCAGCACCGGGATGCGTCGCGGAGAGGTCTGCGGCCTCTCGTGGCGCGACGTCGACCTCGAGAGCCAAGTCATATCGATCCGCAAGTCCTACGACTGCTTCGGAAACCTCAAGGACCCCAAGACGAAGGCTGGCGTGCGGCGACTCCCCATGCCCGATTCCGTCCGAGACGCCCTGGCGGTGCACAAGGGGGCACAGAAGGCGCGCATCGACGAGTACGCGACGGAGCAGGAAAGGCTGGCGAGGAAGAGCGGCGAGAAGCCGGGAAAGCGCCTGGAGCAGAGCGAGAGCACGCCGGTCGTGCTCAGCACGACCATGGGCAGGCTCAGCCCAAACGTGCTCGAGGCGTGGTGGCTGCGCGACCGCGAGAGGCTCGGCCTCGATGGCTGGGCGTTTCACGAGCTGCGTCACTCCTACCTCTCCACGCTCGCCCTGAGGGGCGTGCATCCCAAGGTGATGCAGGAGCTCGCCGGCCATGCCTCGAGCGAGATCACGATGGAGATCTACACCCACGTGAACATGGAGGCAAAGCGCGCGGCGGCAGACGTCGTGAGCGACCTCTTCTCAGAGCCCGTCGAGGCCATCCCCGCTGCCACTCCGATCGTCCAAGTCGAGCCCCGCGTCATCAACGGCGGGCGCCGGCTCACCCTCGTAAGCTCACCTCGTGAGCGCATGGAAAACGCCCCTGAAAGTACCTCAGAGCAACCCCAAGAACGATTCGTACCGGATTCGTACCAGGCGGCAACCCACTGAAAGGAGATCAAAAGAAACGATACCTTCTACCTGCGCACTTATTCGCCCTTTCGGACCAACCGCCCTCCTACGTCATTAGCTGCGAGCTAATGAAATCCGCTGGCGCTTTTCTCAGAATGGGGGAGAGCTGGATGTTCCAGCATGGTGCGTATCTATATGAGGAGGAGCTATGGGAGACGTACAACAGGCCAAGGGGCGCTCGGTTGCGGCGATTGTCGCATTGGTGCTTGGCATTGTTGCCATCGTGATGTCGTGGATGCCAATCATCAATAACCTTGCGTTTGTTATTGGCATCATTGGCCTCATTGTTGCCATTGTTGGCGTGGTTGGCGTGCTGCGCGGCAAAAAGGCGGGCAAGGTGCTCGCGATTGTAGCGCTCGTGGTCAACATCGCTGCGCTGGCCATCGTGCTGGGCACGCAGAGCATGTATAGCGCGGCCATTGATGACGCGGTGAACGGCCCCAGCGCTACAAGCACCTCGCAGCAGAGCGATGCCGCAGGCGATGCGGACGATGCTAACGATGCGGCTAACAGCGCGGCGGATGCCAAGAGCTTCACCGACTTGAAGGTGGGCACGTCCGTTGACCTTGAGAACGGTCTTTCGGTGAGCGTCGATGACGTGCAAACCGGCCTTAAGAATTACGACGGCTCTGAGGTCATGGGCGTGCAGGTGACGTATACCAATAATGGTGACAAGTCTGCCGACTACAACCCTTACGACTGGAAGGGCGAGGATGCCAAGGGTGCCCAGGAGGACATGGTCTACTACAGCGAGGCCGACAATGCGCTTAATTCGGGCACGCTCGCGGCGGGTGGATCGGTGAGCGGCACCGTGTACTTTGCGGGCGATACGGTTAAGGCTCTGTACTTTGCTTCCATGGTCGCCGACGAGCCGACCGCAAGCTGGACCCTCGCCTAAGGAGTAGCCGGTGCCCAGCAAACGGACGACTTCCCACCATCCGCGGTCTGAAGATCGGGGACGCGACCGGGTGCGTGCGACGCGCGCCCGGTCGCGTGTTCAGAAGCGGGCGAGAAGGGGTATGGTTGAGCGGGAGGACACGGGCTGCGCGACGCGGGAGGACCAGCCGATGACGTGGAAAATGCAAACGGGTGCCGCCGAGGGAGCACGTCTTGGTGCGGACGGCGCGAGCTCTGCGGAAGAGCCGCTGACCGATGAGCTCTTGGACGAGCTGCTTCAGGCATCGAGCCCCGTTGCGTTTACCGATGCACACGCCATTAGCCATCGTACGCTCGCCGATTACCTCAACCAGCTGCTCAACGAGAAGGGCCTCAAGCGCTCCGATGTGGTGCGCGCGGCGGGCATCAATGAAACGTTTGGGTACCAGATCTTTAAAGGCCAGCGCAACCCCTCGCGCGACAAGGTGCTGCAGCTTGCGTTTGCGCTGGGCTGTGACCTGGTGGAGACGAATCGCCTGCTTAAGGCGGCGGGCGTCAACGAGCTGTATTGCAAGGACCGCCGCGATGCCATTATTCTGTTCTGCATTGACCGCGGGCTTGGTCTTGCGCGCGTTGACGAGGAGCTCTACCGCTTTGGCGAGGAGACGCTCGCGGGATAGCTGCGTGACTCGTTGCGCGGCGTGCGCTCACTCTTTGGTACGATGAACACCATGGATACCCCACACGATACGACACCTCTAGAACCGCAAGCGCCCGCGCACGCATCCGATGATCTTGACGCCTACCTTGCGGCCGTGGCACGCGACGACTGCTATCGTGTGATTCGGCCGCTGGGTGCAACGGCGCGGGCAGCGGCGCTCGGCCACGATGCTGCTGATCTGGGTACGGTTACCGAACTGGTGCAATTTGAAGGCGCCAACGGGGCTGCGCTGGGTCCGTTCGTGCGCAAGCGCATTGACCTCTCGTTGGGTATTGGTGCCGCCTACGAGGAGCTGTACGCGGCGCAGCGGGCCGGTGTGCGCTTTGCGCATGTACCCCATGTGGTTGAGTGTTATAAAACAGGCCGCGAGCTGGTGGTGGTTTCGGAATATGTGCCGGGCGAGACGCTTGAGGCATACGTGCATCGCGTGGGTCCGGGTGTCCCGGTGGCACGCCGCGTGATGCCTGCCGTATGCGCGGCGGTATCCGAGCTGCATCAGGCGTTTGATCCGCCGATTGTGCATCGCGACCTCAAACCGTCAAACGTTATCGTGACCAGCGGCGTTGCCAACGGCGGCCCCGCGCTCGAAGCCGAAGACTTAACGGCGACGCTTATCGATTTGGGTATTGCACGGAGATTCCGGCGTGATGCTACGGCGGATACCGTGCGCTTTGGCACGCGTGCGTATGCGCCGCCCGAGCAGTACGGCTTTGGTCAAACGAGCGTGCGCAGCGATGTGTATGCGCTGGGGATGATTGCACTCTTTTGCTGCACGGGCACAGAGCCGCAGGGCCAGCCGACGGCGCAGATGCTCGCTGCGGCTGATGTGCCAGCTGGTCTTGCCGCGGTGATTTTGCAGGCTACGTCGTTTGACCCGGCGCAGCGGTACGAGAGCGCTGGGGCCTTTTCTGCTGCGCTTTTGGGTTGCGCTGATGGTGGCGTGCCGGCGGAGGCGGCGCGATTTGGTGCAGTAGCAGGCCCGATGGAGACAGCGCAATCTGGACCAGCGACAGACCCGGTGGAGCCCGCGCAATCCCTCGCGGCGTCAGGCGGTCTACATGACGGCACCGCTCATCAGGGGCGTTCTACATCTGGTCCTGCCGCGGGTCATGGTGAGGATCCGGCCCCAGCTTCATCCGAAGCAGCCTCTGATGAACATCACGCCGTGGACGATGGCAGGCCGTTTGAACCACGGCAGCTCCCGCCCGAACAAACGGTTCTTATTGCATTGGGCCTTGCAAAGCAGGCTGCTGCCTTTATGCGCCGGCATCACACGGTTGCCACGGGTCATGTATGGAATGCTTTGCTCGCGCTGGTTGCTGCGCTCTTTGTGGTCACGGCAACCCAGCAGGTGGGCGGACCTGTTGACGGGGTCGTCTACCCGTTTTGGTACGCTTTGTTTCTCACCTACGGCATATCCCTCCCTGTGGTGTTGGGCGTGATGTACCTCATGGTTGATCGAAAGAGCCTTGCTTGCTTTGCTCCGCGTCTTGCCGCGCGTAGCCGTCTGCGCGATGCGCGCAACTTGGTTATCTACCTTACTGCTGCCTTTGTGGTGGGTATGATTGCAAGCTCGCTGTTCTAGGGCTATAGGGCTCCGGCACAACGATGGCTGTGACATTGCCGACAAACCGTCAATACAGCCTTGACCATGCAATTTGAGAGGCGCACAATAGCACTTTATGAAAATCGTTGGGAGGAACCTGTGAAGTTGGAGTTGAGCCCAAAGGCCGATCTTGCCGATGTGCGCCGCGTCGGCATTCCGCGTGCGCTGCTGTACTATCGGTACGGTATTGCATGGCGCACGTTCTTTGAGCAGCTGGGGTGCGAGGTCGTGCTCGATGCGCCCTCCGACCGCGGCACGCTTGAGGTGGGCGACCATCTGTCGGTCGACGAGTGCTGCCTGGCCTCTAAGCTCTTTTTGGGTCATGTGGCCGCGCTGGTAGATGAGGGCGTCGATGCCGTGTTCGTGCCGAGCCTCATGGGCTATGGCCGCTTTGATACGTTTTGCACGAAGTTTCAGGCGCTACCCGATCTGGCCGAGAACGCCTTTATTGTGGCGGGTCGGCGCGTGCGGGTGATTTCGTTTCGCATTGACGAGCTTAAGGGCGAAACGGAGGAGGACGCGTACCTGGGCCTCGCTGCGCGCTTTGGCGTCGCGCGCAAGGAAGCCAAGCGCGCGTATCGGGCTGCCTCGGCGGCGCAGCGCGCGTACGACGGCGAGATGGCTCGTGAGCAGGAAAAACTGGTAAAGGGCATCGCAAAGCTGCCCACTGCGGAGCGTCCGCTCACCATCTTGCTTGCTGCTCACCCGTACGTGAGCCACGATCCCTTTGTGGGCGGTGTGGTGGAGGATGCCCTGCGCGAGCAGGGCGTGTGCGTGCTCTTTGCCGATGAGACAGACAAGCAGCGCTCGCTCAAGAAGAGCTATGAGTTCAGCCATTCCATCCCGTGGATGGTTAACCGCGAGCTCATCGGCTCCATCCTCATGCTCCACGACTATATCGACGGCATCGTGCTCATGAGCGCGTACCCCTGCGGCCCCGATTCAATGTGCGACGACGCCATCGAGCGTTGCATCAAGGGCAAGCCGATCCTCACGCTCACGGTGGATGCGCAGGCGGGCACGGCAGGCGTGGAAACGCGTGTCGAGAGCTTCGTGGACATTCTTTCATACCAAAGGAAGGGCGGGTACCTGCATGCGTAGTTTCCAGCAGCAACCCGAGCAGAGCGCCGGCGAGCCGCGCAACAAGAAACCGGCGGAGGAGCACGGGCGCATCACCGTGAGCGAGGGCCGTCCGCGGCCGCTGTTCTTTACCGGCAAGCGCCCCAAGCGCGATCGCCATTCGCGTCATAAGGTGGCGTTCTTCCACTTCCGCAACTACGAACCCGCATTCAAGTACTTCACCGAGCACGTGCTTGACGCGGATTTTGTGCCTACGCCCACCCCGACGCGCGCCACCATCAAGCGCGGCGAGGAAATGAGCGCGGACTACGTGTGCACGCCGTTCAAGCACATCATGGGCGACTATGCCGCCGCGCTTGACCAGGGGGCGGACACGCTCGTGCAGGTCACGGGCTTCTGCCGCCTCAACTACTACGGCGAGCTCCAGGAGATGATCCTGCGCGACGCCGGGTACGACAACTTCCAGATGCTCAACTTTTCCGACGTGGCGACGGGCAAGGTGCGCGACTACGTGGCCTACTGCAAAAAGGTCGTGAACCCCAACCTCTCCATTCCGCACGGCATCAAGGGATTGCTCGGCGCGTGGCGCATGGTCGAGCACATCGACGCGTTCCGCGACCGCTACTTGACAAATGCCGGCTTTGAGGTGGAGCGCGGCTCGTTTGAGCGCGTGCGCAAGGAGTTTATCTCGGCCATGAATAGGGCCACGACGAGCGCGGCCATCGAGGATGGGTTCCGTCACGCGATGGACGCGCTCGACGCGCTGCCAACCAACAAGCCCGCCGACCCCGTACGCGTGGGCATTGTGGGGGAGTATTACACGGCTCAGGACCCTACGAGCTGCCTGAACCTCGAGCAGAAGCTCCTCGATATGGGCGTGGAGCTCAACAACGCCATGTCCATCTCGGCCTTTAACCTGCACTACAACGCGCAGGCGGCGCGGGCGAGCGTGGCCAACTACTGCGCGCACGACATGGGTCCGACCTCGACCTTTAACATCGCGGCGGCCAAGCGCTTTGCCGAGGCGGGCTTCGATGGGCTCATCCACATCAAGAGCGCTGGGTGCACACCCGAGATCGATGTCATGCCGGTGCTCCAGCGCTTGAGTCGCGACTACCACATGCCCGTGCTGTTCTTGACGTTCGACACGCAGACTTCGGATGCGGGCCTGGACACGCGCCTCGAGGCGTTCTATGACATGATCGCGATGAGAAAGGTTCGTTCATGAAGGCATATTTGGGAATCGACACCGGTTCCATTTCTACCAAGGGCGTGGTGATTGACGAGGATAAGAAGATCATCGCGCGCAGCTACCTCTGGACCGAGGGCGACCCGGCGGGGGCCGTGCGCCGCGTGGTCGATGACCTTAAGGGGCAGATTGACCTTAACGAGGTGCACGTGATGTCTATTGGCACCACGGGCTCGGCGCGCCGCCTGGTGGGCGCGATGCTCGAGGCGCAGGTGGTCAAGAATGAGATCACGGCACATGCGGTGGGCACGACGTTTTTGCATCCGGATGTGCGCACCATTTTGGAGATCGGCGGCCAGGACTCCAAGATCATCTGCATCGAGAACGGCATCGCCGTGGACTACGCCATGAACACGCTGTGCGCGGCGGGTACGGGCTCGTTTCTCTCGAGCCAGGCGCACCGTCTGGGCGTGGAGGTCGAGGAGTTTGGCGAGATTGCGCTGACCAGCGACAAGCCCGCCAACATTGCCGCCCGCTGCACGGTCTTTGCCGAAAGCGACCTGGTGCACAAGTTGCAGGTGGGTTACGAGAAGAAGGACGTGATCGCGGGACTGTGCCGCGCGGTCGCCACCAACTACCTCAACAACGTGGGCAAGGGCAAGAAGATCGAGGCGCCTATCGTGTTCCAAGGTGGCGTTTCCAAGAACGTGGGCGTTGTGCGCGCGTTTGAGGATGCGCTCGGCCAGAAGATCATCGTGGACCCGGACGGCCACCTCATGGGCTGTTTTGGTGCCGCGCTTCTTGCGGCCGATGCACCCCAGCTGCGGAGCGAGCCCTTCATGTTCAATATCGACGACTTTGAGTTCCGCACGCGCGAGGTGGTATGCGGCCACTGCGCCAACCACTGCGAGATCGTGTGCGTGTACCGCGACCAGGATCTCATTGATTCGTGGGGCAACCGCTGCGACCGCGGCGCCATTCGGCCTAAGCCCAAGGCTGCCACGGCGTAGGGCTACGCGTAGGGGATGTTGTGGCGCCTGATGTGCGGCGTCTGAGGGCTCCGCTGTTGTTTTGGCCCTTGGCCTGCGAGATTATATAGCTCGTTGCAGCGCGCGCGGATGCTGCTCTTCTGTAGGCATGATGCTTTGTTAAGAGAACCTTACCAATGCAAGACCGCCTGCTTGTCAGCTCGGCAAGCAGGCGGTCTTGCATTAAACGTGTTAACGCTGCGAGGGGTCGGAACGCTGGGGGATTAAATCTTGTTCATCTCTGCGCCGACCTTGTTATACCAGTCCTGCCAGGTGGGCGGGCAGTAGCGCTTGGCAGCAGACGGGGTGAGCGTCGTGCCGTACATGTTCTTCAGGTAGCGCACGTGCGCCGGAATGGCTTCATCCCAGCTGCTAAAGCTCTTACCCATCCAGCCCCAAGCGTTATAGGGGCGGAAGCAATAGGTGCCCTTGGTGCTCTCGACCGTGGCAATCGCGGGCGACCAGCGCGGGTCGACGCCGTAATCCCAGGCCGCGGCCGCAAACGTCTCGCCGTACCCCGCGAGCGGCGAGCCAGACAGGTACGCGTTAATGCGGCTGCCCCACTGCTTAACAAACTGAGCGCGGTCCGAGGAGCCCCAGTCAACGTCGTGGCTTACCTCGACGTCAGCCGTCTGCTCGGTCTTGTTGGCGGTGTTGTACTTGTTCTCGCTGTTCTCGCCTTTAGAGCTCGAGCTCGTGCTCTTGCTGCTCGAGGACGCTGAGCCACTGTTGCTCGAGGACTCGGCCTTGGCGGGCTTGGTGTCCTTGGCGGCGGCAGCAAGCTCAGCTGCGGCCTCGGCCTCCGCCTGCTCCTGAGCCTTCTGGCGCTCCTTTTGCGCCGCGGCGAGCGCGTTGGCTGCCGTCTGCTTTTCCTGCTCGAGCTGCTTTTTCTGGCTGTCGAGCTCGGCCTGCTTTTGCTCCAGGTCGGCCTGCATGCTGTTCAGGTCCTCGATGGCCTCGTTGTTGGAGTCCTGGATCTGGCCCATGTACGCGCAGGTGGCTACGAAGTCGTTAAGGCTGCCCGCGTTTACCATGACGTCGACCACGGGGTTGGAGCCCTGCTGGTACTTGTACATCTCGCGCATGGCGTCGCTTGCGGCCTGCTGCTTCTGGGGAATTTCCTTTTCGAGCTTTTTGATTGCTGCTTCGTTCTCGTCAATCTGCTTCTGCAGGTCGCTGAGCTTAGAGACGGCCGTATTGTAAGCGCTCGTGGAGCTCGAGACCTTTTGATCCGCGTTGGCGAGTTCCGCCTTTGTTTCCGCGGAGACTGCGTACGCGGCAACAGGGCAGATCACGGGGGCCGCGGTGAGGGCAACGGCGAGCACGGCGCACGTAATGGCGCGGGCGGGTCGCTGGGCGATCACGCGGACAATGGAACGATGTGAATCACGCATATATGTCCTCGACATTCTGCTTACCTGGAACGCGAGAACGATTATAGTATGCGATTTTTAAATAATAGCCCCACCCATAAGGTTTAAGGTTCAACTTGAAGGTTTAGGATGGCCTGCGACCTGCGCGTTTAATGAGTCGTTAAGAAACGATGGAGTTTCAAGCTCTTCTTTAAGGTTAAGGTTTTGTCAGAGGACTAAAAACGCTCCTGCTGCGTGCTTTTAGGTCGTTTACCAGCACGTCAGTAGCCAAGGAGAAGAGTAGCGGTTGTTACTAATGGCATCCATTGCCAGCGGTGCCGGGTGTCAGCGCCGCTAGTTGCCAGCGGTGAGGAACTTCTTACGGGTGAAGAAGTTGTACCAGGTAACGCAGAAGGTGGCGATAACCTTCATGGCCTGATAGGCGATATTGAGCAGGGTAACGCCGGCAAACATCAGGACGTCGGTGAGTCCCAGGCCAATGGCCGAAAGAATGGCAAAGATGGTGAACTCGCGCTTGCGGCTCATGTCATCGCGGTGCTCAAACACGTACTTCATGCTTAGGGCGTAATTGAGCGCGACCGACACCACAAACGAAATCGAGGTGCTTACCAGGTAGTCAATATACAGGAGCTCGGTAAGCGCAACAAGGAGCAGCCAGTCAACGCCAAAGGAGAGAATCCCCACCACGGCGAACTTCATAAACTGCTCGCTAGTCGTTTTGTTGAGTGCGTTGCGCACGATACCACTCCAAATCACGTAATCATGCAGCCGGCGGGCGGCAAGTTGTTGACACTATAGTTTGTTGTTACGGCTTTGTGCGGCTGAGGCGTGCTTTCTACCAAGAACGCACGGAAGTGACGCGAAATCTGCGCAATTGGAATGCGCTTAAATGTGTAGAAGGAGGGGGAAGTGACGGGGGCACTCAACTTTTTGGCGCTAAACCATTAAACTATCATGTGTTTGTGCCATGATGATACATTGCTGCTGCACATCAGGGCAGGTAACGTAAAACCGTATCAGGGAGGCGAGCACGTCGTGACGGGTTCCGATAACAACGATACGCCGCAGACGGGCCAACAGCCTGGTGCGAACAGAGGTGGTTCGGCGCTGGGCTCTTCATACCAGCAGTCGGCAGGTGCTACCCGAAACGGCGCTTCGCGCTTTGCTCGCACTGGCTCTCATTTTAAAACGTCAACGCCAGCGGGTGGCCCGCAGGACAACCAGGGCGCGGCGGGCCAGCAGCCTGCGCCGGCAGTGCAGCCGGTGCGTTCTGGCCGTCAGGTGCCGCCTACTGGCAACGCGCCTCACGCGTCGTATGACGCGGCTCCGTCGTCGCACGGCTATGGCGCGGCAGGTGCCGTTGCGGGTGCCGCCGCCAACGAAGGCCTGCGCCGCGTGAAGAAAAAGAAGCACAAAACGCTCAAGTACGTGGGCATTGGTTGCGGAAGCCTGCTTGCCCTCGTGCTTGTTTTTGTGGCGATCTTTGCCGTATGGTTCGGCATGCTCGGCTCGTCTATGAGCATTAAAGACGACAAGGAGCGCGAGGAGCTTCAGGAAGAGCTCACCCCGGTTAGCTCCGCGGGAGACCCCTTCTACGTGCTCATTCTGGGTAGTGATGCCCGTGAGGCCGACGCTGGCAGCCGTAGCGACGTGCTTATGCTTACCCGCATTGACCCCACCAACGCCACTATCAGCCTGGTTTCGATTCCCCGTGACACCATGGTCACCATCAACGGCAGCACGCAAAAGATCAACGCTGCCTATGCCTATGGCGGTTCGGCCATGGCCGTGCGCACGGTGTCCGAGTTTGCCGGTGTGCCCATCTCGCACTTTGTGAGCCTCCACTTTGAGGAGCTCGAAGAGATTGTCGACATGCTCGGCGGCGTGTGGGTGGACATCCCCGAGAGCTTCAGCGCCGGCAACGGCGGCATGGGCTTCAGCGCCGGCAAGCAGCTCCTTACGGGCAAGCAGGCCCTTGCCTACGCCCGCGAGCGCTATAACGTTTCGGGCGGCGACTTTGGCCGCGCCCAGGCGCAGCGCCAGATCGTGGAGGCTGTTATTCGCCAGGTGCTCGACAGCTCGCCGGTGGAGCTCCCCGGCCTGATTGGCCAGCTTGCCAACTGCGTGACCACCGACCTTTCGGTCACCGATATTGTGGGCTATGCGCAGGACTTCCTGGGCAAGGACGTTACCATCTACTCGTCCATCTGCCCCAGCTATACTCTCAACCAGGGCGGCGTGAGCTACGTGGCCACCATGTTTGACGAGTGGAAGCGCATGATGCAGCTCACCGATGCGGGCCTTGACCCCAACGATGAGACGGCCGAGGTTCCGCAGGCGCAGGCTGATAACACCAAGCTTGGCGCGGCCAGCAACTCGGCGAGCCCGCGTGACTACAAGGACCGCGCGCAGAATGCCATGACGACCGACGACGTGGCCGAGCTCGACTCAAGCAGCTCGAGCTCTTCGAGTAGCTCCAGCGCGAGCGACTCTACCGATGGTGAATAGCGCCCTGGGCGTTTGGATTAGCTGGAAGGATACGGAAGGTTATCGATGACACTCCTTGAACTCTTGACCCTCTTGCGGAAGCACCTCAAGCTGGTGGTGCTGATGCCCATTACCTGCATGGTGGTGATGGGGCTCGTGAGCGTGCTGATGATGGGCGACACCTATACGGCGCGCACCGATATGTACGTGCTTGCCTCTTCGAGCGATGACGCCTCGACCGCGGCGCTTTCGAGCGACCTTTCCGCGAGCCAGATGCTCACCAACGACGTCGCGACCCTGCTGCAGAGCGACCGCGTGATGAACGACGCCGCCGACCGCGTTGGTCTTGACGACCTTGATGACTATGAGATTCAGGTTTCGAGCGAGACCACCACGCGCGTGATCACGCTTTCGGTCACGGGCTCCGACCCGCAGGGTACCGCCAACGTGGCAAATGCGTTGGCCAAGAGCATCTCGGACGTGGCTCAGGAGGTTATGAACGTCGAGAGCGTTAACGTGATCGACGAGGCCGCCACGCCCGAAGCGCCGAGCGGCCCCAACCGCTTGCTCTATGTGGCGGTTGCCGCCATGGCCGGCCTCTTTGCTTCCGTGGCCATCGTGGTGCTCATGGACGTGATCGACACCCGCGTGCGCAGCGCTGAGGATGTTGAAGAGATGCTGGGTCTGCCCGTTATTGGCCGCATCCCCGAGATGAAGGGAGGGCGCTAAGCCATGCCGAGCAAGAAGAAGGCTGCCTCTGACGCGCTCGTCGTGCAAAATGCCGCAAAGACGCTGCTGGCTAACATTCGTTTTGCGAGCGTTGACCGTCCGGTCAAGTCCATCGTGCTGACCTCGTCGGTTCCTAACGAGGGCAAGAGTACCGTGGCATACAATCTAGCTCAGGCGACCGCCTCGAGCGGCAAGCGCACGCTGCTTGTTGAATGCGACATGCGTCGCCGTACCCTCGCCGATTTGATTGGCGTGCGCGCCCGCTATGGTCTGTACGCCGTGCTCTCGGGCCAGGTGGAGCTCGAGGACGCCGTGGTTTCGACCCCGCACCGCAACCTGATGTTCCTGGACAGCGAGCCGCATATTCCCAACCCGGCTGATATTCTGTCGTCGCAGCGCTTCCGTCGTTTGATTGCCACGATGGAGGAGTCGTTTGACTATGTGATCATCGACACGCCGCCTGTGGGGACCTTTGTTGACGCCGCTGTTATTGGCACGCTGGTCGATGCGACCGCACTGGTGGTGCGCGAGCGCTTTGTGAAGCGCGCCGAGCTGCAGAACGCCTACGACCAGCTGCAGAAGGCTGATGCCAACGTCATTGGCGTCGTCATGAACCGTTGCGAGGCCGAGACGAGCGAGTACTACTACGCTTACTACAACAAAGAGGGCAAGCGCGTGCGCAAGAGCGAGGCCCATGTTGAGGATGGCCCGCAGCTGCCCCCACAGCGCGGTACGGTGATGGATGCCGCTGAGGATCGTCCGGCACCGGCGCCCACGTCGCGTCCTGCGCGTGCGGCCAAGATTTCGCCGTCTGAGACCGCTGCCTTTACCGCCGCTGCGGCTGCTTCTGCTTCCGCTCAGGCCGTAAAGCCCGTGAACGTCCACCGCGAGGCCGCCCAGGTAACGAGCAGCCGGTTCTCCCGTAGGTAATTGTTCGGCCGGGTGCTTTGCGGTGCCCGGCCGTGAAGAGCCAGAAAAGAGGTGCACAGAATGCGTGACATGCATTGCCATATATTGCCCGGTGTTGACGACGGAGCTCGCGATCTTGACGAGAGCCTGCGGATGCTCGAGGCAGCCAAGGCGGCAGGCGTGACGAGCATTGTGTGCACCCCGCATTGCCGTGACCCGTATTTTGACTATAACGCCATGTGGGATGCCTTTGAGCTGCTGCAGAAGCATGCCAACGGCTTCCCACTGACCATGGGGTTTGAGGTCAACCATTCCAAGCTCATGGGTTTAGGTATGGAATGGGTTGATTACCTGCACTTTGACGGGTCCAACGAGTTTTTGCTCGAGCTTTCGACCCGTGCGGACAAGCTGCAATTCGATGAGTATGAGCGCACGATCTTTGAGCTTCAGGGGCGCGGCTATACCGTGATTATCGCGCACCCCGAGCGCTATCGGGCAATCCAGCAGGACATCGATGTAGCGCGCCGTCTGGTTAAGATGGGCTGCAAGCTGCAAGCCTCGGCTGACTTTATTGCCGGCGGCCGCTTGGGCAAAGAAAAAAAGCCGGCTAAGAAGCTCTTTGAAGAGAATCTGTACTCGTACATTGCAAGCGACGCTCATCGCGTGGAGCATTACACCTATTTGGCTAAGGCGAGAAATGAATTCTCTGTCCGGGGGGCACATTTTAAGTAAGAGAACGCTAGACTATTGAGGGCTGCCAGTTAGCTGTTGCGGGCAGGTCGGTGATGATTGCCCTGGTAGGGGGGTCTGTAATAAAGATATGCAGACGCGATTACCGGTGACCTTTCCGCAACAGGGAACTGGGTAAACAGGCCCTGTAAGGGTTCGGTACGGCAACGTATCGAATACTTGCCGGGGGGCACTTCCTGTACCCTCATCTGGTTGACATACCTTGTAGGCAGGCAATGGACGCCCGGCGCGCCTTGTTGAGCCCTCAAGGGGATGAATAGCTGTTCGGAGCCAGCGTTGCTGGTATGGCGAAGCCTTGCTTGCAAGTGGCGAGGGGGCTGGCGCTATGCGAACGTATGTCATGCAGGTCGCCACCGGGCGGGAACGTCAGACCTTGCGCATGCTCGACAGCGTGTTGGGCTCGGCGTGCAAGGCTGAATTTTTTGCGCCGCGGTACCGCTATCGCAAGAAGATCAAGGGCGCGTGGGAGTTTGTGGAAGAGCTGTTCACGCCGGGCTATGTGTATTGCAAGACATCGATGCTCGATATTGACGAGCTGGCACAGCAAATCAAGCAGGTGCCCGCGTTTACGCGGGTGCTCGCCATGGACGGCAAGATCATCCCTTTGAGTGCAGACGAGGAGCGGTGGCTGCGCGCGCTCACGGGCGCAGGAACGAGCCACGTAGTCGATCCGTCGTACGGGTTTGTTGAGGGTGACCGCGTCACCATAACCGACGGCCCGCTTATGGGATTTGAAACCCAGATCAAAAAGCTTGACCGGCACAAACGCCTTGCCTACGTAGAGGTGCACCTCATGGGGCGCACCAAACTCATCAAGGTGGGGGCTGAGATTGTTAGGAAAGCATAACAACGTGATTGAGGAAGACGGTTTGGTGAGCAACGATGCCTTACGGCTACGCCGTGTTCCATGGCATCAGCGCGTGCTGTTGGCTGCATTCGATGTCGTTGCGGTGTGCACTGCGTACGCGGTAGCTGCATGGGGGACTGCCGACTGGAGCGTTTCGGTCGCGGGCCTGGGAACGGCTGGAACTTTGGTTGCGCTTTCGGCGATCAATGTGGTCGTGTTTGCTGCCCTGGGCATGTATAGCGTGCTATGGAGGTATGCGAGCATTTCTGAGTGTGGCCGGGTGTTTGCGGCTACTGCCGTTGCTGCGGTCATTGCGGACGCTGTCTTTACCTTTGCGTTCCACTGTGCGCTTTCGCTGCGCGCCTATGTGTTCGCGTGGGCTGTTGAGTTGTTGTTGTGCGGAGGAGTTCGCCTTTGCATCCGCGCGCTCGCTGGCAACCAGGGCTGGCGCTTTGGCTTCGCACGCGAGGCGCCGCTTCCGCGCACGTTGGTGGTGGGCGCAGGCGAAGCGGGATCGCTTACCGTGAAGCGCATGCTTGCGGGTGACCCTGACATGCCGGGTAACCCCGTTGCGATTGTTGACGATGACCGTGCTAAGCAAGGCATGCGGCTGCATCCTGGACGGCGTGCGCCCGAGGCTCTACGGCGACGGGCTCAACGTCCGAGACTGGATCCACACCGAGGACCACAGCTCCGCCGTGTGGGCCATCCTCACGCGCGGCCATCCTCACGCGCGGCCGCATCGGCGAGACCTACCTGATCGGCGCCGACGGCGAGAGGAGCAACGTCGACGTGCTCCGCGCGATCCTCGAGCGCATGGGCAGGGACCCGGACGACTTCGACCGGGTGCGCGACCGCCCCGGCCACGACCGCCGCTACGCCATCGACTCGGCGAAGCTCCGCCGCGAGCTCGGCTGGGAGCCCCGGCACACCGACTTCGCGGAGGGCCTCGACCGGACCATCGCCTGGTACCGCGACCACGAGGCCTGGTGGCGCCCCGCCAAGGAGGCCACGGAGGCGAAATACGCCGCCCAGGGGCAGTAGC
>CASEER010000023.1 GCA_949287085.1 uncultured Coriobacteriaceae bacterium
TAGGGCGACTGGCCCTGCATGGGGCGGTCGGGCGTGGTGACCACTTCGCCCTTGTTGAAGGTCACCCGGCTGTAGATGTAGGCGGCGTTGAGCACCAGCGAGAGGTTCAGACGCACATCGTCCGTCTCCCAGTCAATCTTCTTCACTGTCTTAGCCAGGTCAATCGTCACATTCTTCGACTCCGCCGGGAGGATGTAAGGCAACTCCGCCTCCCCTTCCGCCTGCTTCGCCGTCCGGCGGGCGCGCGTCGCCCGACGCGGCTTCTCCTCGGACGCGGGCGCGTCGGCGCCCGGCGCGCCCATCGTATCGGTGGTGTTCGTCGTTTCGTCAGCCACTATGCCTGCTCAACCTTCTTCCAGTCTTCCATGAACGATGCCAGGCCGCGATCGGTCAGCGGGTGCTGCACGGCCTTCTTCAACGTGCTAAACGGGACGGTTGCGATATCGCAGCCCATGAGCGCCGCTTGGGTGATGTGCTGCGGGGTGCGAATCGACGCCCCGATGATCTCGACCTTATGGCCAAAGTCGTAGTTTTGAACCGCCGCGCAAATGGATGTGAGCTGCTCGACGCCGTCTTCGGCAATGTCGTCAAAACGCCCCACAAACGGCGAAATGTACCGTGCACCCGCGCGGAGGGCAAGCAACGCCTGGGGCACCGTGAAAATGAGGGTCATGTTCACAGGAATGCCCTCGGCGGCCAGCGCGTGCGTGGCGGTCAGGCCTTCAGGAGAAACGGGCAGCTTAATTACAACATTTGGCGCGATGTGGGCAAGGCGGCGACCGTCGGCGATCATGTCCTGAGCCGTGGTGGCCGTGGACTCAACCGAAACCGGCATCCCCTCACAAAGCTCACAAATCGTACGCATATGGTCGTCGAAATGCGCGAGGTTACCGCCCGTTTTGGCGTAGAGCGTTGGATTGGTGGTAACGCCCGTGATAACGCCCCAGTTTAGGGCCTCGCGAATCTCGTCGAGATTGGCAGTGTCGAGAAAAAACTGCACGTTCGACCTCCTTTTCCCAGGTGGCTGGGCACATGCGGGTAACAAGGCGGCCGCCTGAAGGCTGCGTTCCATCAAGCCGCACTACCAAACTGAACCATGCGATACGTGAGAACTATGCGAAATGCGGCTATGAATTTGAACGGAAATGTTACTTATGTGCTCGGCTTGAGTGCAGTGTAGCACAGGTTGCGGGCGCACGCGCCGATAAGCGCCCTTGCCGCACTAGAAGGGGCTCCGCTCAAATATCTCTCCCATAGCTCGTCGCAGGGCAAATATAGCGGAAATACCCCTCCTCGGTCTCGCCCTCGCAGACGATGAGCACAACCGGCCTCTCCTGCCTCATCTGCCCGCGCGCACCGTTCTCCAGCTTTCTTCTAGCAGCCATCAGAAAGAATCCCATCTATAAAGGGGACCGCGCCATACGCTCCATACAGATAACGGTTCACCAGGCTATCATCTTTGCGGGGAGAGAAGGAGGAAAGAGGATAGAGCTCTGACTCACCCGATGCGACATCCTTTTGTACGAACCAAATCTGATCGCGCCTGAGCAGGTCGTTCGCAAGGAAGGAAAGGTCATGCGTGGTAAACACAAGCTGAGCCCCCTTCTTGTTGAGACTCCGGTCTGAGAACAGGCCGACGAGATTCTTGAGAAGAACCGGATGAAGGCTCCGCTCGGCCTCGTCAACGAACAAGGTCTTGCCGGAATCTATCGCATCTATAAGGTCAGCAGCAAGATCAAGCATGGCAATCGTGCCCAGAGACTCATCCTCAAGGTCAAAACCGACCTTGTTGCCATCAATGACATGGCGAAATTGAAGGGAGACCTTTTTGTTGGGAACAAGAATGCCGCCATCGGGCTTCTGTCCAACGAGGGCCTCAAAGATAGTCTCAAGCTTGTCGACAGCCTCTTGTTGAGCAGCCAAATCGGCCTCAGACATATCATTGACGGCAAGTTGGGCGCCCTCTATGCCAAGGTCTGCAGAACCTATAGCTTTAATCACCTTTTTGAAGTTGTCCTCGCCGATGCGGGAGAGCTTCTCGAACAATAGCCCGTAATCGAGAGGATCATCTCGGTTGATAACGGAAAGGTCATTTGCAAACCAGTTAGCTGCAGATGCGCAGGCACCAAAGCCATATTTAGAGAGCATTCCGAGAACGAGCCCATTGTCCGAATAGCCCCTCAGCCTTGCTTTGATTCCCGCGTATTTAGACCCTTGCTTTACCGCGTATTCGCCATCATCAAGACGCGTTCTTCTAAACACCAAACGCTCCGCTTTAAGTCGGAGACGAAGCTCCTCCTCAGTGATGCCCTGATCGTCAAAGGCAAAATCGTACCTGCGCCGACGGTCATCTCGCCTTGCCCAAACAATGCTCACCGCAGCCGCAAACAATCCAATGACAAAAAACTCAACCGTGTGAGCAAGCTTGCGCACCAACCATGACGACCAGATATAATCTGAGTAGTTCCACTCAGACTTGAATGGCCGCGCTAATAAATAGAGTGCATACAAAATGGCATAACAGTATGCCGGCGCGTCACGCACCCTTTCCCTTCTCCTCTTGGACAATGGAGAGCAGGTACTTGCCATAATCGGTTTTAGATAGCCCTTCGCCTAATAGGAGCAGCTCATCAAGGTCAATAAACCCACGACGATAAGCGATCTCTTCGATGCAGGCTATGTAGTACATCTGAAGGCACTATAGTCGGCCCCCTAATCTTTTTAGCGACAAAACACCAGCTTCATAGTTTCAAAACCGAATCATGACACGAAGGAAACGCGCGCACCAAAACGTGTACCTTTTGGCACACGCCTCATATTGCGGCAACACAGCAGCGGGCAAGCAAAGCGCCCGCCCGTTTAGCTGCTTATGGTTTACCTGCTTGTTTGTATTGAAATACCGCGCTCGCGCTTCTGCGCTAATCCATCGTCACCAGGCGCTGGTACGCCGCAACGCCGGCAGCAAGCACCCGCTCGTCAAAGGCAAACGTGTTGGCATGGAGCGGTATGCCGGTTCCCGTTCCCAGCAAGAAAAACACGCCCGGCAGATGGCGCTGGTAGAACGCGAAGTCCTCGGCAATGAGCAGCGGCTCGGGCACCTGCGCGAGCTCGGGCAGCCGTTCCGCGACCGCCTGGGTAAGGGCCTCGTCATTTACCACCGGCGGGTACCCCTCAGAAAACGTGAGGTCAAACGAGCAGCCTTCCTCGTCTGCTGCTGTTTGCGCCAGGGAGCGAATCTCGTCTTTTCCGCGCGCGAACATCTCGTCCGAAAACACGCGCAGGCTGCCCTCCACGCGCGCCTCCCCTGCTATGGCATTGCGCACCGTGCCGGCTTCAAGGTGGCCAAAGCGCAGCAAGAACGGTTCGTCCTGCTCCAGCTTGCGCGAGAGCCACTTGGAGCCCACCACAAACCGCGCCGCCGCGCCCAGCGCATCGCGGCCGTCGCGCCACTTGGCAATGTGGCTCGAAACGCCGTGGAACGTGAGCGTGGTTTCGCTGGAGCGCGCCAGCAACGGGCCGGGACGCGTGGCAAGCTGGCCCGCGGGCAGATCGGGCCACAGGTGCATGCCAAAGATGCGCGTTACGTGGTAGCGCTCAAAAACACCGCTCGCGCATACGCGCTCCGCGCCGCCGGTGGTCTCCTCGGCAGGCTGGAACACAAAGAGTATGTTGCGTGAGAATGGGCAGCGCGCCGCGGCCGGGACGCTGTTACTTGCTGCAGCGCCGGTGCTCTCCCCGTTCGCGTTCGCCCCCACGTTAGGCTCCCCGCCTGTATGCGGCACCCCATCCGCGCTTGACGCCCCATCCGCGCCCGGCACTCCGTCCTTACCGTGCAGCACGCGATCAACCCAGGTAGCCGTAGCGAGCGCCATGGCCATGTGGCCGTCGTGTCCGCAGGCGTGCATGCATCCGGGATGCTCGCTCGCAAACGGCACGCCGCTCGCCTCGGCAATGGGCAGGGCGTCCATATCGGCGCGGATGGCCACCGTCTCAGGGCGGCCGCAATCAAAGTAAGCGCACAGCGTGCTCGGGCACGGCTCAATGAGCGAGCACGAGAGCTCAGCCAATGCCTTATGCAGGTAGGCAAGCGTTTGGGGCAGTTGGTCGTCCAGCTCGGGAATGCGATGCAGATCGCGCCGATAGTGCGTGACCTCCGCCACGAGCGCGTTCTGAAAATCTTGGAACGTTGCTGCCATCGCCACTCCCATCACACCAACACCACGGACCGCGCTCGGCTGGTTCTGAGCGCACTCGAATGCGCGGCCGGCCGACGCTTCGCCCGATCAGACGTGCTCCCGGGCGCCCTGCCAACGTTGCTCTCGGTCAAGCGTACACCTAGCTTGCTTCATGCCCGCTCGAACATCCGCCCGGCCGGCGTTGACTCGCCCGGATGCACGCCCGCTCGACCATACGCTCACCCAACCGCTCACCCTGCAGACCCTACCGCTCATAGGACGCTAGATTACCACGCGGACGCAGCGCCGAAACCAAACGGCAACACGAACACAGGCAACCGGAGCGCGCCCCGGCTTATGGTACAGTTGACCCACTTGATAGAGGCGCGGGCAAGAAAACCCGCGGGCGAGCCGGCAGGCAATGACCCCGCGGCGCGGCGATCCCGCCGAACGCGGCAGCCGGGCGCGGCGGTCGCGTGGGCCTGCGGGAAACACCCGTTGGACTGTCTGCAAGCATGCAGGAGCGCTATCAGCCAAGGAGTTTGCATGAAGCGAACGTTTGTAACAAAGGACCAGCTCGTCCAGATTGCCGAGCACTACCCCACGCCCTTTCACCTCTACGACGAGGCGGGCATTCGCGCCAACATGGAAGCCGTGCGCGATGCGTTTTCTTGGAATCCGGGGTTCCGCGAATACTTTGCCGTCAAGGCCAATCCCAATCCCGCGCTCATTGCCATTCTGCGCGAATACGGCTGCGGATGCGACTGCTCCAGCAGCGCGGAGCTCATGATCGCCGACGCGCTCGGCGTGCCGGGTCCCCAGATCATGTTCTCGTCCAACGACACGCCCGCCGCGGACTTCAAGCTCGCGCGTGAGCTGGGCGCCATCGTCAACTTTGACGACATCAGCCATATTCCGTTTTTCGAGGAGGTCGCGGGTCCCATTCCGCGCACGGTAAGCTGCCGCTTTAACCCGGGCGGGCTCTTTCGCCTGGCCAACGGCATCATGGATAACCCCGGTGATTCCAAGTACGGCATGACCGAGGAGCAGCTGTTTGAGGCCTTCCGCATGCTGCGCGACCGCGGTGCCAAGACCTTTGGCCTGCACGCGTTTTTGGCCTCGAACACCGTGACCAACGAGTATTACCCCGCGCTCGCGCGCATCCTGTTTGAGCTCGCGGTGCGCCTCGCGCGCGAAACGGGCGTGCACGTGGGCTTTGTGAACCTGTCGGGCGGCGTGGGCATTCCCTACCGGCCTGACGAGCCGGCGAACGACATCCGCGCCATCGGCGAGGGCGTGCGGCGCGCCTTTGAGGAGATTCTTGTGCCCGCGGACATGGGCGACGTGGCCATCTATACCGAAATGGGCCGCTTTATGCTGGGCCCGTACGGCTGCCTGGTTACGCGCGCCATCCACGAGAAGCAAATCTACAAGGACTACATTGGCGTAGATGCGTGCGCGGCAGACCTCATGCGCCCGGCCATGTACGGCGCCTACCACCACATCACCGTGATGGGCCAGGCGGACGGGCCCGACAAATCCAGCTGGCCGGCCACGCGAACCTACGATGTGACGGGCGGACTCTGTGAGAACAACGACAAGTTTGCCATCGACCGCGCGCTTCCCGAGGTCGAGATAGGCGACCTGCTCGTCATTCACGACACGGGCGCGCACGGGTACTCGATGGGCTACAACTACAACGGCCGCCTGCGCTCCGCCGAGGTGCTGCTGCACGCGGACGGCTCTACCGAGCTCATCCGCCGCGCCGAGTCGCCAGCCGACTACTTTGCCACGCTTGATGTGCTACCCGTGGGCCGCGAGCTCATTGCCCGGGCGTAGCGCGAACGAAAGCGGGGCAGACCAACCCAAGCGGGGCAAGCCAACATAACACCGCCGTCCCATTAATTGACAGGAGGAGCAACCGTGGACATGCAGCATCTCGAGGGCTCAATTGTTGCCCTTGTGACGCCCTTCAAAGAAGACGGCAGCGTCGATTTTGAGGCGCTCGACCGGCTTATTGCCTTTCATCTTGAAAACGGCACCGACGGCATTCTTACGCTGGGCACTACCGGCGAAAGCGCCACGATGACCGACGAGGAGGACAACAGCGTCTGCCGGTTTGTTGTTGAGCACGTGGCCGGGCGCGTGCCCGTCATTGCGGGGTCGGGTTCCAACAGCACGAGCACCATGCTCGACAAAAGCCTCTCCTACCAGCGGCTCGGCGTGGACGGGCTGCTGCTTATTACGCCGTATTACAACAAGTCCAACGAAGAAGGCATCTACCGGCACTTTGTTACCGTCGCCGACGCCCTTGATGTGCCGTGCCTGCTCTACAACATTCCCGGGCGCTGCGGCTGCGGCATCTCAGAGGCCAACATGGAGCGCCTCGCCGCGCATCCGCGCATCATGGGCGTTAAGGAGGCCAGCGGCAACGTAGCATTCGCCGCGCGCATCGCTCACCTTATCTCGGACGATTTTCGCATGTTTTCGGGCGAGGACGGCATCGTGCTGCCGCTCATGTCGCTGGGCGCGAGCGGCGCGATCTCGGTGTGGGCAAACGTGCAGCCCGCGCTCGTGAGCGAGATGTGCCATGCCTACCTTGCGGGCGACCTGGTACGCGCCCGCGAGATTCAGATTGCCGGGCAGCCGCTCGTGCGCGCGCTCTTTTCTGAGGTCAATCCAATTCCCGTCAAAGAAGCGCTCGCGCAGATGGGGCTCATTGAGGCGCACTACCGTATGCCGCTGTGCCCCATGGAAAACGCCACGCGGGCCGCGCTGATTGCCGCCATGAAGGAGGCTGATATCCTTGCGTAAGCTATGCATTATGGGAGCAGGCCGCATGGGCACGCTCGTCAAGACCCTGGCCAAAACCATGCGCGACGTCAACGGCGAGCCGGTGTTTGAGGTGGTTGCGCAGGTTGGGTTTGACCTTGCCGAACTCGACCAAGCGCCCGTCGCAGACGTTGTGATTGATTTTTCGAATGCGGCCACGCTCGACGCCGTAGCCGCCTATGTGCGTCGCACGGGAGCCGCGCTTGTTTCGGGGACGACCGGCTATACCGACACGCAAATGAGCATGCTCCGCGCGCTGGGCGCAGCGGCACCCGTCATGTGGTCGGGCAACTATTCGATTGGCGTGGCGGCGCTGCGGCACCTGGTGGCCCAGGCAACGCGCGAGCTGCCCGGGTTTGACGTGGAGATCTGCGAAACGCACCACAACCAAAAAGCCGATGCGCCAAGCGGCACGGCCGCGATGCTGCTCGCTGAGGTACAGCAGGCTAAGGCAGCGTCCGAGGCAGATGCCGACCCTGAGCAGGAGGGCCGCGGTTACCACGCCGTCTACGGGCGTTCCGGCATGTGCGGGGCACGCGATCCCCACGAGATCGGCGTGCACGCGCTCCGCGGCGGCACGGTCGCCGGCGTGCACACCGTTTCGTTCTTTGGGCCCGGCGAAGAGGTTTCGCTCACCCACCGCGCCGAGAACCGCGAGATTTTTGCCCGCGGCGCGCTGGCAGCAGCGCAGAAGCTCATGATGCGCGGACCCGGGTTCTACACGTTTGACGAGGTGATGTTTGGGTAAGGGCCCGGTGCCCCGGGCTTGCCTGGCCTGGCTGGGCAGCTCCCGCCTGCGACTCGGACTTGCCTGCCGCCTGGCTGGAAAGCTCCAACTTGCACCCGTTGTACGACGCGCTTACCACCCACCACGCACCGAGTGCTCACCAACGCGCACCTACCAGCTACCAATGCTCGTCTACCGCCCACCAATACTGAAGAACGCATGAAAGGAATGCTCATGACTGACATGGCTACCAATATGACTGCACAGGAAATTATCGACTACATTGCTACCGCGCCCAAAAAGACACCAGTCAAGCTGGTCGTGCGCGAACACGATGGCGCCGCGATTGACTGGGCGGCCGGCGACGGGTCAGGCGCGACCGATCCCGTGCGCGTCTATGGCAGCAGCGCATGCCGCTTGGTCTACGGCAACTGGGAAGACCTTGCGCCCGTTCTTGCGCGCGCGGGTAGCTCCATTGAAAGCTACGAGATTGAAAACGACTGCCGCAACTCCGCGGTTCCGCTCCTGGACCTAACGGGTATCAACGCGCGCATTGAGCCGGGCGCAATCATCCGCGACCACGTTGAGATCGGAGACAACGCCGTCATCATGATGGGTGCCATCATTAACATCGGCGCTCAAATCGGCGAGGGCAGCATGATCGACATGGGCGCTGTGCTGGGCGGGCGCGCAACCGTGGGCAAGCGCTGCCACATTGGCGCGGGCACGGTGCTGGCCGGGGTTATCGAGCCCGCGAGCGCCACGCCCGTCATTATTGAAGACGATGTGATGATTGGCGCTAACGCCGTGGTACTTGAGGGCGTTCATGTTGGAGAACGCGCCGTGGTGGCAGCGGGAGCCGTCTGCGTTGAGGATGTTCCCGCCGGTGCCGTGGTCGCTGGCGTACCCGCGCGCGTTATCAAGCAGCGCGACGAAAAAACCGACAGCAAAACCGGGCTTGAAGAGGGTCTGCGCCAGCTGTAGCGCCACCGCAAAACGCCTACTCCGCAGCAGGTGGCGTGACAATGCGCGACCTCATGTCCCCGCAACTGTCGCAAAGTGGCCAAATTTTTCAGTACTAGGTTTTTCTTCCTGTATTTCGATGGTGCCTTTCGCCAACCGCCCTGGTAGACGGCATGTCACACCCTCGTTTACCAGGCCTATGGAGAAACCGCACCAACGTTTTGCAGGAAAAAACACCTAGTACTGAAAAATTTGGCCAACATGGGACGCATTCGCCGACCTCGCGACCTCGCGAAGCCCTTATCGTGCAACAATTGGTATTCTTGTGCCCTGCCTCGCACCCAATTGCCGCGGCGCAGCATGGCAACGCCGTTTGTGCGCACATGCAACGCAAACGGAGACGCGGCGCCTTGCCAAAATCACGTTGCTTGCCACGGCTGATAAGATAAGGAGCCTCGTTGTTCACCATTAGCCACGCTATCCTGCACATTCTTGATGCAGAATCCGCTACAACCGTCTATTCCCAGCGCGAACTCGCACTTGACACGCGCGCCACGCGCTCGTTCGTATCCAAACATCTTAAGCGGGCCCGAATGGCCGCCGACAATCACCCCGCCACCTTTAGCGACGAAAGCGCATTTGCCGGCGAGCTCAAGCGTTTCTTCTTTGGTGAGCGCGACTTCATCGACCTTTCGCAGCAGATCGCGGAGTTCCTGGGCGACCAGCTCGCGCGCGCCGACAAGCTCGAGTCGACTGACATTCTTGTTGCCGACTTCAACGATGAAGACGACGTGCGCTGGTTCGCGATCCTGCTCATGGCAAGCCGCATGGCATTCATGCACGAGGTCGACAACGAATCCGGCGCCGTCGTGGCCGATATCGCGCGCCATTACGCCATTCTACCGGCCCCCTCGCAGAAAATCAGCTCGTACGCACTGGTGCGCGCCAGCACGCTCGATGTGCTCTACCAGGACAAGCCGCGCTCTATTGCCGGCGTCGACACGCAGATCATCCCCGATGGCCTCTTGCAGTGCACAACGGGCGTCTCGGCCAAGGAGATCATCGACACGGTGACGCGCGTGGTGGCCGAGGCAGCTGAAGAACATGGCGCCAATACCGCGGTCGCGCTCGCCAAGGCCAAAGCCGTGATGGTCGAGAAAGCCGAGGAAAACGAGGAGCTCCCGCCGTGGGACATCGTTGAGGAGGCTTTTGAAGATGAGCCTGCACTGCAAGAAACGGTGCGGCGCGCACTCGAAGAAGAACAGGTGCCCGAGCGCGTACCCGTCGAGCGCGCCCAAACCGAGCGCGCCGCCGTGCGCAACCAGAAAATCCGCACCGACACGGGCATCGAGATCTCGTTCCCCGTTGAGATGGGCGGCAACCCCGAGTTCATCTCGTTTAAGAACGAGCCGAACGGTCTGATTTCCATCGAGCTCAAGAACATCGGATCGATTGAGAGCCGCTAATCGTGCAATCTTTGCACTCCCCGATCACCTGCTCCGCGCGCGCCTTGCCCGCAAAGTGTCCGGCGAATCGTTCATTCTGGCGGCCAGCCCTTTAATCTTAAAGGACTGGCTCCGATTTGCTGTTGCCGTAAGGCCGCTTTACTGTACCGTAAGGCCGCTTTGCTACGCTTCAAAATCAACTTGATCCATGATGCCCTTGAGCGCGTCTGCCGAGGAGTGCAGCTGCGCGAGCTCCTCCTCAGAAAGCGACACGGGCACGCGGCACACCACGCCGTTCTTGCCAATAATCGTTGGCATAGAGATGGCGATGTCGTTGAGGCCGTACTCGCCCACCATGAGGCTCGACACGGGTAGCACGCAGTCCTCATCGCGCATGATGGCGGTGCAGATGCGCTTGACGCTCATTGCGATGCCGTAGTAGGTGGCGTGCTTCTTCTCGATAATCTCGTACGCGCTGTTCTTCACGTCCTCGGCAATGCGCGCCTCGGCGACCTTGTGCTCGCGATGGCCGCGCATCTCACAGAAAGTGCTGAGCGACACGCCCGCGACCGTCGCGCTCGACCACGCGGCAAACTCGGAGTCGCCGTGCTCGCCCATGACGTAGGCATGCACATCGCGCGGGTCGACGGACAGGTGCTGGCCGAGCATGTACTTGAGGCGCGCCGTGTCGAGCACCGTGCCGGAGCCGATCACGCGGCCCTCGGGCAGGCCGGTCATGCGAATCGCGGCATAGGTGAGCACGTCGACCGGGTTGGACACGATGAGCAGGATGCCGGCAAAGCCGCTGTCGCGAATCTGCGGCATGATGCTCTTGAAGATGCCCACGTTCTTGTTTACCAGGTCGAGGCGAGTCTCGCCGGGCTTTTGCGCGGCGCCGGCCGTGACGACGATGATGGCGGCATCGGCTGCGTCGGCGTAGTCGCCCGCGTAGATCTTCATCGGGCTCGCGAACGGGATGCCGTGCGCGATGTCGAGCGCCTCGCCCTCGGCGCGCTTGGCGTCGACGTCGATGAGGACCATTTCAGAAAAGAGCCCGCTCTGCATGAGGGCAAACGCCGAAGACGAACCCACGAAGCCGCAGCCCACAACGGCAACTTTACGACCATTGATCATGTTTGACCCCTATCTCTCAGCCGGTCACGCCGGCAGCTCTCGCACAACGATAGACTATCACCTATGTGTTACCACTTTGTTCCTCATCAAATGTGCCAGCCTTCCTTCATGTTGCCGTGCGGTCCAGGGAGTCGTTCCAGGGCTGCGTCCAGGGGCCGCGCTACTTGATGCCGGCAGCCTCGATAGCGGCCACGGCAGCGCGCAGGCCCTCGGGCGGCAGCACGAGCGCCATGCGCACATAGCCCTCGCCGTGCGGGCCAAAGCTCGCGCCCGGCGTTACCACCACGCCCGCGCGCTCCATGAGTTCCTCGCAAAATGCCATGGAATCGGTGCGCCCGCCGGGCAGCTTCGCCCACACGAACATCGTGCCGTGCGCGTTCGGCCGCTCCCAGCCGATGCGTTCGAGCCCGTCGCAGAGCGCGTCGCGCCGCTCCTGGTACATCAAGCGCTGGTGCTCCACCTCGTCAAGCGGACCGGTGAGCGCGGCGATAGCTGCCTTTTGGATGGGGAAGAACATGCCAAAGTCAATCTGGCTGCGCAGCTTGGAAAACGCCGCCACCACATCGGCGCGGCCCACGATAAAGCCGATGCGCGCGCCCGTGACGTTGAACGACTTGGAGAGCGAGAAGAACTCCACGCCCACCTCGAGCGCACCGGGATAGCTCAAGAAACTGCCGCCGCGCGGGCCGTCGTAGACGATGTCCGAGTAGGCGTTGTCGTGCACGATGAGCAGGTCGTGCTCGTGCGCGAAGGCGATGATCTCCTCGTAGAGCTCAGGGGTCCCCACGCTGCCCACGGGATTTGCCGGCAGCGACACGATCATGTACTTGGCGCGGTCGGCGACCTCAGGGTCGATGCCCTGTACGTATGGCAAAAAGTTGTGCTCGGCGTTGAGCGGGTAGTAGGCGAGGTTGCCGTCCGCGATCTTCACGCCGGCCTCGAACACGGGATAGCACGGGTCGGGCACGAGCACCGTGTCGCCGGGATCGAGGAGCGCGAGCCCCAAGTGCCCCACGCCCTCCTGCGTGCCGTTGCAACTGGCCACCATGTCGGGCGTAATGCCCGTCACGCCAAAGCGGCGCTCGTAGTAGTCGCACACGGCCTGCTTGAGCTCGGGAAGGTCGCCTAAGCTGTACTTCCACTCGGCCGGGTCGGCCGCCGCGTCGCGCAGCGCCTTGACCACGTGGTCGTACGGCGCAAAGTCCGGCGTGCCCACCGAGAGGTTGTAGATGGTGCGCCCCTCCGCCTCGAGCTGTAGGCGCTTTTGGTTGAGCGAGCTAAAGACCTCGGCTCCAAACCGATCGAGCCGCTGAGAAAACTGCATAGCGAATCCTTTCTACCGGTAATGCCAACAGGCGAATCGGGTGAAATAGATGAAATTTCCTCTGTCCTCATTTCACGCGAGGGAGTCGATTTCGGCGAGCCAGAGGCGGGCGCTCGCGTCGCTGGGCATGCGCCAGTCGCCGCGGGGGCTGAGCGTAACCGAACCCACCTTGGGGCCGTCGGGCAGGCAGCTCCGCTTGAACTGCTGGGCAAAGAATCGCCGATAGAACACGCGCAGCCAGCTGTGGATAGTCGCGCGGTCGTAGACGCCCTCAAACGAGCGGCACGCCATGCGGAAGATCTTGCCCGGCGCAAAGCCAAAGCGCAGCAGGTAGTAGAGGAAGAAATCGTGCAGCTCATACGGGCCCACAAGGTCCTCGGTCCTCTGCGCGATCTCGCCATCACCCGTAGGCGGCAAGAGCTCGGGCGAAACGGGTGTGTCGAGGATGTCGAGAAGCGTTGCCTCGATCTGCCCGCCAAAGACATTGGCCGCGTACCGCACGAGGTGTCGCACGAGCGTCTTGGGCACGCTCGCGTTGACGGCATACATGCTCATGTGGTCGCCGTTGTAGGTGGCCCAGCCGAGCGCCAGCTCCGAGAGGTCGCCCGTGCCAATGACAAAGCCGCCCTGCTGGTTGGCGAGGTCCATGAGCACCTGGGTGCGCTCGCGCGCCTGGCTGTTTTCGTAGGTCACATCCTGCACGGCCGGGTCGTGGCCGATGTCGCTAAAATGCTGCTCCACCGCAGCGCCGATGGGCACCTCGCGGAAGCTCACCTCAAGCGCCTCGGCAAGCACCTGGGCGTTTGTCTTGGTGCGCGTGGTGGTGCCAAAGCCCGGCATCGAGACCGCCGTGATGCCCGTGCGCGGCAGGCTGAGCGCGTCGAAGGCGCGCACCGTCACGAGCAGCGCCAGCGTGGAGTCAAGACCGCCCGAGAGGCCGATGACCGCGTGCTTGGTGCCCGTGTGGGCAAGGCGCGTGGCAAGACCCGCTGCCTGCAGGCTCAAGATCTCCTCGCAGCGCTCGGCCAAGTCGCCGGCATCGGCCGGGACAAACGGCGTCTGCGGAAAGACGCGGTCGATGTCGAGGGCGGAGCGCATGAGGAGCGCCGCAGGGTCATCAACGAGGTCGTCCGCCGTGGCGCACGCGTCGTCGCCCGCAACGGCGCCGGCCTCCCCATTCGCAGGGGCGCTGGCCTCGTCGTCCGCCGCAAAGAACGCGGTCGGACCGTCCACGGGCAGCGCGTCAACCATCCCCGGGATACCTGCGAACGAGAAATCCATGGCAAAGCAGCCGTCGGGAGCATCCAGGTCGTCGGGCTCCACCCACGTGGTCGAACGGCGACGCTCGGCCACCAAACGGTCGAGATCCACATCGGCCACCGCCATGTCGCAGCTAAAGAGCGGCGTCTGCGCAAGCACGGAGCCGTTCTCGGCCACGAGGTTCTCGCCCGCAAACACGAGGTCCGTCGTAGACTCGCCCGCGCCCGCGTCCGCGTAGACGTACGCGCAGTACAGGCGCGCCGACTGCTGGCTCACCAGATTGCGACGGTAGGCCGCCTTGCCAATAATCTCGTCCGAGGCGGAAGCATTCAAGATGACCGTGGCACCCGTGCGCGCCATGTCGACGCTCGGCGGGTCGGCCACCCACAGGTCCTCGCAGACCTCGACGCCCACGACCACATCCTGCATGCCCGCGTCGGCGCAGTGGTAGACCATGCGCGCACCGAGCGGCGCCATCTGACCCGCGAACTCCACGACGAGGCTGGTGCGCGGCGCCGGCGTAAACCAGCGGCGCTCGTAGAACTCACCGTAGTTGGGCAGGTACTGCTTGGCGGTAAGGCCCAGGAGCTGTCCCGCGCAGCACACCGCCGCGCAATTGTAGAGCGCACCCGCGTGCGGCACCGGCACGCCCACGGTAAAGAGCATGGGCAGCTCCTGCGTCTCGTGCAGCAGCCAAGCGAGCGCCTGCTCGGCCGTGCGCTGCAGGGAGCGGTCAAAGAAGAGGTCCGCGCACGTGTAGCCCGTCAGGCAGAGCTCGGGCAGCGCGAGCGCGCCCACGCCCGCCTGGGCCGCAGCGCGCACGCACGCGAGCGCCGCCCTGGCATTGCCCTGCACGTCCCCCACGCGAATATGAGGCGTTGCCGCCGCTATGCGGAAGAATCCGTCGTTATCGCCTGCCGTCATGGGCGTCGGCACCTGC
>CASEER010000024.1 GCA_949287085.1 uncultured Coriobacteriaceae bacterium
CGTTGCCCGCGGTGGGTGCATCAGCCGTGACTGGAGCGTTGCCCGCGGCGGGCGTGCCAACAGCGGTGGGGGCGCCAACAGCGACGGGCTCGTTGTTCGCAGCGGGCGCACCAGCTGCGGCAGGCGCGTTGCCCGCAGCAGACACCGTACCTGCAGCGGGCGCGCCACCCGCGGCATCGCCCACCGCGCTAAGCGGGTAATCCTCCGCATAAAAGGTCACCTGCGGTCGCTTAACGCTGCCGCTCTTAGACGGGTATTTGAGATCGTCGAGCAGCACCATCTGAAAATCGCCCGGATGGGCATTGTCAAAGTCCAGCCGGTCGCACCCAAGATCGGGCAAGCCACTGTTCTCGGCATCGGGCGGCAAGATGCGCGCGAGCACCTCGCCCACCAGCGACGTACCGTGCCCCGGCTCAAGCTCGGTCGCGGCGCCGGCGCCCAAGGCCAGAATCGCCACCTCGCGCGCACGGGTTATGGCCACGTAGAGCAGGCGCGCGGCTTCCTCGTAGTCCAGCGCATTGCGCTCGTGGCGCATATAGGCAAAGGCCGCGGCGGCTTGGTCGGGCACATCGGTGACCTCGTCACAATCAAGCTCAGGAACCTTGAGCAGCTCCTTGTCCGACGCGGGCTCAAAGCGGTTGGGCAACGCGCACCATAGGGTCGTGCCGCCGCGGTCGCAAAACTGAATGCGGTCGTTGTTGGTGCGAATGCCGTCGCATTCGGCCACCGCCACCACGGGGAACTCAAGGCCCTTTGAGGCATGCACCGTCATGATGCGCACGGCGTCCTCTCCCGCGCCCGAAAGCGTTGCGGGAGACTCCTTAACATGAGCATTGTGGTCGGCAAACGCGCGCGCCACCAGCCGCGGGGCATATGCGCGGCCCTCTTCTTCGGCCTCAACGATGGCGATCGCCTTGAGCACATTGGCGGCAACGGCATGCTCCTGCGCACCGCCCGCCTCCAGGCGCGCAAGCCAGCCCGACTCCACCACCGCGTCGCGCACGATGGCAGACGTGCGGTCGTGCCCTACGCGTGATGCCGCACGCAGCAAAACGGCGCGCATGCGGTCGAGCAGCGGCACCTCGCCAAACTCCTCCATAAGGGGGGCAAGCAGGAGCACCTCACCGGTAATCGAGCGCGTGTCGGTGATGCCCGTCTGCGCGTTTATGCAGGTAGAGAGCGCAAGCAGCTCGGTTGCTCCCAAACCGAACATGGGCGAGGTCACCAGTGGCGTAATGCCGTTTTCGCCATCGTCGGGATTGGCCAAGAAGGCGAGCAGGGCGCTCACCACCCCCACCTCGGGCGCGCGGCGAAACACCGAGGTACCGCCCGAAACAACGCAGGGCATGCCCTGGGCGCGCACCGCATTGGCGTACACGTCGGCCTTGGTAAGACGCGCCATAAGAATGACCATGTCGCTCGGCGCAAAGCCTTCTTCGTCATGGAGGCGCTTGAAGCGCGCGGCAATCGCCGCCGCCTTGGCCTCGGCGCGCGCATCGGCGTTACCACCCACCACCAGCACCGCCTGCCGGCGCGAGGTCCCTTCATGAAGAGCGCGAGCGCCACGGCGCGCATCTTCGCCGCACGAGACAAGATGCAAAAAGTCGCGTCCCAAGCGGTTTGACGCACCGCCCTCAAAGATGCGATCCGCATACGAAAGAATGTCGGCATGGCTACGGTAGTTAACGTCCAGGCTGCACACCACGCCGCCGCCCGACGCCTCAACCGTGTCCTTTTTAGTGCGGAACACCGAGACATCGGCCCCGCGGAAGCGGTAGATCGACTGCTGCGCGTCTCCCACGGTACACAGCTCGCGGGCATCGGGGCTGCAGAGCAAGCTCACGAGTTCCACCTGCTGCTGCGCGGTGTCTTGGAACTCGTCGACCATAACCATCTTAAATTTGCCCGCGAACTCCGCCTGCACGCGAGGGTCGTGTTTGAGCGCGTCGTAGGCAAGCGTGAGCAGGTCGTCGTTGTCAAGCACCGACCGCTCGTGCTTAAGGGCACGGTACTCCGCGTCTACCTGGGCGGCAAGCGGTATGAGCTCGTCGAGGGCATCGGCGCGCAGAGCCAGATACGCCTCGGCAAAAAAAGTTGGCCGCGCAGCGCGGACCGCGTCAACAAAGCTCTTCTCGTCCTTGCCCATACCGCGCACGCGCTTAGAGAGCTCACCGCACGCGGTATAGCACGCCCGCAGCGCAGGCAGATCGCGCTTTGAGGTCAGGTAGGTATCGAGCGCCTCGATTGCCGTGCGCGCCGCGTCACAATTGGCATAGGAGGGGGTACTGGCAATATCGCGATAGGCTTCATACAGGTCGATGTGCGAGGGGCGCGCACGCACCTGCTCAAAGGCATCGAGCCCACCGATGAGGGTCGATACCTTGGAGAGGATGGCGACCAGAATCGACAGCAAACTCGACAGGCTCATCGAGGAGCCCTGCGATTCGAGCTCAAACGCCTCAAGCAGGTTGTCAAAGGGGCCCGCGCCGTCGGCATCTTCGGCCGCCACGCGCCGCAGCACGTGCTCAACCGCACGGCGCTTGAGGTCGTCGGCGTAACCCGCCACGGTAAACGCCGGATCGACGTCCAGGTCGAGCGCGTGCGCCCTAATGATGCGCGAGCACATGCCGTGGATGGTGGAAATCCACGCGTTATCGACCTTTTCTGCCTCCGCCGCCATGCCTGCTTCGCGCAGCGCCGAGCGAATGCGCTCCTTGAGCTCCTGCGCCGCCTTGTCGGTAAACGTGATGGCAAGCACCTGGTCGATGCTGTCAAGGAACGCCTCCGGCACAGCGGGATCCGCCCACTGGTCGCGCGGCTTGGAACCCGGTTTGAGCGCGTAGAGCACGCGTTGCGTGAGCGTGAACGTTTTGCCCGACCCCGCTCCTGCCGACACGAAGAGCGGTCCCTCGAGCGTTTTGACGATGCGCTCCTGTTTTGCCTCGAGCGTGACGCGCATTACGAGCGCCTCCTTTCGCACATGGTCAGCGGGCAGAACGTGCATGAATCGGCCGCGGGGTTCGGTGCAATAGCCCCCTGCTCCAACGCGTCGAGCTCGCGGGTAATCCCCGCCTCAACGGCATCGAGCATCTGCTGGAAGCCGAGCGTGCCATCGTGCTTGGCCGTGCGCGAACGCGGCGGCTTAACGCCAGGGTAGCCGCAGACCGCATCGTGTGGAAACGCGGGCGGCTCGCTTGCCGCCAGCGCATCTGCCACGGCGCCTGCCACCTGGGGACCGCGCGTTGCAAAGTACACCGCACCTTGGGCAGACCCACCGCTTACGCGCTCGAGCGCTTGAGCGTACATGAGCGTCTGGACCTTGGGCGCACGGTCTGCATCGCGGCCGGGCAGCCACGCGCTGGCAAGGGTCTCCCCCTCCTCCAGCATCATGGTGGGATCAGCACAGCCCAGCTCGCGCACGGTGGCACGGTTTTTGTAGTCAATCACCACAAAGCGCTCGCCATTGCCCGCGCTGGGCGCCGTATCGATGCGATCGATGCGCCCGCCGAGCGGACGGCCCGCATACGTTACGCCCTCTTTATCAAACGAGTACTCAAACTGCGCGGGCGTAAAAATCGAGAGCATGTCGGCCTCGTAGCGCACCACCTCGTGCAGCTTGGGCAGCATGGACTCAAGCCGGTTGCGCTCAAGCTCGTCAAGCGGCACCAGCCCGCTCCTGATGGCGCGAGGGCGCTCCTCGTGCGCATATTTGCCGTGCGTGTACTTGCCGCGCTTGTGGTCGGCGCGCATCTCCTCAAACGCCGCGTCCATCTGCTCAAGGCACACGTCAACCGTCTCGGGCCGCACGCGCATAAGGCCCGCATCGATCAACCGCTCGTGGAACCGCTGCATGACGTCGTGGACAAAGTTGCCCATCTCGATGGGGCCAAATTCCACGTCGAGCCGCCGCGTGGAGGCGCGGTTGCTCACCAGCCAGCGATAGGGACAGGCCAGGTAGTTTTCGATTTGCGAGGCCGAAAGGGTGCGCGGCACCGTGTGCGAGCCCAAGCTCCGCTCCGGCAACAGCAGGTAGCCATTGAGCTCAGGCGGGAGCACGTGCTCACCGTTGGCCGTCGCCACCACGCGCTCGGCGCCGATGCCGCCCGCCAGGTCGAGGTTGGCAAACAGCGCGCCCTCGTGCGGAAGCGTGGCGATCGCACGGTCGAGCGCTGCAAGAACGCGTGCGGCTTGGCGATTTGTCGTGGCCTGGGCGGGTGCTGCCGGTTGAGCGGGTGCTGCGGTCTGATCTGGCGTCGTTGTTGGAGCGGACGCTGCGGTTGCCGTTTGAGCAGGCGTTGCAGTCTGATCGGGCGCTATTGGTTGAGCGAATGCCGCAGCTTGAGCGGACGCCGCAGCGGCCTGCATCTCCTTGGCTTCGGCATAGGCAAGCGCGGGATACCGCTCCTCGGCCTGACGGTCGCGCGCCACATAGGCAAACACCGCAACCTGCGCCGCCTCCGCCACCCCACGGAACGCAACGCGCTGGCACTCCGCCGGCTTAGCCGCAATGCCCGTGCAGCCGAGTTTCTCGGCCAGCAGCGTAAGGGGCGTATCGCGCTCGGCCAAGGGGAACGACGCTGCATCGGCATCGAGCAAGAACACCGCCGGGCGCTGTCCCGGACGCTCTGCCGCCACCGTGTCGACCGGGCAGAACGCAACAACGGGAACCGAGAAGCCGGCATCGGGCGCGGGCTCGTTCCCCTGCTCCAAAGCCCCCGCGCAGGCCGCGTCTTCCGCATGTTCCGCAGCCTCCGCGTCTTCCGCACCATGGCACTCTGCCTGCGGCACCATATATGCCGCCATGCGTACCGAAAGCTCGGGCAGCACCATGAAGGCTTGGTCCTCGGCAACGCCCAAGCTGCGCGCCTCGTCCATAAACGCACGCGCCGCCTCAAGCGCAGCCAGCTCGGTCTGCTTGGCCGCGAGCCCCTCGTTACCAAATGCAGAAAGCGGGGCAGCGGCGGCACACTCCGCCATAAGCTGGAGCGCCTGGGCATAGTGATGAGCATCGAGCGCATCGATGACCGCCTTGACCGCAATGGGGCGACGGGCGCGGCCTGCACGCTCGGCCAGCGTGCGCTCGCGATTGACCTCGCGGCTTTGCAGACTTTCAAGCTCGCTCAGCAGGGCGCGCTTGGTGAGGTTGCGCGTTTTGCGCAGGCGGGTGTCGAGCATGCGCACCACGCGTGACGCCCCGGACGACAGGCCCGAGAACGGCGAACGAATCCAATCGGGGATCTCCGGCGCCGGCCACCATGCGCTCGCTTCCTCCCCGTCAATGCGCTCGAGAAAATCTGAAAGCATGGCGAGCGTCTGACCGGCACGCGTAGCGCCGAACGGCATGCGAGCCTCCACCGTTGCGGCGATGTTCGACGCAGCAAGACGCGGCGCAAGCGCCCGGAACAGCGCAAGCGGATCCTGCGCCGTCACGGCAACCGCGTGCGACGAATCGGTCTGACCCGCTTCGGCTGCTGCAGCAACGGCGGCCCCAATAAGCTGGGCATATGCTGCATCGCGCGCCGCGGGGCCACATACCTCAACGCAGCGAAGCGGAACGGGCGGCACCGGCGTTTGGTCCGCGACGTTTGCGTGCTCCGCTACCCGCGCCGTGCGCGCCGCGCCATCAGCGGCCTGCGCCATCTCGCCCGCTGAAGCGTTATCGCACGTCTCCGACACGCCAAAATACGCGGCAAGCTCGGATGCCTCGGACGTCGCCTCGCGCTCAAGTATCACGCGCACATCGCCCGCTCGAGCCTCCGCGCCCAGCAGCTCAAGCACATAAGGAGGCACATCGTGCACGCCCCGGAGCACCATGCCGCGCGCGCACGCCGGCGCCTGGCCCTGCAGTATGTGAGCAAGCTGGGTTGCCGCCTGGGCCCCTTCAATAAAGCCATGCTCATCAAGCAGCGCCGTATAGCGCCGGAGCACCGCCACCATCTGCTGCTCGGACGCCGTAAGCGCAGCTGAGGACGCCTGCTGCTCAACAGCGGGAAGATAGCTGCGCGCCGCCTGCGCGAGCATGGCAATCGTGCCCGGCGTGTTAGCCAGCCCATGTGGCGCGTCGGCGCCATCCGCTCCGGCAAGATACGCAGCAAGCGCCTGAGCCATGAGCAGCTTGCGCTGAGTACCCGAGACCAGGCGACGGCCATCGCCCAGAAGCTCCCACAGCGTTTGAATCCAGCCGTCGGGCGTTGTGACATCAATGCCCATGCCACAGCCCGCATTGGCCAGCGCGCGGCGGCACACGTCGCGCGTGGCAAAACGCGGCACCACGAGCGTCACGCGCCCGTGGGTCGCCAGCATGTCTTGTAAGAGCGCCAGCTCACCCGCACCAAGCTGCGCAGATAGCGGGATGCGTTCGATTTGGATGGGCATGATCCTCCATTCATTGTGTTCGCATCATATCCTACACGCCCGTGCGGACAAAAGTATGCGCCACAGCTCGCGCCCGGGATTCGGTCGCGCTATTGCCTGCATAGAGGCGGCACTGCCGCTCATGCAGTCGGCGCTTGCGCCCTGGCCCCAGCCGCGACCTCGAATCCCGCCCAGCCCCGCCCCGAATCCGAGCCCCGCCCCGCCCCGAATCCGAGCCCAGCCCCATCTTCGGGCGGATTTTACGTGTATAAAGGGTTGTTCGGTGCGTTATACACGTATTTTCCGCCCGAACTTTGGAAGTGCGGCTGAGAAACACAACCTGGAAACGGCTGCTCGCCCTTTTGGCGTAATTATCGCCTCTCAGGTAGCGGCAAGAGCGTGGCCGCGGGTACGGCTTCCCTCCTGGCGGACTCCACCGATGCTAACTTGTGCACTATATTGCCCTGAATATTTATCTGCTAAACTATCAGATAATATTACGGATAGATTGGGGTGGATATGGAGCCCATCTTTTCCATGACGACGCTTCAGCGAAATCCTTCCAAGGTAAAGGCGGCCGCGGAACACTCAATCGTGCGCATTAGCGAGCAGGGCGCGGGCGCTTACGTATTCTGCAGCGAGGACGCATTTGAGCAGCGCATCGCGCGCGAGCGAGAGGATGCGGCATTTGAGGCGCGCCTTGCCGAGGCGATTGACCGCGGCATCTTGGACATCGAGGCGGGGCGATTCACAACGTCCGTTGACGAAGCATTTTCTCACGCCGACCAGTTGAGGAGAAAGCGTGCCTAGGGCAGAGCTGCGAATTGCGGACGAATTTGTTGATGCGCTTGCGGAAATCTATTCTGACCGCGTACTTGCACGCATACGGCGCGCCGTTGAGAACCTGGCACGGTACCCCCAGATGGGCTCACCCCTGGCAAGGCCGAGCCTTGTCGCTCGGTTTGGCGAGGGCATCCGCCATGTGAGTGTCTCGACGTTTTACCTTGTGTATCGCTACGACGGCAATACCGTCGATGTCTTGGCACTGGTGTACGGGCCGTCGGTGACATAAAGCACCTTGGTCTACATGCCATCAGCGCGTCCCATCATATTCGGGGTTAGTGCCATCTCGTGCTCTACGCGCTTCTTGATGATGCGATCGAAGGGCGTCGCCCGCCCATCAACCCCGAAATCTGGATGAGCCGATCCAACGAGACGGGGATATGCCAGCGCAGGGGCACCCGCCACTTCGTATCACGCACCTCGCGCCGTCAAGCGCCAGGCGTAATCCTGCCATCCGCTGAACACTCGGTACACAACCGGCTTCTCGCCGATGACGCGGTACACGCACAAGTACTCTGCTCGTAAAACCGCACCACCGCGCTGGCAATATGTTTGCCGCGCTCCGCCGCACGCAAATAGATCTTGGAGATAAAGAATCGGTTGGTCTGGGGCTCCACATGGCCGCCCGTGTAACCTACTACGCGCCCGTCATCAGCAGCGCGCACAAACCAATACTCGTACGCATGCTCTTGCATATCGCGCTCGATGGCCGGCTGCGACTGAAACTGCTCCACCATATATGCCGTCTGATTGGCACCGATCAGCGCGGGCCAGTACTCAAACCAAATCTCGTGCGCTAACGCCGCAAGCTGCGGCACGGTGACAGCCGTTACCGGATCAAACGTAACCATCTCGGCATGCTCGCTCATACGCCGCTTCCCTTCCTGCCTGCACGGGCCCGCTACCGCTCGTCCTCCAGATGAATGAGCAGCCGGCGGTACCCGCCGTATTCGCCGTTGAGCGCCTTGGACACGCGGCTCACCGTGGTGGATGACGCGCCCGTGCGCGCCTGCACCTGCACATAAGGGTCGCCCTCGTCCAAGCAACGCGCCACCTGCAAGCGCTGCGCCAGATCGCAGATTTCACGCGGGGTCAGCAAGTCGGTCAAAAACGCCTTGATATCCGCCTCGCCCTGGAGCAGCGTAAACGCGCGCACCAGTTGCTCAACGTCGTCACGTTCATACATCTTTTTGATGTCCATGCGTCACCGCCCATCGCTTGTTGCCCCACGCTCGCCGGGCGAGCGCACCAAGCCGCAGTTTAGCACACCACCCGGCTAAAGCCCTGCACGTCACACGGTATGTTTTTACGAGCGAGCATGTGACTGCGCGCCGGCGCCATGAGGGGTCACTATGCTGCGCAGACCCGCTGCGTGGCGCACTCTGTCACCCGCGCAGACCCGGCCAGCGGCGCGCTCTGTCGCCCGCGTAGCGGCACTCCTCCCCCAAGTCTTCACAACCCCATGCCGTTTGCAACGAAGCACGATGGTTGGGGCATAATCGGTCGCAACCGCCGGCGGGGCACCCCGCACACCGCCGGGCACCGCACGCCCACGCGAAAGGCCGTTCATGACCTTCTTACTCAATTGGCTCTTTACCTCGATCGCCATCGCGATTGCCGACTGGTTCGTCCCCGGTATTATTGTGCTGGGGGCTGTGGAGCCATGGCTTTGCTACGTGTTCACGGGGCTCTTTCTCTCGCTGGTGAACTCGCTCATCAAACCCATCATGACGGTGCTCGCCCTGCCGCTCACCATCATCACGCTTGGCGTGTTCCAGCTTGTGGTAAACGGCATCATGCTCGAACTTGCCAGCTCGCTCTCGCTCAACCTGCTGGGCGCCGGCATTGCCATCACGGGGTTTGGCTCGGCGTTTGTGGGTGCGATCATCGTGAGCATCATGTGTACCATCTTGGGCGTGAGCAAAAAGTAGCGATAATCAAACATATCGCGGCAGTGCAGGCGCACCGCTGCAGAAGGAGGCCACCATGGCACACATCTATACCTCTATTGACCAGCTCATCGGCCACACTCCCCTTATGGAGCTCAGCAATATCGAGCGCGCGGAGAGCTTGCATGCCCGCGTGCTTGCCAAGCTCGAGCGGTTTAACCCCGCCGGCTCGGCCAAGGACCGCGTTGCGCTTTCGATGATCGAGACCGCCGAGCGCTCCGGAGCCATCCGTCCGCACGAAGGCTATACCATCATCGAGCCTACCTCGGGAAACACAGGCGTGGGCCTGGCCGCCGTGGCCGCCGCGCGCGGCTATAAGGCCATCATCGTCATGCCCGACACCATGAGCGTCGAGCGCCGACAGCTCGTGCGCGCCTACGGGGCGGACCTCGTGCTCACGCCGGGTGCCCAGGGCATGGCAGGCGCCATTGCCCGCGCGGACGAACTCGCGCGCACCACGCCCAAGAGCATCGTGGCCGGGCAGTTTGTAAACCCCGCCAACCCCGACGCGCACTACCGCACCACGGGCCCCGAAATCTGGGAGGACACCGACGGCGCGGTGGACATCTTTGTTGCCGGCGTCGGCACGGGCGGCGCAATCACCGGCGTGGGGCGCTACCTTAAGGAGCAAAACCCCAACATCAAAGTGGTTGCGGTAGAGCCCGCCAACTCGCCCGTGCTTTCGGGCGGCAAGCCCGGTCCCCACGGCCTGCAGGGCATCGGCGCCGGGTTTGTGCCCGAGATTCTGGACACGTCCATCTATGACGAGGTCATGACCGCAACGACCGAGGATTCCTACGCTATGGGCCGCCGCCTGGGTGCCGAGGAGGGCCTGCTCGTGGGCATCACCTCGGGCACGGCCACCTGGGCCGCGCTTGAGCTGGCGCGCCGCCCGGAGAACGAGGGCAAGACCATCGTGGCGTTCCTGGTGGATACCGGTGAGCGCTACCTCTCGACCCCCCTGTTTGCGTAGGCGCGCGTGGGCGCACGCGAGATGCACATGCAGCAAGCAGCAGGCACGATACCCGGGCATGCAGGCGCGCTCCCGGAGGAGTACGAAGCTGCCGCGGCCCCAACCCGCCACCCGCGCGTGCTCATTGCCATGAGCGGCGGCGTTGATTCTAGCGTTACCGCCCAGCTGCTGCTCGACGCCGGCTACGGCTGCGTGGGCGTCACCATGCGCTTGTACGATGCCGAGACCTCCGGTCGCGACCCCGCGCGCGCCTGCGGCAACCTGGCCGACATTGAGGACGCACGGGCCGTGGCCAACCGACTGGGCATCCCCTTTGAGGTGCTCGACTGCCGCGCCGCCTTTGAGCGCGATGTCATCGAAGCCTTCACCCGCGCCTATGAGCTTGGCACCACGCCCAATCCCTGCACCATCTGCAACCAGCGCATCAAGTTTGGCGCGCTGCTTGACCTGGCGCGCAAGCGCGGCTGCGACTACCTGGCCACGGGCCACTATGCGCGTGTGATGCGCAGCGCCAACGGGGCCTATGCGCTTGCCAAGGCCGTCGATGCGAGCAAGGACCAAAGCTACTTCTTGTATGGCCTCACCCAAGCGGAACTGGCGCACGTGCTGTTTCCGTTGGGTGGGCTCACCAAAGAGGGCGATGTGCGACGCATCGCGCGCGAGCACGAGTTTGAAACCGCGAGCAAGCGCGACAGCCAGGGCATTTGCTTTGTGCCGGATAACGACTTTGCCACCTTTATTGAGCGGCGCCGCGGCTGCACACTGCCCGAGGGCGACATCGTGGGCACCAGCGGCACCGTACTGGGCCGGCACCACGGTGCCATCCGCTACACGGTGGGCCAGCGCAAGGGGCTCGGCGTGGCGGCTGCGCACCCCCTCTATGTGACGAGCATCGACGCGCAGGCCAATACGGTAACCCTGGGTAGCGAGGCCGACTTGCTGGCGCCCGCGCTCATTGCCGACAGCTGGATCTGGTCGGCCCCCGCGCACGCCATGAAAGAGCGGCTGGACGCGGCTGCGGAGGGCCGCGCACCATTCCGGGCGACCGCGCGTATTAGGTACCACCAAGCAGACCAGGCGGTTACCGCGCGGCGCGCGACCGAGAGCGAATGTGCTGGTGCTCCCGTTGCGGTTACGGGCGAGGCGCTCCGCATCGACTTCGATACGCCGCAGCGCGCCATTGCCCCCGGCCAAGCCGTGGTGCTATACGACGGCGATGTGGTGCTCGGCGGCGGGCGCATTCTGTGCGCAGCACCGGCCGCCTAAACAGAGCACCCCTGCGCGAGCACGAGGGAAGCAGAGCCGGCGCACCCCTGCTCGAGCACGAGGGAGGCGGGAGCGACGCGCTCCTACGCGAGCTTGCAAAAACGAAACCAACGCTTGGCGCAGAATTGTCGCTAGCGCTCGGCTGTCTACGCCTGGCGGCGCTCGCGATCAATAAACATGAGGAAGAACGCCAGCACATGCAGGGCGGCGCATACCGCGATGGCCCGCAGCGCCAGCACGTCAATACACCAATTGCCCAGCACGGCCCCCAGCACAAAACACAGGATCACACCAAAGTAGAGCAGCCCGTTTTCTAAAAAGCCGCGCTGGTGCGTCACGATGTAGTCGTCTACGCTCTGGAGCGCCGACCGCAGGTTGCCGATGCACATGGTTGTGGCAATGCCGTGCCCGTGAATCTTGCGGAACGATTCCACCTGCATGCCGCAGGCAAGCGAGGTCAGGCAGTTTGCCAGGATGTTCAGGGTGCCGGGCACAAAGCTCACGCCAAACAAAATGAGCCCCTCGGCAAGCACCGTAACCTGCCGCCAGTGAAAGCGGCTGGCAAAGCGCTCGTGCACCAGATCGCTCAGCATGATGCCAAGCGAAAAGCACAGCACGGGGATGAAGAACCGCAGCGCAAGCGCGCAGCTGCCCTCAGACAGATGAATGCCGGTGAGCAAGATGTTGCCCGTTTGCGCGTTGGCGAACACGCCGTCGCGCGCCACATAGGAGTATGCGTCCATGAACCCGCCCGCGAGGGCAAGCACGATTCCGAGCTCGATCGAATCGGACGTCTGCTTCGCTCGCTCCATGTACCGGTACCCCTCTGGCGCGATTGCCGCGCGTTGCCAACTCAAACGTCTGCCATCGTAGCGTATCTTGCGCACTTGGATGCCGGAGGTGCGTACAGAAACGAAACAGGAACATAGAACGAGCAGCTGGGACGTGCAGAACGGCGCTGCTGCCAGCTACGATGGAGCGCTGGGTTCGCCGGCATGTTCCGCGCCAAAAGCGCCCGCGGGCGAGATGTCAAAAGGAAAGGTACCGCACCGGTTGAACGCTGCGATAAACATGCGAATAGCGTTGGAGGGCGTGGTCCCTACCCGCTGCGTTGCCGCCGCGAAGGCTGCCTTTTCTTCAGGCAGCACCTTCGCGACGACCGGGGTCATGTGCTCTGCCATGGTCGTGCCTCTGTGGAACAAACGAGTGCGTTTGCCTGGGCGCGAGGCATGTGCCGATGTTGCACTACCAATGACCTAACTCGGCCCATGCCGCGCGCCCAGGCTTGCTACAGTGTTGCGGTGTGGTATTACTTGGTAGTACTAAGTTATACCCCGCAACATAGCTTAACCGAGCGCGCGGAGAAAGACAATACCGTGTGGTCCGCGCGCCCATGGCCAACGTGCTTCCGCCGTGTGGTCCGCGCGCCCATGGCTAACCTATTCCGCGCCGTTATCACCGTTATAGGGACATGTTTGGCTGAGCGAGCAAAATGGCGGCCGCACCACCTGTTGCCTATCGACGACCGCCAAAGTCGCCGGGGCGGCGCGTCCGCGTTTTTGCACGGTTCGAGCGGCCCTCGCGCGTACCGGCAGCACCCGCCGAGCGACCACCGCGACCGCGGCTGCGGCGATCATCAACAAAATCGCTGTTGCGCCAATCGTGCGTTTGCGCGTCGGGCGCCGTGCCACGGCCGCGGTGGTTCTGCTTCTCGTGACCCCGCTCGCCACGGGTGCGTTGCTGGTTGCGCTTGCCGTTGTCTTGCGCATCATGGGCGCGCTGCTGGCCGCGCTTGCCGTGACGGCGCGCAGGATGTCCTGATGGCGGTCAACGGCGGCGATCACGCAGGTGAGCACCACGAGGAAGCGCAGGTTCTTCTCGGGCGTGTCGCCGGGGTCGAGGAGGTTCTCGCCGTCGGCGGCAAGCGACCAGTTGTCGTGCTTGCCCGAGCCGTTGATGTACTCGAAGGGCTTCTCGTGCTGCAGGCACACCAGGCCGTGGTGGCTCGCGATGAGCTTCATGAGCTCCATGGTGAGCAGGTTGTGGTCGATGGCCACGTTGGCCTTCTCGAAGATGGGCGCGAGCTCGTGCTGGCAGGGGGCGACCTCGTTGTGCTTGGTCTTGGC
>CASEER010000025.1 GCA_949287085.1 uncultured Coriobacteriaceae bacterium
CGGCAAAATCGAGGACCCCGCTGCTGCCATGTTGGCCTCAACGCGAGCATGTCGGTCGTACCGTGAGTGGGTCAGCTTCAGCCAAAGCATGTTTGCTTCGCTGCGGCTTTGAATGTCGCCATCATTATCGTACGCAAGAAGATTGCCAAAGCCAGCTTAAGCGAGCGCAATGCCGCCGAGCCAGCCCCAGCGGGGTTCGGCCATGACGCCATAGGCCGAGAGCCACACCGCAAGCGGGGCGGTGCTCAGACGTCCGTTGCTGCAGTGGCGCACGTTGCCGTCACCTATGTACAGCCCAACATGGCCCCACGAGCGGCCGCCGGACCCATAGGGGTGCGAAGGCACCGCGACAATCATGCCCACGAGCAGGTCGCGTGGGTCGGTCAGCTGGCACCAGTCGCGGTAGAGCGCGGCCGCGTCGCCCGTAACCACGCCTAGCCCCATGCGGGCAAAGACACGCTCGATCCAAGCGGCGCAAAGGTCTGCCGCCGCTGCGGGCGTTGCGTGGGCGAGGGCGACAAGATCGCGCTGGCGGGTGCTGCTCTCCATAAGCGCCTGCGGCTCGTGACCAGGGGCAATGCCGCGCCATGCGGGCTGGTGATAGATGGTGAGCGGCTCGTCCTGTTCCTTGGTCGCCCCGGGCGCGAGCAGCCCCCGTTCTGCCATCATGGTGAGCGTACGCTGACGCAGCTTAGCTTGCCGCTGGGGTATCGGCACTTGGTTTTGTTGTCCTATGGTAGCCGCGTCCCTCGCCAACGTATGCTCCTTTGAACGTGACAAAACGAGGTAAGGCCATTGTAGCGATGCAGCATAGTGTCGGTGTGTACTGAAAGCACATTTGCGCAGGCGCTGGGTGTCGATGCGACGGCGCAGGAGTTGCTCGATCCGATGCGCGCGGTAGGGCCTCCCCGTCAGCATGGCCTCGCCCGCGCTACAATGACCGCACGCACTACGACAGGGGAGGACCAATGGCCGAGGACCACGAGCCTGCGTCAACCGAGCGCTACAAGTTCTTCAACCATGCGACATGCGAGTTTTACCCGTGTCACGACATGCCGGCCGAGCAGCTCAACTGCTTGTTTTGCTATTGCCCGCTCTACTGTTTGGGCAACGCGTGCGGCGGCAACTTCTCGTATATTGGCGATGTGAAGGACTGCAGCGCCTGCACGGTGCCGCACCGCGTCGAGAACTACGACTACATCATGCAAAAATTCGAGCTCGTAAAAATGGTCGCCGCGCAGAATTCCCATTCTGGGACGGGTTCAAATTGATCGATTTCGGTCAAAAAGGGACAGGTTCCCGTGCTGCCGCAACGAAGCGGCGCGTGAGCCTTACTGACACGGAGTCTGCGTGTGTGCTCTCAAGCGAGGAGTTGCTGCGTGGTGCCGCCCCTATTGGGCTCTCGCTGTCCTAGGGGCTTGATGATGTCACGTCGTTGTATAGACAATATTTACAACGCGCACGGTAAGCCGTAAGCTGCTGAAGATAGGTTTGAATGTTGTGGAGGCTGGCAAATGCAGATCTCGTCCCGGTTTGCGATTGCGGTGCACACGCTGCTGTGCATTGCATATTTTGCGCCGACACGTAAGGTGACCTCGGCGTTTATCGCGGGAAGCGTCAACGTGAACCCGGTGGTGATTCGGCGCACGTTGGGGCAGCTTAAAGAGGCGGGCCTGGTGACGGTTGAAGCCGGCGTGGGCGGCGCCTCGCTTGCGCATCCGGCGAGTGAGATCACGCTGCTTGACGTGTACCGCGCGGTGGAGTGCGTGAACGGCAGCCTGTTTAGTTTCCACACGAATCCCAATAACGAATGCCCCGTGGGCAGGAATGTGCATGCGGTGCTTGACGGTGAGATTGCCGCGGCACAGGAGGCGCTTGAGCAGCGGCTGGCCCAAACGACGCTTGCTGCCCTGGATGACCGTGTTGAGTTGTTGAATGCTCAGGAGGATTCCCATGGCGAGTGACGTTGCCGGGCGGGCTGGCTCAGCTCCGCAAGTTGCCCAAGTCCCGCAAGTCGGTCCAACCTCGCAAGCCGGCTCGAGCACCGCATGCGCCTAACGCGAGACGGATTCCAGCTAGGTTAAGCCGAGGACATCCCCCAATTCATCATGTTGTAATTACAATAATTACAACTATGAAGGATGCGTGGAGACGCAGCTGCACATGATGTAACTATTAACATTACAACTCGCGAGCGGTTTACTGTCCTTGTCAAGAGTTGTAACAGAGTAAGTTACAACAAAGCAACGAGGCGCTTGACCATACGTAGCATCAACGGTAAGGAAAGGATGTACCCATGAAGATCGCTGTTGTTTGTGCCAGAGGATGAACGGGAGCATTCGCTTGGTGGGTGCGCCTCGGGGAGCGGTGCGCCAGGATCAGATCCAGCGGTTGGCATCGGCGATTAACGAGGCCGACGCTGTGGTCGTTGGTGCGGGCGCGGGGCTCTCCACCTCGGCGGGCCTCACCTACACCGGGCCGCGGTTCCGCCGGTGGTTCGGCGACTTTATCGACCGCTACGGCTTCGCGGACATGTATGCCGGTGGCTTTTATCCGTTCGACACCTTTGAGGAGCGCTGGGCTTACTGGAGTCGCTACATCTACTGCAACCGGTACGACCTGCGTCCGCCGCGCGTCTATACCGACCTGCTCGCCCTCGTGCGCGGCCGCGACTACTTTGTGCTCACCACCAACGTGGACCATCAGTTTCAGCTCGCGGGCTTTGATAAGCAGCGGCTGTTTTACACCCAGGGCGATTACGGCCTCTGGCAATGCAGCGAGCCGTGTCACCAGGCAACGTACGACAACGAGGCGCAGGTGCGCGTTTGCCTCATCCGCATGCGCCCTTCGATGAACAGTGGCGCACGTTTCGCGCACTGGTGAACACGCGCGAGCCGTTGCCGGCAAGCACGGCGTTCCTTGCGGTGCAAGACGAGCTGCTGCAGGGCCTCATCGCCGAGGTGGGCATTACGCAGGTTGCGGACATTGCCCCGGCTCCGGCCGATGCGCGCCTCGCACTGTGGCAGGGCGGCATTACCACGCTCGCCGCCGATGCCATCGTAAACGCTGCCAACGCGGGTATGACCGGGTGCTGGCAGCCGCTCCATGGATGCATCGACAACGCGATTCACACCTTTTCGGGCGTGCAGTTGCGCCTCGAATGCGCCGAGCTCATGGCGGCGCAGGGTCATCCGGAGCCAACGGCGCACGCCAAGGTCACCGGCGCGTACAACCTCCCCGCGCAGCGCGTCATCCACACGGTGGGCCCCATCGCGCAAGGATGTCCGAGCGATCGGCATCGCCGGGAGCTTGCCCAATGCTATACGGCCTGTTTGGACGCAGCGACGGCCGAAAACCTCGGCAGCATTGCGTTTTGCTGCATCAGCACGGGCGTGTTTGGCTTCCCACGCGCGGAGGCGGCCGCCATTGCGGTGTGCGCGGTCCGCACCTGGTTGGATGAGCACCCGGAGGCGCATCTCCGCGTCATCTTCAACGTATTCCTCGATGAAGATGCTGCTATCTACCGCGAGTTTTTGGGTTATAGCGACTGAGTGCCCGTATCGCATGCGGGGATGGCCCCTGTACGGTGTTGGAGAAGGCCATCGTGTTGCACAGGCAGCGGCTCCTGCGCCGTATCGCTCAGGGCCCGCATCGCCTCGAGCTGCATCCCCTCCTGATTTACATAGCCCCGCCCCGCATCAGAGACGGGTGGGGCGTTGCGTTCATGCGGTAGTATGAGCAGGTAAGCGCAAAGGAGGGAAGATGGCTGCGCCAAACACGACAGAGCTCGAGCATATGGCAGGGCACCCCGGGCAGGGGATTGCCGCGCCTGTTGAGCCCGTTGCCCCCGTCAGCATCTTGCTGCTTCCGGGCGCGGATGAGGCGGGTGCCGAGCAGCTCGGGGAGCGCATCGGCGTTAAGCCGGTGAGCGATGCGCGCGAAGTTTCTCCCCATGACCTTGTCGTGCGCTTTGATGCGGCGGGCGTCACTCTCGAACAGGGCGAGCTCAGCATGCGGGCAGATTTGACATCGATGCTGCCGCGCCTCCGTCCCGACCGATTGAATCGCGAGCTGCTGGTGCGTGCGGCAAAAATCAAAGGAGCTCTAGCAACCGACGAGCAAGGCAAGCCGCGACCGTGGCGCGCGGTGGATGCCACGGCGGGCCTCGGTGAGGATTCGCTGCTGCTTGCGGCAGCGGGTTTTGAGGTATTGCTGTACGAGCGTGACCCCATTATCGCGGCGCTTCTGGCGGATAGCCTGCGCCGGGCGCGCGAGCACCCGCAGCTGGCTGCGGCGGCTGGTCGCATGCATGTAGCGGGCTTCGATAGCGTGGCGGCGTTGCCGGGGATGGAGCCTGCGCCTGACGTGGTGTATCTGGACCCGATGTTTCCCGAGCGGCGCAAGAGCGCGGCGGTCAAGAAGAAGTTCCAGCTCATTCATCAGCTTGAGCGCCCATGCGAGGATCAGGAGGTGCTCGTGCAGGCGGCGCTTGCCGCGCATCCGCGCAAGGTGGTTATCAAGCGCCCCGTCAAGGGTCCCCATCTGGCTGGCGTCAAGCCGAGCTACTCCCTTTCCGGCAAAAGCATCCGCTACGACTGCCTCGTTCGCTAGGTAAAATGAGGACGGAGATAATTTCACCTCCGGCCGGAAGGGGTTGAAACGAATACGTCCCCAAATGACCCGTCCGGGCTACATGAGGCCGAGGCCTTTGGCGACGATCACGATGAAGTTCTGCACGTTTGCGATGAACGACGTCGCTGACACGCTGCCGCGGTCGAGCAGCTTGTTCGTCACAAATTCCGAGATGTCAACGGTGTAGAAGAACACCGGCCGAATGCTGCCGTCGTCGCAGAACGTGTACGACGGCGTCATGTTGCCGGTCGCGATGGTGTGCAGCATCGTTGCCATGCAGATGATGGTCGTCGCATCGGACACCATATCGCGCATGGCTGACTGCGCAGCGTAGGCGTCGCCGAGCACGCCGGGCAGCGGGCCGTCGTCGCGAATCGATCCGGCAAGGACAAGCGGTACGCCGCAGCGCACGCTGCTCGCGATAATGCCGTCGTCCAGGTCCTGGTCGCGCACAAACGCCTCAATCGAGCCGGCGCGGCGCACGCGGTTGATCACCTCAAGATGGTTGTAATGACCGTTGGGCTGCGACTGCTGCGTGTAAATGTCCTGGCCAAGCGCCGTGTGGAGCGTTGCGGCCTCGAGGTCGTGCGTGGCAAGCGCGTTGCCCGCCATGATGCCATCAACAAAGCCGTTCTCGATGAGCAGCTGCATGGCATGGCGCGCGTCGGCGTCAAAGGCAAAGGCCGGCCCCATCACCCATACGATCTTGCCGTGGTCGCGGTCGTAGCGCATTCGCTCGTACAGGCGGTCGTAATCACGCGCGAACGAGGTCTCGCGGCTGCGGCCCTGACGAAACGCAAATTTGTCATGCGCGTCGCTGGCCTCATCGCAGGGATCGTCAAAACAATCGGCGTGCACGTAGATGCCCTGCTCGGCGTTTTCGGTGCGACCAAGAACCACGAGGTCGCCCGCTCGCAGGTTGCGGTTTTCCACGATGCGGAGCTCCCGAGCGCCCGTCTCGTCACGGCCAACCACGATGCTCGCGTCCATGCGGCTGTGCCGCGCGAGCAGCCACGAACCGTCGACCTTAACGTATTCCGGGAAAACCGAGGTGCTGTGGAAGCCCTCGGGCGCAACGCCGTCGGCCTCGACCGGGGCAAGCGTGGCGTTGGGCGCACTGGTAAAGGGCTCGCGAGAAAAATCGGGTGCGCGATATACGGGCATTTTGAACATGACGACCTCCTGAGCAGCGATTATGATGCGCGTGCGCGGGCAGGAGCTTTGGCGGGCGAGCAGTCCGGTCGCTGCGTCACCGGTTGCTATCTGACGCGTTGTACATCCCAGCATATCGGAGCGGTGGGCGTTCTGGTGCCCACGTTCCCGCAGGTTGCCAACATGTTGCCAGCACATTTCCAATCAAAGTGGTCAGTTGGGGACGTGTTCGTTTCAATCCCTTTTGGCTGAAGAGGCGAAATTACCTCTGGCCTCATTTCACCTCGGGCGCGGGCGGAGGCCTGTCCCACATGGGAGTTTACACGTGAGGGGGATTGTTAGCAGTTTGTAAGCCAGCGATTTTCGCGGGGTAATGGTTGATAAGGCTCCGGTAATAACCTGCAGTTGAGCACGCATGACGCCCAGCAGCGCGCGTATCCTCCAGAATCGACGAGCGCAGGCCCCGGCAACGTCTCGGCGGTCCAAGGCGCGCCAGCGGCTCATGGAGCACCATGCAGCCCACGGCTCAACCGCGGTACTCGCCCCACGCCACAGCTTGCGACTTTCGTGCGTACAAGATTCTGGAAGGAGAATCATACATGTTCGACTATTCGTGCTCTCGTCGTTCGTTCCTCGGCCTCGCCGGCGGCATCGCTGCCTTCGCGGGCCTCGGCCTCGCTGGCTGCGGCGGCAACCCCACCGCTCAGGGCAGCGCTTCTGGTAGCGCCGCTGCGGGCTCCAGCCTCTCCGGCACCATCAACTGCTCTGGCGCTACGTCGTTCCAGAAGCTCGTTGAGGACGCCGCCGACAACTTCATGAACGACAACCCGGATGTCTCCATTGCCATTTCCGCCGGCGGTTCGGGTCAGGGCCTCTCCGACATCGCGGAGGGCAAGGCGCAGATCGGCCGCTCCGACGTGTTCGCCGAGACCAAGCTCGAGGCCGACCAGTGCAAGAACCTCGTTGACAACCAGGTGTGCGTCACCGGCATGGGCCCGATCGTGAACGCCGACGTTGACATCGACGACATCAGCACCGAGCAGCTCGCAGGCATCTTTACCGGCGAGATCACCGATTGGTCCGAGGTGGGCGGCACCGCTGGCACCATCAACGTGATCAACCGCGAGGCCGGCTCCGGCACTCGCGCCACCTTCGAGGACGCCGTGCTTCAGGGCAAGGAAGTGCCCTCGAGCTTCAACCCGGTCGCCGAGGTCGACTCTTCGGGCACCGTCGTTGAGCAGGTCGCGGCCACCAAGGGCTCCATCTCCTACGTCGCCTTCAACTACTTCGACACGAACGACAAGATCAAGGCGCTCTCCGTGGACGGCGTCGAGGCTACTCAGGAAAACGTCGAGAGCGGCGACTTCAACATCTGGGCGTATGAGCACATGTACACCCGCGACGACGCCGACGAGGTCACCAAGGCCTTCATCGACTACATGATGAGCGACGACGTCCAGGGCAGCTTGGTTTCCAAGGAAGGCTTCATCCCCATGACCAACATGAAGGTCAAGAAGGGCGTCGACGGCAAAGTGACCGCTGCTTAAAACTGGCGTACGTGCCTTGTCGTCTTGCTCTTGATATAGGTAGTAAGTAAACGTTGGGGCGCCTCGCAATGCGTGAGGTGCCCCAACGTGCGTGCAACGAATGTTGCAGAAAGGCGTTCTATGGCAACGAAAAAAGTCATGCCAAAGCGCCGGTTGGAGAACATCGGCCTCGGCATCACGGGCGCGTGCGTCGCGCTTGTGGCCGTGGTGGTCCTCGCGCTCATTGTCATGGTGGCGCAGCAGGGACTCACGACGTTTTTTGTCGATGGCTTCGACCCCATCGCGTTCCTCACGGGCCAGCATTGGATTCCTGAGCAGAATGAGTTTGGCGCGCTGCCCATGATCGTGGGCTCGTTCTCGGTCACCCTGCTCTCCACCGTCTTCGCGTTGCCCATCGCCCTCGGCTCGGCTATGTTCGTGGTCGAGATCGCCCCCGGTTTTGGTCGCCGCGTGTTCCAGCCGCTCGTCGAGCTGCTCGTGGGCATCCCCTCGGTCGTGTACGGCGTGCTCGGCCTCTACGTGGTCAACGCTGCCATGCGCGCGATCTTTGGTTCGGCTGCCGGCACGGGTGCGGGCATCCTTTCCGGCTCCATCGTGCTTGCCGTGATGATTCTCCCCACGGTCACGACGCTCTCCATCGATGCGCTCGCGGCCGTGCCCAACGAGTACCGCGAGGGGTCCTATGCGCTCGGCTGCACCCGCTGGCAGACCATCTGGCACGTGGTGCTCAAGAGCGCGACGCCGTCGCTGCTTACGGCGGTCATTTTGGGCATGACCCGTGCGTTTGGCGAGACCCTGGCTGTGCAGATGGTCATCGGCGGCGTTGAGCGCAACATGCCCACGGGCCTGCTCTCGCCGGCATCCACCCTTACGGCCACGCTGACCTCGGGCCTTTCGAACGCCGTCTCGGGCACGCCGACCTATCACGCGCTGTGGACGCTCGGCCTGATCCTGCTCGCCATGTCGCTCATCTTCATCCTGATCATCCACCTCATCGGTCATAAGGGGGCGAAGCAGAATGACTAACGCAGACCAGCGCACCGCGGCAACCAAGACCAGCACCGCGGCAACCGGCGCCGGCGCGCCCGCCGCGGCCGCCGTTGGCCAGCGCGACCTCACCGCGCACGTCAACCGCATCGGCCGCCAGGACAAGATCGCCACGGGCATCCTCACCTTCATCGTGGGCTTCGTGCTCGTGCTGCTGGCTGCCATCGTGGTCTACATCCTCGTACGCGGCGCGGGCAGGGCGCTCACGCCCGGGTTCCTCACCAATCCCTCTAACGATGACGTGGTGCCCGGTATTCTCTACCAGCTGTGGGATTCGTTCTACATGCTCATCGTAACGCTCATCATCTCGGTGCCCATTTCGCTCGGTGCGGCCATTTTCCTGGTGGAATATGCACCCGACAACTGGATTACCTCGGCGGCGTCCACAGCTATCGAGACCCTCTCGAGCCTGCCGTCTATCGTCGTGGGCATGTTTGGCTCGCTCTTCTTTGTGGTGGTCATGGGCTGGGGCATCTCGATTTTGTCCGGCGCCCTTGCGCTCACGATGTTCAACATCCCCATCTTGGTGCGCACCATCCAGCAGGCGCTCGAGGACGTGCCGCGCAGCCAGCGTGACGCCGCCCTTGCCATGGGCTTGACCCGCTGGGAGACCACGGTCAACGTGCTGCTGCCCGCGGCCATGCCCGCCATCGTCACGGGCATCGTAATCTCGGCCGGCCGCGTGTTTGGCGAAGCCGCCGCGCTCATCTTTACCTCGGGCTCGGCGCCCTCGCGACTCAACTTCGCAAGCACCAACTTCTTTGCGCCCACCAACCCCTTCAACATCTTCCGTCCCGCCTGCACGCTCGCCGTCTACATCTGGCGACTCACTTCCGAGCCTACCGCCGGCTCGACCGAGATTGTGTGGGGTACCGCTACCGTCCTGCTCGCGTGCGTGCTGCTCTTTAACGTGCTCGCCCGCGTGCTAGGCAAGTTCCTCGCGAGGAGGCTGACCGCCGAATGAGCGACGCTTTGACTATCCAGGCTGCAGCAGCCGCATCTGCCGAGGTGGGCGGCCGCGCTGCATCCGCCGCCTACGCCGATCCTTCCGCTGTTTCTGCTGCCGCAGGCGCTGCCGCCGGTGTTGACGCCGGCACCGCCGAGGCTGCGGGGTCCCAGGCAGGCACCGCGCAGGGCGCGCTCCTTGCCACGAGCGACGTGACCGTGACCTACGACCTCACGCACGAGGCTCTCCACAAAACGAGCCTTTCCTTCCGTGCCGGCGAGGTCACCGCGCTCATTGGCCCCTCGGGCTGCGGCAAGTCCACATTCCTGCGCTGCCTGAACCTCATGAACCTCGAGATTCCGCGTTGCAAGGTGGGCGGGCAGATCGTCTACCACGACCACAACATCAACACCCCTAAAGAGAACCTCTTTGAGCTGCGCAAATCCATTGGCATGGTGTTTCAGCAGCCCACGCCGTTCCGCAAGTCCATCCGCGAGAACATTCTCTTTGCGCCCAAGAAGCACGGTCGCATCCACTCCAAGGACGAAGAGGATGAGCTTGTTGAGACGAGCCTGCGCCAGGCCGCGCTGTGGGACGAGGTCAAGGACAAGCTCAAGCAGTCCGCGTTTGCGCTTTCCGGCGGCCAGCAGCAGCGTCTCTGCATCGCGCGCACCCTGGCCATGAAGCCCGACGTGGTGCTCTACGACGAGCCGTGCTCGGCGCTCGACCCCATCTCGACCTACACGATCGAGGAAACCATCCGCTCGCTTTGCGACACGGGCCTGTGCCAGATCATCGTGACGCACAACATGGAGCAGGCCGGCCGCGTGAGCGACCGCACGGCGTTCTTCTACGTGGGCGATATGGTTGAGACCGGCACCACGCAGCAAATCTTCTCGGCGCCTCAGGACCAGCGCCTCGCCGATTATCTGACGGGTAGGTTTGGCTGATGGAGAAGACTATGGAAAGAGAGTTTACCGAGGACAGTCACCGCAGCGTGGAAGGCGTGGAGAGCACGCTCTCCATCCGCGACTTCAACCTGTGGTACGGCGACTTCCAGGCACTCAAGCATATCTCGCTCGAGATACCCAAGAACCGCGCGACCGCGTTCATTGGCCCCTCTGGCTGCGGCAAGTCCACGCTGCTGCGCACGTTCAACCGCATGTGCGACTTTGTGGAAACGGTGCGCACCGAGGGCACAATCGAGTTTGCGGGCCAGGATATTTTTGGCATGGACGCCAACGCGCTCCGCGTGTACGTGGGCATGGTGTTCCAGCATCCCAACCCGTTCCCCATGAGCATCCGTGAAAACGTGCTCTACGGCTTAAAGCGTATGCGCCGGCTCTCCAAGAGCGAGGAGGACGAGGTACTCGAGCGCTGTCTCTCGCGCGCCGCGCTCTGGGACGAGGTCAAGGACAAGCTCGGGCAGAGCGGCCTGGGGCTTTCGGGCGGCCAGCAGCAGCGTCTGTGCATCGCCCGCGCGCTTGCCACGGACCCGTCGGTGCTGCTCATGGACGAGCCCACCTCGGCGCTCGACCCGATTTCGACCTCGATGGTCGAGGAGCTCATGATGCAGCTCGCCGAGGACCATACGGTCGTGGTCGTAACGCACAACATGCAGCAGGCCGCGCGCGTGGCCGACAAAACATGCTTCTTCTACCTGGGCGAACTCGTTGAGGCTGCGCCCACCAAGGAGCTCTTCTCCAACCCCAAGGAGAAGCTCACCAACGACTATCTGACGGGAAGGTTCAGCTAATGCTTACTCGTTCTGAATATCGCAAACAGCTCGACGAGATTGACGAGACGCTCGGCGAGTTTGCCCAGAAGACCGCCGCGGACGTGCGCGCGCTGGCCAAGGCACTCGACGGCGACGAGGACACGCAGGGCGAGATTCTTGCGGGCGAAAAGGCGGCCCGCCGCCTGCGCGACACCATCGAGGACGGGTGTCTCGACGTGATGTTGCTCCAGCAGCCAGTGGCCGGTGACCTGCGCTTTATCAGCAGCGCCTTCCGCATGGTGTCCGATCTGACGCACATCGACGAGAAGTGCCGCGACGTGGTTGCGCTCGCCAAGTTTTTGCCTGCCGAGGTGACGGGCAAGCTTGAGAAGCAGCTTGATTTTGCCGCGCAGCACGTGGCTAACATGGTCGAAGAGGCCGTTGAGGCGTTCCGCACCTCCGACGTGGACAAGGCGCGCGGCGTGTTTGACATGGATGACGACGTGGACGACATCTACCTGGCGTGTGAGGGCGTGGTGATCGACCTCATCAAGGCGAGCGAGACGCGCGCCAAATACCTGCCCGAGCTGCTTATGGTTGCCAAGTACTTCGAGCGCATGGGCGATGACGCGGTGCGTATCGCCGACTGGGCCGTATTCCGCGCGACGGGTGCTCGCGAGATGGCGCAGGGCGAATAACCGGTACGGCTAGCTTTATGGGCTTGTCGTTCTAAACTTTACTTCCCCTTCGGGATGGGCCGCTGGCTGGCGCTGGCGGCCCGTCTTGTTTTGGCGGGCAGCAATTGGCTGCCGCGCGGCCGCGGGCGGCGCGGGCCGTGCGGTGGCGGTCTGGCAGTGCTGCGGCGCTGGCAGTGCGGTGACGGGGAGGATGCCGGCACGACGATGCGCTGACGTGCGGCTCGATGGCGCGCGAGGCGGCGCTCTCGCAC
>CASEER010000026.1 GCA_949287085.1 uncultured Coriobacteriaceae bacterium
TGCCGAGCGCACGGCCACGACCCGGCATGCGGCCGGTGCGAGCGATGGCGCTGTGGCCTCGGCCGCCTCTGCGTCCGCCGATGACCCCACGGCGCTCGGCTCCGCATTCCACGCTGCGGCGCAGTGGCTCATCGAAACGGGTTCCGCGCACGTGCCAGCCGCGCGCATTGATGCCCTGGCGCGGTACTGGGGTGTGAGCGCGCCGCAGCGCGTGCGCCTGGAGGAGGCGCTTGCACGCTGGGAGGGCTCGAGGGTGCGGGCTGTGCTGCAAGCCTGGGCGCAGGTGCGTGCCGAGGTACCGTTCTTTAGCCAAGGCATGGACGAGGCGCGTCTGGAGTTTGGCACGTATGCCGAGGGAGCCATCGACGTGCTGGCGACCGACCCGGCGCGTCCGGGCGAGGCGCTCGTCCTCGATTACAAGACGGGAGGAAGTCCCGCCGAGACACCCGAGGAACTTCAGCGCAAGCACGAGCTTCAGGCGCGGGTCTACGCCGACGTGCTGCACCGCGCCGGGTTTGCCCACGTGACGCTCGTCTTTGTCCGCGTTGAGATCGAGGACCCTGCCCGTCCCGGCGAGCCCCAGGTGGTAACGTATGAGATGTAGCGAGATGCACCACGGCGCGCTCGCCATGGTAAAGAAGTGAAAGGCTGCTATGGAAATCACGCGTACGCTCGCCATTTCGGCAGAAGAGCTGTTTGATCAGATTGAGAAAACCATTATCGCCGACATTCGAGAGGCAACGGGCAAAGAGGTGCCGCGCGCCAAGCTCAACGGCTACAAGTACAAAAAGGTCGCTCGTGGGGGCGGCAGGTCTGGTACGCCCATGGACGTTAAGATCAAGCACTACCGGTATCCCGAGCTATACGAGGCGCGGTTTAGCTACGCGACCGGCGTCAACACGGTTCGCTACGAGGTAACCGAGGCATCCGATGATTCGGTGACCGTGCTCTATCGCGAAGACCTTGAGCCCCGGGGCAACGCGCCCAGGGGCCTCACGGGCATGCTCAACCGCAAGATCTACGAGCGCCGGCTGCGCAGTCGCGCCCAGCAGATATTCAAGTCGCTTGAGGAGACGGTCAAGCGCGAGCGGAGTGCGCGCGAGAACAACCCGGCTTTAAGCGAGCTTGAGGACAGCACGACCGAGGAGCAATCCGAGGAGTAATGCGCCCAGCTTGGTGCGAGCGGGTCACAGCATGACCGGGCATGGCGCGCCTAGACCAGCTGCGCCCAAGGACGGTGCACGAAGCGCGCCCGGGGCGGCACGAGAAGCGCGCGTCCGGGACAGCGTACGAAGCGCGCACCCGGGGGCCGCTCCTCAATCGAACACGCTGTGGGGCTTCCGCGCACCGCCCGGCGCGCCGCATTTGTGTCCGCGCCGTGCGGTAGAATCGGGTTCCGGAACCGGAAGGGCCAGCAACGCACCATATTCGTAGCCCCCTGAGCGCGCCACGCCGTTTCCGCATCAAGCACATTGGTCGTACCAGCACATTCGTCAAGGAGATGCACCCGTGGCCTTCGTCCATCTTCACAACCACTCCGAATACTCCATGCTCGATGGCGCCACGCGTGTGGCCGACATGGTCAACCGCGCGGTCGAGCTCGGCATGCCCGCCGTGGCGCTCACCGATCACGGCTACATGTATGGCATCCCGGAGCTCGGTCTTGCCTGCGACGCCGCCAACAACGCGGCGCCCGATTTCAAGCAGTGGAAGCACGATAAGGCAACCTTTGCCGAGGGTGACTTTGGCGAGGCTCCCGAGGGCGAGAAGGCGCGTGCCCAGTGGGAGCGCGACCGCGCCACGTGGGAGGCGGAGGGCTCGCTCGACAGCTCAAAGCCCGCGCCCGTCATCAAGCCCATCTTTGGTTGCGAGGTGTACTTTACGCCGGACGAGACCCTCGCGCGCGACCACAAGCCCGAGCTCTACCATATGATTCTCATCGCCCGCAACCACACGGGCTACGTCAACCTCATGCAGACGGTCTCCGAGGCTGCCGTGCAGGGCTTTTACTACAAGCCACGCGTTACGCTCGATAACCTGCGCCGCCATCGCGAGGGACTCATCGCGTCTTCGGCGTGCCTTTCGGGCATTGTGATGAAGAATATCGACAACGGTAATCCCGCCGAGGCGCTCAAGTGGGCCGAGACGTTCCGCGACCTCTTTGAGCCCGGCAACTTCTACATCGAAATCCAGGAGCACGGCATTACCACCGAGCACGGCAACACCGAGGAGCAGATCAACCGCCAGCTCATCGACATCGCCCATCAGGTGGGTGTGAAGGTCATTGCCACCAACGACTTCCACTACCTCACGCGCGAGGACGCGCCCGTGCAGGACATCATGATGTGCATCGGCATGAATGCCAAGGTCGACGACCCCAACCGCATGCGCATGACGGGCTCGGAATTCTATATGAAGACCGAGGAAGAGATGCGCGCGCTCTTTCCGTACTGCCCCGAGGCCTGCGACAACACGCTCGAGATCGCCGAGAAATGCGACGTGCAGCTCGAGTGGGGCAAGATCATCCTCCCGCGCTACCCGCTGCTCGACCCCGGTGAGACGCATGAGAGCCAGTTCCGCCGCGAGTGCGAGGAGGGCTTGGCCAAGCGCTACGGCCCCGACTGGGAGACCAAGGTCGTCAACGGCGTCTCCGTCAAGGAGCGCTTCGAGTTTGAGTACAAGGTCATCTGCGACAAGGGCTTTGCTGCGTACTTCCTCATCGTGGCCGAGTACGTGCGCTGGGCCAAGCAAAACGGCATCGGCGTGGGCCCGGGCCGCGGCTCGGCAGCCGGCGCTATCGTGGCGTACGCCATGGACATCACCACCTTCGACCCGCTCGAGAACGGCCTCATGTTCGAGCGATTCCTCTCGCCCGAGCGTACCGAGATGCCCGATATCGATATGGACTTCGACGATGAGCGGCGCCTGGAGGTGGTGGAGCATGTCCGCCAGCTCTACGGCCCCGAAAAGGTCACGCACGTTATTACCTACTCGACCATCAAGGCCAAGCAGGCCATCAACGACGCTGCGCGCGTGCTCGACTACCCCGTTTACGTGGGCCAGCGCCTGTCCAAGATGATTTCGAGCGACCCCAAGGTCAAGCTCAAGCAGGTGCTCAGCAAGGTTGAGGGCCACGAGGACAACTTTAACCCCGACTTTGCCGAGGCCTACGCCAAGGACCCGGACGCGCATCGCATCATCGACGCAGCGCTTTCCATCGAGGGCCTCACCCGCGGCGAGGGCGTGCATGCGTGCGCCGTGCTCATCTGCCGCGACCCGGTCAACGAGCACGTGCCCACCAAGCTCGACACCAAGGGCGGCGTGGAGATCACCCAGTACGAAGGCCATACGGTTGCCGACATGGGCCTGCTTAAGATGGACTTCCTGGGCCTGCGCACCCTGACGGTCATCTCCAAGGCCAAGGCCAACATCAAGGCCAACTACGGCATCGATATCGACGTGGACAAGATTCCCTTCGACGACCCGGAGATCTTCAAGCTCATGCAGGGCGGGCACACCGCGGGCGTGTTTCAGGTCGAGTCTGCCGGCATGACGGCCACCATCAAGAACATGAAGCCGACCGAGTACAAGCACGTGGTCGCTCTGATCGCTCTGTACCGCCCGGGCCCCTTGGGCGCCGGCATGGTGACGAGCTACATCAACCGCATGAACGGCAAAGAGCCCGCTGTTTCGTACGACCCGCGCCTTGACGACATCCTGGGCGAGACCTATGGCACCATGGTCTACCAGGAGCAGGTTATGAACATCTCGGTCGAGATGTGCGGCTTCAGCAAGGGCGAATCGGACAGCCGTATTCGTAAGCCGGTGGCCAAAAAGAAGATCAAGATGCTGACCGAGCAGACCTTTAACTGGTCGGACGGCGCTGAAGACGAAACCATTTACGACCACTGGATGAACGGTGCCGAGCGGAACGGCTACAAGCGCGAAACGGCCCAGCGCATCTGGGACGATGTTCTTGAGTTTGCTTCCTACGCGTTCAACAAGTCGCACTCGGCCGGCTACGCCATTCTGGTTATGCAGACGGCATGGCTCAAGGCGCACTACCCGCATGAGTACATGGCGGCCGTGCTGACCTCATACACGGGCAAAACCGAAAAGATCACGCACTACGTTTCGGCGTGCCGCCACGACGGCATTGCCGTGCTGCCGCCAGACGTGAATGAGTCGGGCAAGGAGTTCACGGCTACCGCCGAGGGCGTGCGCTTTGGTCTTGCCGGTATTCGCGGCGTGGGCGAGGGCGTGGCCCAGGCGATCATTGACGAGCGCGCAAAGGGCGGCCCCTTTAAGAACCTGCATGACTTTGTGGACCGCGTGGACTCGAGCCAGGCCAATCGCCGCGTGATCGAGGCGCTCATCAAGTCGGGTGCTTTTGACTCGACGGGTTATACCCGTCGTCAGCTCATGGGCTTCGTGGATAAGAGCAACCCCGAGAACATCATCGACGCCGCGGCTCGCCGCCAGAAGGATCGCGCCAAGGGCCAGATGTCGTTCTTCGACATGTTTGGCGATGTAGACGGTTCAGGCTTCGAGGTCGATGTTCCCGAGCCCGACGGCCAGGAGTGGGACCGCCACATGAAGCTCTCCTACGAGCGCGACGTGCTGGGCATCTACGTTTCTGACCACCCGCTGCGTCCGTACGAGTACGCCCTCTCCAAGGCGCGCGAGTTTACCCTCACGCAGATCGATACGGGCGTGGAGCGTCGCGTGCCGGGCAGCGACACCACCGTGAACCAGGCCATTCCCGAGGGCAAGCCGTATTGGTTTGCCGGCATGGTGGCCGAGGTCTCTAAACGCGTGACCAAAAACGGTGACCCCATGGCCATCGTGCGCCTGGAGGACATGGAGGGCGAGGCGACGGTCGTCATCTTCCCCAAGACGTACAAGGAGTGCGAGGGCTTCCTCTACGGCGAGACCGACCCCGAGACCGGTGCGGTGCTCTCGGATGCCTTTATTCGCGTGCGGGGTAAGATCGAGCGCAGCGACCGCGGCGACCAGATCATTGCGCAAGAGGTGCTGCCGCTTGAGCTCAACGAGGAGACAAACCGGCCCAAGGTGCTCGAAATCATGATTCCGAGCGCGCGCTTTAGCCAGGGGAGCATGGCTCGCTTGGCGGCGGTGCTCTCTACCAACCCCGGCGGCGATCGCGTGGAGATTTTTGTCGAGCAAAGCGACGGTCAGACCATGCGTGCCGAGATTCCCACGCGCGTGAACGCCAAGTCAATTCCGCTTATCGCCGAGACCAAGGCGATTGTGGGCGACCGCGGCCGCGTGACGGTAATTTAGCGGGGCGAGCGGCCCCAAAGGTCGAACGTGGGCAAGGCGCTGCCGCTTGGTGGCTGTACCGGCGGAGCGCCGCTGCCGTCCGATGGCCTTGTCGGTGGGGCGCTGCTGTCTTCCGTTCGCCCGTTGATTGGGGCCGCTCCCCGGCGGTGTGCATCCGGGAGCGACCGCAGCTGGGTACAACAACCCAAACAGCGCCTCGCCTCTGTGGGGACCAGAGCAGAACGGACAGACGAATACGTGGGAGGGTAGCCATGGCGGACACTCAGCTTGACCATCTCGGTGCGATTGAAGTTCTGGACGAAGTAGACTCCACCAACGAAGAGCTCATGAAGCGCGCCCGTGCTGGTGCGCCGCAAGGCGCTGCGCTCCGCGCTCGCGCGCAGCTGCAGGGGAGGGGCCGCCGCTCGCATGGGTGGACCTCGCCTGAGGGCGGCCTGTATCTTTCGGTGCTTATCAAGCCTACCGTGCCCGATCGCGTGCTTTCGGGGCTGCCGGTTGCGTGCGGCATTGGCGTGGCTAACGCACTCGACGGGTTTGGCTGCGTCGGCGTGCAGCTCAAGTGGCCAAACGACGTCGTGACGCCCAAGGGCAAGCTGGGCGGTATCTTGGTCGAGCTCGGCCGCTCCTCGGGCGAGAAGCTCGCCGTCTGCGGCATGGGCATCAACTATGAATCGATTGCCATGTCATGGCGCGACCCCAGCGCGCTCCCCATCGCTGGTCTTGTGGATTGCATGCCCGAGGGCGCTGCCGTCCCGTCCCTTGACGACCTTGCCGAGGCCATTCGCGCCTCCATCCTCGAGGCGGTAGATATGTGGACCGAGAGCATCGAAAAAGCGGGCAGCGCCGCCGCCCCGCTCACAGGCATCAAGGACGTATACAACGAGCTCTTGGCCTACGCCGGCGAACGCGTTTACGTGAGCGCGCCCGACGGCTCCATTTCCGAAAACGGCACCCTCCGCGGCGTCGATTCCTGGGGCCGCGCCCTTATCGAGCTCCCCACCGGCACCGTCCAAGCCTACGATTCCTCCCGCGTCTCCCTCCGCCCCACCAGATGAAAGTAAGACAGAGGATATTTCATGTAGGTGAAAATAGGACAAAGGAAATATCATCTGCGTTTCCAAGTAACCTGCGCATCACCAAAAGGGCTCCAACAACGGAGCCCTCCCATTCTCATTCCTGTTACCCCTCGCAGGGGCGATGCGCAGCGAGCCCCCCCGTAGTCGCTTGGGACTGTTCGAGCCCAGAAAGCTCCCACTCGCGCAACGTCCCTCGAGCTGTTCCGTAAACGCAGGGCGCCCCGCGCTGTTTACTTCTGAGCGATTCCGCAGCAACTCAGCTTTGCTGAGTTGCGAGGACCAGCGAAGAAGCAAACAGCGCGGGGCGCCCGGTGGGAATCAGTGTGGGAACCAGCGGCGCCGCAAGATTGTCGGCCAGCGGGACCAAAACCATCGGGACCGTCAGCCGTCGTATCGCCCGCCGCGCCCTACGCAACGTCGATCGTGACCTCGACCTCCTGCACCGGCACATCGTAGAACGGATCCTCGCGCCGTCCCAGGAAGTCCCGTGCCTGCTCCGGGAAGAGCGCGTACGATAGCACGTCTTCTTCGCTCTTGGCGTACGGCGCAATCTCCTCCCGCGCCTTTGGAAGCTCCGGCTCCAGCAAGTCGGCGGGACGCCGTGTAATAACTTCCTCATCACCAATAATGAGCCGGCGGATTTCCTTAGAAATGGTCACCGGCGGCCGCCCGTACATGCCGCGCACATAATCCTTGATTTCCTTGGGCACCACCTTGTAGCGCTCGCCCGAAAGCACGTTCATGAGCGCCTGCGAGCCCACCATCTGCGATAGCGGCGTCACGAGCGGCGGGTAGCCCAGTTCGGCGCGCACGCGCGGCACCTCGGCAAGCACCTCGTCATAGCGGTCGAGCGCGTCCAGGTCAGCCAGGTTGCTAATGAGGTTGGAGAGCATGCCACCCGGCACCTTATACAGCAGCGCCTTGGGCTCCACCTCGAGCACCTTGGGATTCAGCCCGCCCTCGGCCAGGAAGCGGTCGCGCACGCCGGCAAAATGCTTGGCAATGGCATCGAGCTTGTCCACGTCGAGCCCCGTCTCGTAGCCGAGGCCGTCGAGCGCGATGGCCATGGACTCGGTTGCCGGCTGGCTTGTGCCCTCGGCAAAGGGCGAGAGGCACGTGTCGATAATGTCGGCACCTGCCTCCACGGCCTTGAGGTAGGTCATCTGGCCAATGCCCGCCGTGCCGTGCGTATGCACCTGCACGGGCAGGTCGGTCGCCGCCTTGATCTCGCCGACGAGCTCGTAGGCAACGTCGGGCGTGAGCACGCCGGCCATATCCTTGATGCAGATGGAGTCCGCCCCCGCGCGCTCCATCTCGGTGGCGAGCGACACAAAGTAGCGCACCGTGTGCACATCGCTCGTGGTGTAGCAGATGGCGGCCTGCACCTCGCCACCCGCTTCCTTGGCCGCGCGGATGGACGTCTTTAGGTTGCGCGTGTCGTTGAGCGCATCAAAAATGCGCAGCACGTCGATGCCGTTCTCGACGGACTTCTTAACAAATGCTTCCACCACGTCGTCGGCGTAGTTGCGATAGCCCAGCAGGTTCTGCCCGCGCAGCAGCATCTGGAGCTTGGCGTTCTTCACGTGCGCGCGGATGGTGCGCAGGCGCTCCCACGGGTCCTCGTTCAAGTAGCGCAGGCACGAGTCAAACGTCGCGCCGCCCCATACCTCAAGCGCGTAGAGCCCGCAGGAGTCGAGGTCCTCGAGCACCGGCAGCATGTCGTCGATGGGCATGCGCGTGGCGATCTGGCTCTGCTGGCCATCGCGCAGGATGGTTTCCATGAACCGTACGGTACGAGCCATAGGCCGGGCACCTCCCCTCGGTTACTTATCCTCCGTGCTGCTCGGCGAGAAGACCTTTGACAGCGCGAGCGACACGAGGTAGATGATGAACATGACGATGAAGATGCCGCCCCAACCCAAGCCAAGAAGCTGCAGGGCGGTCGCAAGGTTTTCAGTCATAGCGTCCTTTACCTCCTACATCAACAGCCCGAGCACCAAGCCGCCCGCAACCACCGAGGCGATCTGCCCGGCCACGTTGGCGGCGCTCGCCTGCATGAGGATGAAGTTCTGCGGATCTTCCTCGGTGGCCAGGCGCTGCACCACGCGCGAGCTCATGGGGAAGGCCGAGATGCCCGCGGCGCCCACCATGGGGTTGATCTTCTCTTTGCGGAAGAGGTTGAGCACCTTGGCAAAGAGCACACCGCCCACGGTATCCATCACAAAGCCCAAAAGGCCCAGCGCCATAACGATGAGGGTGTCGACCTGCAAGAACTCGTGATACTCCATCTTGACGGACACGCAGAGGCCCAGAAGGATCGAGATCAGGTTCACGAGCTCGTTCTGGGCGCTCTTGGAAAGGCTGTCAAGCACGCCGCACTCGCGCAGCAGGTTGCCAAACATGAGGAAGCCCACGAGCGGCAGCGATGCGGGCGCAATAAGGCCGGCAATCACGCAGATGATGATGGGGAAGAGGATCTTTGACGTCTTGGAGACCGCGCGCGGGTTATAGCTCATGCGGATGCGGCGCTCCTTTTTGGTGGTCACGGCCTTGATGGCGACCGGCTGAATGATGGGCACGAGCGCCATGTACGAGTAGGCGGCCACCATGATGGCGCCCATGTATTTGGAGCCCAGCGAGTTGGCCACAAAGATCGAGGTGGGGCCGTCGGCCGCCGCGATAATGCCCGTGGAGGCGGCGTCGGCAATATCAAAGCCCAACAGCGTGGCCACGATGATTACAAAGAAGATGCCAAACTGCGCGGCTGCGCCAAAGAGCAGCAAAAACGGGCTCGAGAGCAAGGGGCCAAAGTCAATCATGGCGCCAATGCCAATAAAGAGCAGCAGCGGGAAGAGCTCGGTCTCAATGCCCATGTCAAAGAGGATCTGGAACGGGCCCGTCTCGCCAATAACACCCGAAAACGGGATGTTGACCAAAATGGTGCCAAGGCCCATGGGCACGAGCAGCGTGGGCTCGTACTCCTTTTTGATGCCGAGGTACATGAGGATGCAGCCAATGGCCATCATTACGATGCGTCCTGGTTCGGCCACCAGTGCCAAGACGCCTTCAATCAAGACTTCCAAGGGGACGACCTTTCCGTTCCGGCGATGGACCACGGGGTCGGAGTGCCGTGTCACCGCGTGGTGGGCAATCGCGCCGGGGCTGACCGCTTGTTCCGACCCCGCGGTCAGTCGGGGCGCGTACGGGGCTTAGGCGATCGAGAACAGCAGGTCGCCGGGGTTAACCATGTCGCCCTTGGCCACATTGATGGAGGCGATGGTGCCGGCTTGCTCGGCCACGATCTCGCTCTCCATCTTCATGGCTTCAAGCACCATGACGGGCTGGTTGACCTCAACGGCGTCGCCCACGTTGACATGGATGTCGAGGATGGTGCCCGGCATGGGCGCTTCCTGCTTGTGCGCGCCGGCGGGGGCATCGGCCGTGGGAGCCGGGGCAGGCGCGGGCTCGGCCGCAGGTGCCGGGGTCGGG
>CASEER010000027.1 GCA_949287085.1 uncultured Coriobacteriaceae bacterium
AACACGTCACCGGCAGCCGCGCTGCCAACGAACCCGCCGGCTTCGCCCGCCGCCTCCACCGAGGCCAGCCCCGTCACGCTCACGCGCGCCATCAGACCGCCCGTGGCCTGGCCGACGGCACCACCCGCCGTGTAGCCGTCGGTGCGCACCGCAAGGCCCGCTCCGTCCACGTGCAAATCAGACACCTCGAAGGCATAGAAGCCCGCCTTGCCGAGCTTGCTCAAGTCACCCACGCCCAGCACGCCGTTGAGCACACCGCCCACCGAGGCCGTATCCAGCGCGCCCGCCACGCCGCCCGCATAGGAGGCGGCATGCACCAGGGCCACACCGCTCAGTGACCCGTCGCGCTGCGCCACCGCAGGACCCGCGTCGTCTTTCCAGAAGGTCAGGTCTGCCAGATGAGCCGCATCGGAAGACGCCACCACCGTACCCTGGCCGGCCCCCAGAACGCCGCCAGCGAACGAGCCAACGGCTTCCACGCTCAGACCGTTCGCCCACACCTGCGCGCCCAAGACGGCAGACGGCTCGAAGCCCATTAGCGTGAGCAACTGGCCGTTAGTCGCCGCGTCACCCGTAAGCAGGGTGGTCACCAATTTCCCCAGCGTGCCCAGCACATTGTCGGCACCTTCGCCGGTGCCCAAGTTGGTCACCCAGCCCATCGTCGCCTCGCCCACGATGCCGCCGGCGCAGTTTTCCGTCGCCCGAACCTGCGCGGCGTCCGACACGGCCACCGTGGGGTTCACCACGTAGCTGGCTGCCGTGGCGCCCACGAAGCCGCCCGCATGGTTCGCCGCCTCCACGGCAAGCGTCCCAGCGCTCACCGTGCAGTCTGCCGCCAAGCTCTGCGGGCTGCCCACGTCGATCAGCTTCACGCCCAAGTTGTTCAGCAAGCCGCCCATCTCCGCATCGCGCATGAGACCGGTGAACCCGCCGGCGTACTCGTTTGCCGTCACCGCCAGCGCATCGCCGGACACCGTCGAGCCGCTCACGACGGCACCGATCTGCACGCCCGCAAAGCCGCCCGCGTAGTCGGTACCCGCCGAGCCGATGCTGCCCGAGGCAAGCGCCACGGAGCAGTCCGACACCATCGGGTTGTAGTAACCGGTGGGGATAAGCTCGCTCGGGTCGACCAGGTTCTCCACCAGTGAGATCAGGTCGCCCAAACCCAGACCGGGGATGACGTTGAGCAGCGCCTGCAGGCCGCTCAAGGTGAAGCCCAGGATGTCAGACAGCCCATCGTATTCGGTAACGCCCTCCATGTAGCCCACGAAGCCACCGGTCATGCCCTGGTAGTACGAACCCTCGGGAATGCTCGGCGCGTTCTGCACGCTGGCGTTCTCCACCACGCAGCGGCTCACCGCAACGTCGCCCACGATGCGCCCCGCGAAGGCGCCCGTGGCAAAGGACGAGGGGTCTTCACGGCGCGCGTCCAGCAGATGCTCTAACGCGTCGCCCAAATCTTTAAATAAATCGCCACCGAGCTCGATGCCGAGCAGATCCTCCAGGCCCCCCAGCAATCCGCCTATGATGCCACCGATCAAGCCGCCCAGGATCCCACCAAGCAAATCGCCCAGACCGCTGATGAGCGTCTGGGTGTCCTCGGTTTCGGTGGAACTGTTCGTCACCGTCACGCCGGACAGCTTCAGGTTCGACACCACCGTGGTGCCGGGGCTGACGCCCAAAAGACCGGGTTCCTCGTTCACGCCGTTGGTGATGGTGCCAAAAAAGCCGATGCCCACATGGTCGCGGGAGTCCAGCTTGCCGGACTGCCTCACGTTCACGCCACTAATGACGGGCTGGACGGCCGTCTCCGCCACCGCTGACGCGCCGGCGATCTGGCCCCACAGCTGACCTTCTTCCTCCATGCCCACGCCGCTGGCACCGAGCAGCGTGCCGGAGAACATGAGCGGCGTCCACGCGTCGGAGCTCACGTCGATATCGCGGAAGATGATGTAGTTGGCGTTGGAGCTGTAGGTGAGGCCGGTATTGGCGTCCACCGATGCGTCGTAAGCGCCTTCGGCGTTCACACCGCAGAACTTTTTGCCCGTGTAGTCGGTGCCGCCCTCCAGAGCGCCACCCGCACCGCCCCACTCCTTGACCTCGTCCTCGTGGAGCTCTTCACCTTCCTCGAGGTCGGCGTCGCCGGGATAGTACAGCTCGAAGCCGTGGCCCTGGGTAATTCCGGGCGTGTACGAGTAGACCGGACCGTGCACCTGCGCACCGCTGCCGATAGCCCGCAGCTGTTGCTCGGTGCCGATAAGGATGTAGGTCGTACCGTTGAGCTCCTTGACGGTCTGGCCCACATAGTCGCGACCGTCGAGCTCGCCGATCGACCGTTCGTCCGCCAGCAGCACCTTGCCGGTTTGGCCGTCGGTACCGTCGGAGAGCACCTCGGCACCATCGATGGCGGCAGCATCCTCCGCCGCCGTGCTCTCGTCTTGTGCAGGATCATCCAAACCGCCCGCATCGCCATCGGCTCCAGCGCCATCATTCGGCGCGGTCGACGTTGCAGGCTCGCCCTCAGCCGCGGGCTCGCTCGTCGCCGAACCCTCTTCCGGGGTCTCGGCGGAGGTGCTCAGCTCACCAGAGGCAACCCCCTCGCTCATTTTGTCAGAGGTTCGGACGGTCACACCGGCATCGATCGCAACGGCCGACCCGGAGCGGTAGGTAGCGATCGCCTCCGCGAGCCGCTGGATACGGCCCGTCTCCAGCGCGTACGCGCACGAAGGGAGGAAGCTTTGCACCGCCAACACGGTGACGAGCGCCCAGGTGAGTATGTGTGTGAAGCGATTCCGGCGCACGCTGTGCCTCTTCCTCATTGCCCTTGTCTCTCCGTATCATGGGGGAGGAGATACATTTTTGTTAACGGTATCACTCGAAACGTCAAGCATCAAGTATCATTTTCCCGTTGAAGCATTCGCGGGGGCGCCGCTGCGGTAAGCCGGACGATTCATTCTGTACTATCCCGGTCCTCATGTCGCCAGTCATTTTGGGACGGGTCTAAAGTGACTCATGCCTTGTCCGTCATTTTTGGCGTCATTATGGGACGGGTCATAATTGACACATGACGCATTTTAAACCCGTCCCATAATGACTCACAAATAAGGGCGGACCCGGAGGCCCGCCCAAAAGAGCATGCTCTGCCTTGTCTTTCTGTTGCGCGCTAGTCCTCGATCTCGGCCAGATCGGTCTGGCGGTCGTAGAAGTGGTTGCGGGTCACGTAGTCACGCACCTGATCCCAGCTCTCCTGCGATTCGTACAGCGAGCTGTTGAGCTGTGTGATGGCCCCGCCGCTCGCATTGTCGAACGCGTGCTCCAGAGTGTTGCGGTTGAACGAATACACGTTGGCGTCGTAGGCCGTGTCATCTGCATCCTGCACGGTGAAGTTCACCGTCTGCAGCTCCGGGTACACGCTGAACGCGGCGACGGCATTATAGACCAGCGCGCGATCGATGGCATCGCCGTCGATATCGTCCGACACCCCAGCGTAATGAACACTGCAGCTCGCGTTGCTCCCCTGCTCCGCGCCCGTGCTCGACACATACATGCTGAGCGGCAGATGCTCAAAGAATCCCTGGTCGGGCAGGCTGTTGCCCGTGTAATTCTTGAGCGTGTCGACGGAATGCGCCGCTATGGCCTCATCCACCTGCTTCGTCGCCTCGTATTCGCGCTGGTCATCCAGGTCGTCATAGTCTTGGATCGCGCCGCCGCCCGCGTTGCCGCCGCCTTGACCGTTCTCGGCGCCTTGGTTCGAATCTATCGTCGACGAATTGCCCTGCGTGATGGTCTGCGCGGTTGAGGACGGCTCGCCCACATCGGCATCACGGATAAAGCCGAACACGGCTGTGGCAACGATGGCCAGCAAGACGAGCACCGCCACCACGCAGCCAAGAACGAACGGCCACACCTTGCGGGGCTTCTTGGCGGCGGATCCGGCACCCGTGGCCGTCTGCGATGCACCCGCACCGCCTCCGACGCCATCGGGGGGCACCGGAGCCCCCTCCGGGCGCGGCATCTGGGCGGTTTCGGCCGTGGAGCCCATGCTGTCTGCCCCGGGTGCCTGGGCTGCGCCGAGTGCCGCGTGGGTTGCGCCTGCATTCCAGCGCGCAGCTTCGCCCTCGCTCGCCCCGGCGGCTGCGGCCCCCTCCTCCGCATTCGAGCCCTCGGCCTCACCGGACTCCCCGAACACGTCCTCGATGCTTGTGAAGCTCGCCTTCGTTTTCTCAAGCGCCTCGGCCTCGGACATGCCGCCGGCGATGTAATCCTCGTACCGCGCGACGAGGTTCCCGTAGATCTCTTCCTTCAGCTCGATGCTTTCCTTCGTGAGCACCCGCCCTTCAAAGAGGTGCTCGACGTACATGCGCAGTTCGTTCATCGGTCTCCTCCATCCTGTTCATCCTGTTTGAGCAAGCAATCGATAATCCTGCGGACGCGCACCCAGCGCTCGGTCGCCTCGGCTAATTCCACGACGCCCGCGTCCGTGATGCGGTAATACTTGCGTCTGGCCCCCTGCGTCTCGCTTCCCCAGTAGCTCTCCACGTTGCCTTGCCCTTCAAGGCGCTTGAGGCAGGTGTAGAGCGAGGGCTCCTTCATCTCGTACTCACCGTGGCTGGCGATGGCGATATCCTTGAGGATCTCGTAGCCGTAGCTATCGCCGTCTTTGAGCGTGCACAGAATGATCGCGTCGATGTTGCCGCGAATCAGGTCGCTCACCGCATCCCGTGTTGCCATCCCGTCACCTCCTGGCGTTTTCGATGCGGGGGCGTATTCCCCGCTCTTACTCTGAGGTAACTGTAACACAGAGTACTATGTCTGTCGATATACTTTTTTAGAAATATATTTTGCGTTGTAATGTTTCATGCTGCACGCCTCTCCGGAAAGTGATAAAACGAACCGGGTTCGTTTTATCACTTTCGGCACAAAAAAGCCCGGGGGCCGCAGGGGCACTCGGGCTTTAGCAAGCAAGCTACAAGCTATGTCGAAGAAGCTACTCCGCCATGAAGTCGCGCTGGACAGACGGGTCAACCTTGACGCCGGGGCCCATGGTGGAGGTGAGCGCGATGCTCTTCACGTAGCGACCCTTGGCGGAAGACGGCTTCACGCGCAGGATCTCGGTGTAGAGCGCAGCATAGTTCTCCACGAGCTTCTGCTCGTCAAAGGACACACGGCCCAGCGGCACATGGCAGATGCCGTAGCGGTCGGCACGATACTCCACGCGGCCGGCCTTGAGCTCCTTGACCATCTTTGCCACGTCCATGGTCACGGTGCCGAGCTTGGGGTTCGGCATGAGGCCGCGGGGACCAAGGATCTTACCGATGCGGCCAACCTTGGCCATCATGTTCGGCGTAGCGATCGCGGCGTCGAAGTTGATCTCGCCACCCTGAATGGCAGCCACGAGCTCGTCGGAGCCGATGACGTCGGCGCCGGCCTCCTCGGCCTCGCGCGCCTTCTCGCCCTCGGCGAACACGGCGACGCGAACAGTCTTGCCGGTGCCATGAGGCAGCGAAATGGAACCGCGGATGTTCTGATCGGCCTTGCGGGTGTCGATACCCAGACGGAAGTGGGCCTCGACGGTCTCGTCAAACTTGGCCGAAGCGACCTCCTTGACGAGCTTCACGGCCTCAAGCGGGCTGTAGAGCTTGAACTTCTCGACCTTGTCCGCAGCGGCGCGGAAATTCTTTCCATGCTTTGGCATGATCTACCTCCTGTGGTCTACGGGCATATGCCCTCCCACATCAACGCGCGCCCTATTGCGCGCACTCGCATGCACCACCGTAGTGCACCCGATGAAAGCAAAGCAATGAGGAGCACCGTGGGGCGCTCCTCGACCAGCAGGCTCGCCTGCTGTTACTCGGCGATGGTCACGCCCATGGAGCGGGCGGTACCAGCGATGATCTTCTTCGCGGCCTCAATGTCGTTGGCGTTGAGGTCCGGCATCTTGGTCTCAGCGATCTGGGTGAGCTGCTCGTCGGTGAGCTGGCCAACCTTGTCACGCTGCGGCACGGCGGAACCGCTCTTAAGGCCGAGGGCCTTCTTGATGAGGTGAGCCGCCGGGGGCGTGTGGGTCACGAAGTCAAAGGAACGATCCTCGTACACGAAGATCTCGACGGGGATGACGTCGCCCGCCTTGTCCTGCGTAGCGGCGTTGAACGCCTGGCAGAACTGCATGATGTTAACCTGGGCAGCACCAAGGGCGGGGCCGACGGGGGGCGCCGGGTTGGCCTGACCGGCAGGAATCTGAAGCTTAATGACGGTGGCAATCTTCTTCTCAGCCATCTCAAAACCTTCCTGAACCGAATAAAGTAATCGCAAACTATCGTAAGCGCGCCTGTGCTAGAAGCACTTTCCCAGATGAGCGGTCTGAGGAAGAAACACCGACTCGCGTACAACCCTTTAGGGAATCTCTTAGGAGATAACCTCGATCTGATCGAAGCCAAGCTCGACGGAGGTCTCGCGACCAAAGATCTCGAGCATAACCTTGACCTTGCCAGCCTCGGGATTGACCTCGGCGATCTTTCCATCAAAATCGGCCAGCGGACCAGAGGTAACCTTAACGGGCATGTCGACCTCAAGCCCCACGGTCGTACGCTTGGGAGCGTCGCCCGTCTTGGACTTGCGCATCATCTTGTTATAGTCTTCGCGCGAGAGCGGAGAGGGCTTGTTGCCACCCAAAAAGCCGGTGACACCCTCGGTGTTGCGGACGCAATCCCACGCCTCGTCGTCCATCTCCATGCGAACGAGCACGTAGCCCGGGAAGACCTTGACGTCCTTGGTCTCGCGCTTGCCGCCCTCTTTGATCTCCGTCACGCTCTCCATGGGAATCTGGATGTCAAAGATGCGGTCCTGCATGCCACGGGACTCAATACGGTTCTGGAGCGCTTCCTTAACCTTGTTCTCGTAGCCAGAATAGGTGTGAACAACATACCAACGCTTCGACATGGTCTAGCCTCTCAATCCAGAGACGAGGAACAGACCCTCGCCGACAACGGCATCAAGCAGTGCGATAACAATGCCAACAACCACGAGCGACGCAATCACAACCACGGAATAGTTGACGAGGTCCTTCTTGCTGGGCCACGTAACGCGACGCATCTCGCTCTTAACCGCACCAAAGTACTGCTTAATGCGACCAAAAAAGCCAGGCTTGGCGTTCTTCTTATCCTTTGCCTTAGCCTTAGCATTAACAGCCTTGGCATCGGCCTTGCGCTGCGGCTTAGTGTTCTTGGCAGCGGCCTTGGTGGCCGCCTTGGGGGCAGCCTTGGCCGTGGCCTGAGAAGACGGTGCCTGCGCAGTGTTCTTCTTCTGCGTTGCCTTCTTCTTGTTCTTCTTGTTGGCCATAGTAGCTACCTCCGGCGCAAACTGCGCTTAACACACGAAACCGTAAGCCCCGAAATTCGAGGCTTACGGATTAAAGACTGGCACGCCAGGAAGGACTCGAACCCTCAACACTCGGTTTTGGAGACCGATGCTCTACCAATTGAACTACTGGCGTGTAAACGTTAAGAGACTAGCGAGTCTCTTTGTGCACCGTATGACGACGGCACCAGGGGCAATACTTCTTGATCTCCATACGATCAGGCATGGTTGCCTTGTTCTTGGTCGTCGTGTAATTGCGACGCTTGCACTCGGTGCATGCAAGGGTGACGAGAGTACGCATGAACTAATTACCTCCAATAACCGCCCCGTACGGGCACGATGGAACACAATAGCATCTGCATCTTTATCCTGTCAACGGTTGTAGGAACACCGCATCGTATCTGCAGATTCGTTACACAACCTGATGCTATCTACGGGCGTCCGCCGGCCGTAGGAACGGCACGGGGCTACAGAAAATAACCCGGCCCCTCCGAAGAGGAGCCGGGCTTAGGATCAAAAGACCCGAGGCGCTCGGCTAGGCGAGAGCTACTCGATGATGGTGCTCACGACGCCGGAACCCACGGTGTGGCCACCCTCGCGGATAGCGAAGCGGAGGCCCTCCTCCATGGCGATCGGGTGAATGAGGTCGCCCTCGATGGTGATGTGGTCACCAGGCATGGCCATCTCGGTGCCCTCGGGGAGCTTGACGGTACCGGTCACGTCAGTGGTACGGAAGTAGAACTGCGGACGATAGCCATCGAAGAACGGGGTGTGACGGCCGCCCTCCTCCTTGGTGAGGACGTAGACCTCGCCGGTGAACTTGGTGTGCGGGTGAACCGAACCGGGCTTGCAGAGAACCTGGCCGCGCTCGATGTCCTCACGCTTGATACCACGGAGCAGGATGCCGACGTTGTCGCCAGCCTCGCAGAAGTCCATGGTCTTGCGGAACATCTCGATGCCGGTGGCAACGGAGGACTGGGTCTCCTTGATGCCGACGATCTCGACAGGCTCGTTGAGCTTGAGCACGCCGCGCTCGACACGGCCGGTCGCAACGGTACCACGGCCGGAAATGGTCATGGTGTCCTCGACGGCCATGAGGAACGGCTTGGCGTCGTCGCGCTCGGGGGTCGGGATGTACTCGTCAACGGCCTTCATGAGCTCGCGGACGGAGTCCATCCACTTGGGGTCGCCGTTGAGGGCACCAAGAGCGGAGCCACGGATGACGGGGATGTCGTCGCCGGGGAAATCGTACTCGGAGAGGAGCTCACGGGTCTCCATCTCGACGAGGTCGATAAGCTCCTCGTCGTCAACCATGTCGCACTTGTTCAGGAACACGACGATGTAGGGCACGCCGACCTGACGGGCGAGCAGGATGTGCTCGCGGGTCTGAGCCATGGGGCCGTCGGTAGCGGCGATGACCAGGATAGCGCCG
>CASEER010000028.1 GCA_949287085.1 uncultured Coriobacteriaceae bacterium
TGCTTGCTCGCACGGCCGCCACGACTCTGTTTGTCGCCGCGCGCGCCCTGCCCGCGCTGGCCCTGGCCATCGCCGCGGTCGCTGCGGCGGCGACGCGAGCCATGTCCATCGATCACAATGCGATCGGCGCTCGAGATTCCATCGCCCACGTCAACGCCGTTCTCGCGATCGAGCTCCATCAGGGCAAGCGCGATGTCGGGGCTCTCCAGCTTTTCCAGCACGTCGCGCGTCACGCAATCGGGGCGGCACGCGCAACCTTGCTCCTCGGACTTCTTCTTTGCGGCATCGGAGCACGTCATGTCGGACAAGCTCACCCTGAACACCTTACCGCTCTCCAAGCGCAAAATGAGCTGTTCACGCGGGGTGTCGTATTCCTGAATGCGCGCCTTGCCAAGCGGCGTGTCAATAACGGCCTTCTTCTTGGGCGCGCGGCTCTTAAAGTCTTTATAGGCCTCGAACTCATAGCGCAAGCAGCACATCAGGCGCCCGCACACACCCGAGATTTTGGCTGAGTTAAGCGGCAGATCCTGCTCCTTGGCCATGCGAATGCTCACCGGCTCAAACTGCCCGCCAAACCGCGCGCAGCACAGCTCCTGGCCGCAATGCGCAATGCCGCCCACCAGGCGCGTTTCGTCGCGCACGCCAATCTGGCGCATGTCAACGCGCGTATGAAAACGCGCGGACAGATCCTTTACCAGCTGGCGAAAGTCCACGCGGTCCTCGGCGGCAAAATAAAAGACGGCCTTCTCGCCCCCAAAAAGATACTCCACACCTACCGGCTTCATATCCAGGTCGTTCTGCTTAACGAGCGCACGGAAGTCGTGCATGGCTTCCTCGCCGCGGCGGGCCAGCTCGTCGGCACGGTCCAGATCCTTGTCGGTCGCAATGCGCAGCACCGGCTTGAGCGGCGCACGCAGCGCCTGCTGCTCCACCTCAAAGGGGTCGGCTGTCACCAAACCGATCTCGGTACCACGCTCGGTGGAACAGATGGCGTAATCAGCCTCGATGATATCGAGCCCCTGTGGGTCAAACCACAGGTCGCGCGAGGCGAACGGAAACTTAACGGGTACTACGACGGGCATGAGAGAGCCTTCCTGATATCAAAGAGCATGACCTCGAGGGCCAGCTGGGGGGTGACGTTGCGTGCAACGGCGCGCTCAGCGGCCGCCACCGCGTCGAGCGCGCGCACCACGCCGGCGGGGCGCGCTGTGGAGGCGAGCCGCTCGACCGTTGCCTGGGCGTCGGTGTTAACAATGCCGCCCGGCGCACCCTCGAGCTCGATGAGCACATCGCGCAGCAGGGAACGCGCAGAGGCGAGCACCTCCATGATACCCGAACGCTCGCGCGCGTTGAGCTCGCGCTTGTTGCGGTCCTCGAGCTGCTTCATGGCGCCGCGGCTCAGGTAGTCGGAATCGCGCTCAAGCACGGCTTTTTGCGTTGACTGGACCTCGGCCAGCGGAGCCTTTACCGCCATGATGAGCGTTTTGGCGGAGGCGAGTACATCTGCTTCATCAGCATGGGCGAGCGCATCGATCGCGCGCACCACCTCGCGCCGCGCCTGTTGTCGCTCGGCGCTCTTAAGAAACGCGCGCGCCCGCGTGGGGCTACCCGCGATGGCTACCGCCATGCGGCAGCGCTCCTGCGGCAACCCCGTAGCCCGCGCGACCGCACGCGCGGCGTCAATGGGCGAGACCATGCGAAACGGCACGCATTGACAGCGCGAGACGATGGTAGGAAGAATGGTTTCGGCCGAGGTTCCCAAGAGGATGAACGTAACGTTTTCAGGCGGTTCCTCAAGAGTCTTGAGCAGCGCGTTTGCCGAGTTTGCACGCAGCTGCTCCGCCCGGTCAATGATGTAGACCTTGCAGGTTGCGCGAATCGGCGCGAGCAGCACGTCGTCAAGCAGGTCGCGCACCTGCGCAATCAGGTAGCCGGTGGCGCTCTCGGGCGTGTAGTAGTGCACGTCGGGATGCGTATGGCGCGCAACGCGCACGCAGGCATCGCACGAGCCGCAGCCACCATCTTCGCAGATGAGCGCTTGGGCAAGCGCCCACGCGGCATCGAGCTTGCCCGACCCCGGCGCTCCCAAGAACAGATACGCGTGCGAGGTGCGGCCCGCGTCAACGGCGCGTGCCAAAAAATCGCGCACGCGCGGCTGCGTGTCGAGCTGCGCAAGCAGCGCGCGTTGGTTGTCTCGAGCGACGGGCATGGCACCTCCTCCTTTGTTGCGCTCTATCATACCCCGACCGCATAAGGCCCGCGCTGCCGGCTGAGGCCATCGTGCCAAGCGGACGTGCCCGCCCCGCATGGCTGCAGGTGTCCCGTGCGGCCGAACCTGCGCCTTGCCGTCAGACTCACCCCGCACGGTTGCACCCGTCGCGCGCTGCTAGGAAGGCGTGCGGCCTACGCGAGACCCACCAGAGCGCGCACGTCCGCGTGTACGTCTTCGATGCCGCGCGCGGCGTCGACGAGCTTTACCCGCGCCGGCTCCGCCGCCGCAAGCGCCCGAAAGCCGGCAGCCACGCGTTCTTGGTAGGCGAGCCCCTTGGCCTCCATGCGGTCCGGTGCCGCGTCGCGCGCCGCAGCACGGGCGGCCGCCACCTGCGGGTCGAGGTCAAATACGAGCGTCATATCTGGCCGGTACGCACCCACCGCAAGCTCGTTGGCCTGCTGCACAAGCCCCAGGTCCATGCCGTTGGCATAGCCCTGATAGGCCGTGGTGGAATCGTAAAACCGATCGCACACAACCAAGCGGCCCGCCGCAAGCGCCGGCGCCACGACCTCGTGCACCAGCTGGGCGCGCGCCGCCTCGTAGAGCAAGAGCTCGCACGTATCGCTCATCTCGGCATTGCTGGGATCAAGCAGCAGCGCGCGGATCTTTTCGGAAATGCGCACGCCGCCGGGCTCGCGCAGCAGCAGCACGTCGTAGCCCGCGCGCTCAAAATCCTCGGCCAAAAGCTGCGCCTGTGTGGACTTACCGCACCCGTCAATGCCCTCAAGTGTAATAAAACGGGGAATCTGACCTGGGAAAACGCCCTGGCCTTGCTTTTGCGCTACCTCGTTCATTTGCTCTGCTTGCTCTTCGAGGATGCGCTCTTGGACGCGCGGGTCGTCTTTGCCTTTGAGCCGCCTCGCGCAGAGCCGCTTCGCGCGCCGCGGCCGCGGACGGGCTTCTTTTCTTTACCGGGGCAGTCCATGTTCACGCAGATGCGCCACGGACCGCGCGCCGTCTCGACCACCACGATGGGCGCGCCGCAGTGCTCGCACACCTCGCCCGTAGCTTCAAGCTTGCCGCGCGCGGGCAGCGGATAGCTCACGCCGCACTCGTCATAGTTGGTGCAGCGAATAAACCGCTTGCCGGAACGCTCGCTCTTGTGCGCCACCAGGTCGCCATGACGGCCGGCTTCCTTGCATACCGAGCACTCCCCCACCACCAGGTCGGGCTCGTAGTTGGTGGGGCACTTGGGGTTCACGCAGATCTCGTACGCCTTTTGGCGGAACGGCTGGCACTTGATGCGCGGTGCGCCGCACACGGGACACACGGCAGCCTCGCCCTCAAGCGGACTCACCTTCACGCCGCTCGGCACGGGGTAGGTCACATCGCACTCGGGCCAGCCCATGCAGCCAATAAAGCTACCGCGCGTCTTGGCGCTCGTTTTCATGACCAGGTCTTTGCCGCACTTGGGGCACGTGCCCACGCGCGCGTCGGCGGTCACCGCGTCGGCAATGGCCTCGCCCAGGTCGTCCTTATGCTCAATAAGCGTGTCGAGCATGCCGGCAAGCAGCGCGCGCGAGTGCTCGACCACGTGGTCCTGGGTGTCCTCGCCCGCCGCCACGTGCGTCATGTCGTCTTCGAGCTCTGCGGTCATTTCGGGCGTGGTGATGCGCGGCGCAAAATCATGCAGCGCATCCACGATAGCCATGCCCAGCTGGCTCGGCTCAATGGGGTCGTTCTTAAGGTAGCGCACCTGGTAGAGGCGCTCAATGATGCTTGCACGCGTGGACTTGGTGCCCAGGCCGCGCTTCTCCATCTCTTGCACCAGGCGGCCCTGGCTGTAGCGCGCGGGCGGCTCGGTCTGCTTGGCCTCGAACTTGATGTCCGAAACGTCGATCGTGTCGCCCTCGGCAAGCGGCGGCAGCTGCTCATCGCGCTTGAGACCGTACGGGTACGCCTCGCGAAAGCCAGCGTCCACGAGCACGTCGCCGCTCGCCGTAAACGGCTCGCCCGCCACGTTGATGGAAAGCTTGGTGTTCTCGATGGTCGCGGGGCCCATAAGTGTGGCGAGGAAGCGGCGCGCGATGAGCATGTAGAGCTTCTTCTGGCCGCCGTCGAGCGTATCGGGGTTGCCCTGGCCCGTGGGATGGATGGGCGGGTGGTCGGTGGTCTCCGTTTTGCCACGCGTGGGCTTCATGGGGCCGGCAAGCACCTTCTGGCACACGGGGCGAAGCGCCGGGTTGGCGTCGGCCAGGCCGTTCACGATGCCCGCCAGGTCGAGCGTGCGCGGATACACCGTGTTATCGACGCGGGGATACGAAATAAGGCCCTGCATGTAGAGGCTCTCGGCAATACGCATGGTCCGTGCCGGGCTAATGCCCTCGGCTGCCGCGGCGGCCTGCAGGCTCGTGGTGTTAAACGGCACCGGCGGCTGCTGTTTGCGCGAGCGCTTGGCCACGTTCGAAATGGTGCCCGTTGTGGCTCCGTCAACGTGTGAGAACGCCGTCTCGGCCGCTGTCTTATCGGTAAAGCGCGCCGTTGCGTGGGCGATCTTGAACGCGGTCTCGGGCTGGCCCTGCGCCGCGCCCATGCCGCGAATCTGCCAGTAATCCTCGGGCACAAACGCCATGCGCTCGCGCTCGCGCTCCACCACCAGGGCGAGCGTGGGGGTTTGCACGCGGCCGGCGCTGCGCACATTGCCAAAGCCGCCAAAACGAGCGAGCGTGAGGTAGCGCGTGAGTACCGCGCCCCAAATGAGGTCAATATACTGGCGGCTTTCGCCTGCGTCAGCAAGGTCCTGGTCGAGCTCCACCAGGTTATCGAACGCCGCGGTGACCTCGCCCTTGATGAGCGCAGAGTAGCGCGCTCGGCTCGTGGGCACGTTAGGCGCCACCTCGCGCACGCAGCTGAGCGCATCCGAACCAATGAGCTCGCCCTCGCGGTCAAAGTCCGTCGCGATGATCACGTGGTCGGCCTTTTTTGCAAGGTTCTTGAGCACGCGGATGATCTCTTTCTCCGCGGGCTTTTTAATAATGGGCGCCCAGGTAAGATACGGCAGGCTCTCGACCTTCCAGCCCTTGATATTGATGCCGTTGGCGAGGAACGGCTTGCGCTTGCTGGCATACGGCGGACGCGCAAGACCGTCCGGCACGTCGGCGTGGAGCACCTCGCCATCGTCGGTTACGCTGTACCATCCCTGCTTCTTATCAAAAAGAATCTCATCGGGAAAGTCCGGCGCAAGAATATGCCCTGCAAGACCCATAGAAACCCAGTCTTCGCCCTTCACGGTAAAGCGGTAGACCTGTGTGTTATAAACTTTGTCCGTCTTAGGTTTGCCGTCAGCCAGCAACTGGGCGATCTTTTGGGCGGCAATGTTTTTCTCTGCGATGACCAGTTTCAAGGTAGGACCTCTTGTAGTTGTGTGTGCGCAGCGAGCGCCTGTTCTAGCGGGACAGTATACGCGAGTTATCCTGCGTTGACGAAAACCTCACCGGCAAACGGCAACGGGATAGCATCTTTGCCTATTGTGTCCCTCGCGGCAGCGTCTTATTCCGCACGCAAAACGCAACGCGCAGCCAATGCGCCGTCCGCGAGCGAACGCTACCACCCTCCCAGTATGGCACACTGCAAAGCCAAAATATAGTGTTTTACCTGCGAAAATATCTGACCAAAAGCTGACCGGTCCGGCCTAAATCTGACCAATAACCGACCACACGCACCGCCATGTGCGGCAGGCCTAGGCAACGGACAAACCGCCCATCTCTCCAGCAGCAACGTTGAATAAAGCCTGTCTTCATTACCAGGAGCAAAGATGGACAATTATTGCAGTGCTAGGTGTTTTGTCCTTGAAAACGATGGTGCGCTTTTCTAACCGTGCTGGTAGAGACGGGTGCAACGTGCCGTCTACCTCGACGGTTGGGAAAGTGCACCGATCAACGCCAGGACAAAACACCTAGCACTGCAATATTTGTCCACTTGAGCGCCCTTTACGTTGGGATCCGGCCCAATTGAGTCGCGCAACGGGCCCCAGAACCGGAGTTCAGCCCAAGAAAGCTACCGCACGGCCTCAATCTGCCCGGCGAGCCATGAGCACCACTCGTCCATGCCTTGGCCCTTTGTAGCGCTGATGCTAAACCGCGGGGCCGTGGGATTGAGATCGTCAAGCGTCGTTCCGTACGCATCCATATCAAAGTCAAAGGCAGGAGCCACATCCACCTTGTTGAGCAGAAGCGCGCCCGCATGCTGGAAAATCCCCGGATATTTAACAGGCTTATCGTCGCCCTCGGGCACCGAAAGAATCATGATGGACAGGTTCTCGCCCAAATCAAAATCGACGGGGCACACAAGGTTGCCCACGTTCTCAATAAAGATGACGTCGATATTCTCGAGCCCCACGGCCTGGTCAAATGCGTCGACCGCCTGGCTGATCATATTGCCCTCAAGATGGCAGAGCCCGCCTGTATTGATCTGGATTGCCGGCATGCCGGCTTTCTTCATGCGCACCGCGTCCACGTCAGAGGCGATGTCGCCCTCAATGACCGCGCAACGCAGCCCCTGCGCCGCCAGCCGCTCGTTGGTGGCCAGGATGGTGCTGGTTTTACCCGAGCCGGGGCTCGACAGCACATTGACCACGTAGGTGTGCGTGCGCGCAAAGCGATCGCGCAGCTCGGCGGCCAGGCGCTCGTTGCGCGACAGGATGGGTTGCTCAAGATTAATGGTCTGCTCTGCCATGACTCTGCTCCAATCAGGGAACAAACATGCCCATGAGGGGACTATCCCCCGTATAACGCTAGCTCTCGATTTCCATGGACACCAAATCGAGCTCGCGACCGCGCAGCAGGTGCGTATCGCGGCTACCGCACGCCGGGCATCGCAGGTGAAACCGGTCGTGCTCGAACTCTTCGCCGCACGCCAAACAACGGCTCAGCGGGTGGATCTCTTCAACCTCAAGCTTGCAGCCGTCGGTAAGGGGATCCTCCTCGGTGAGCACCCCCCACGCAAAATCGAGCGACTCTGGCACCACTTCGCGCAGGTCGCCAATACGCAACGACACGGCCACCACCCGCGAAGCACCCGCCTCGCGTGCAGCAGCCGTAACGGTTTCTAGAATACCCGAGACAATGCCCAGCTCGTGCATGTCGCCTCGCTACTCCTCCTCGTCGTCGGAGAAGAGCCCCACGCGGCTGCCCTTAAGCCCCGCCTTGCCCTCGCGCGCAATGATCACAAAGCGCGTGATGAGCATCGAGATCTCGTACAACAGCAGCAGCACCGCATACATAAAGATCATGGTTACGGGGTTGGCGTCGGGTGTCACGGTAGCCGCGATCACGGCCATGGCCACGTAGATGTAACGCCATGCCGAGCGGAACGCCACATACGGCACAATGTGGAACACGGCCAGGTAGAACACGACCAGCGGCAGCTCAAACGCAATGCCGAAGCCAATCATGAGGAGCACCTCGATGTTGAGGTAGTCGTCGAGCATGGGCAGTGCCGTAGCGATGGAGTTGGTCTCGCTAATGAGCCACTCAAATCCCGGCGGCACGATAAAGAAGTAGCAGAACACCGCGCCCACAAAGAACAGCACCGTGGCGATAAAGAGCGTCGGCACCACCCATTTGCGCTCGTTGGGCTTGAGCGCCGGAAGAAAGAAGCCCAGAATCTGCCAGAGAATCATGGGCACGCACACCACGCACGCGGTCTTAAGCGCGATGGAAAAGCGCAGCGAAAAGCCGCCGAGCGAGGTGCCAATGTAAAACTGGCCGTTGTCGATATACGGCTGAATGGGTGCCGTGAGCAGGTCAATGATGGTTGGCGTGGCACAGTAGAACACGGCCGTCGCAATAAGGACGGTGACAACAATAATGGTCAGGCGACGCCGCAGCTCACCCAGGTGGTCGAGCAGCGGCATGCGTGCGGGTCCGACGGGCATTACTGCTCGCCTCCCTTCGTGATATCAGCAGCGGTTACGGTGTCGGCGGCAGCAGCGGCCGAGGCGTCCGCGCTAGAAGCGCCCTCGGCTGCAGCAGCGTTGCCGGCTTCGCTCGCGGGAGCATCGGCAGGAGCGGTTTCGGCACCGGCGGCCTCTGCGCTGGCACCAGCATCGGCTGCGGCCTCGGCGGCCTTGTGCTTGCGCGGACGGCGGGCGT
>CASEER010000029.1 GCA_949287085.1 uncultured Coriobacteriaceae bacterium
GGCACGGCTCCGCTGCAAACGAACACGCCACGACCAGGCGCGCGGGCTCACCTGCCGTACGCGCCGCGTCGGCCGCTTCGCCCGCGAGAGCGCGCTCGTAGGCAATCACCTGGGGCGCACCGGCGCCGGCATCCATAAACCGCACGGAGCCCTCGCTCACCACGGCTAGTTCCTTTCGCAGGCGCACGAGCTCGCGGTAAAACTCGAGCATCGAGCCCGCCACACCCTGCTCGGCAGCCACGTTTACCTGCCGGTACCATCGAAGACGGAACCTATCCCTACCAGAGTTTTCTTCCCTCGGAGAACGTCCTGACCGAGACGTTTGCCTGCTCGCACAACACCATCCGGCGCGCGCTCGCCCTGCTCAAGGAGAAGGGCTATGTGCAGCCGATTCACGGTAAAGGCGTGCGCGTCATCTGGCGGCCGCGCGGCCGCGCGACGTTTGAGGTAGGCGGCATCGAGAGCTTCCGCGAGACGGCCGAGCGCAACCACCTGGTAGCTACAACCCGCGTGACCGATTTTCGCACCATCGTAGCCAACGAAGCGCTGTCGTTTGCAGCGGGGCACCCCGCGGGCAGCAAGCTGGTCACCGTGGAGCGCGTGCGCGTGCTTGACGGCCAGGCGCTCATCCTCGACCGCAGCTATTTTCTTGCTTCGGTGGTCCCGGGCCTCACGGCGCAGATTGCCGAGGGCTCGATCTACGACTATCTGGAAGGCGAGCTCGGCGTAGTGGTGAGCACCAGCAAACGCACCATCACCGTTGAGCGCGCGACGCGCCACGATGCCGAGCTGCTCGATATTGACGGTTTTGACTATCTTGCGGTGATGACGAGCCAAACGTTTGACAGCAAGGGCATCATGTTCGAGTACACCACGTCGCGGCACCGCCCCGACACGTTCTGCTTCCACGACACCGCCGTCCGCAGCACCATTTAGCAGGGAGCTTGAAGTGCGACACGTGACGGCTCGACACAAAAGGACCGCACCCCGCTTTTGCTTAATGAACCCACCTCTACAAGGTGGGTGCCCTCATCGCCCGTTCCAGCTTCCTTAACAACGAAGGATGCCTGTACTAGGTACGGCTGTGTGGGCTCCCTAAAAAAACGTGACGGTTCACCCAGTTGCTCCACGGGGTGCGGAACAACTTCATCATACCGTGCCGTATACCGATTACCAGTCTTGACTTATTTGCTTGCCTGTTAGAAGATGGGCGTGCGTTCGTGCATCTCAGCACCTTGTATTTCCGCAGGTAACAAGCTCAATATCCCCATCTTCGCAGCGCAGCGCCAGCGTGCCGTGCGCGTTCTTTGCCAAAGGTTATGAGTATCTGCTGTCACGGTGGTGAATCGCCGCGGACGCTGCCCCAACTCGTCGTTTCCGGTATTATGTATCGCGTTATGCCTGCGCTGGCGCAGGTGCTGGTTTCGATGGGTCTTGGTGGTAGCGCCGGAATGGAATGGCTGTTTCCTTATATCTGCATTGCGGTCGTCGCCTTTGTGACCACCTACCTGTTGGTACCGGCGGCAAAGCGGCTCGCGATTGCGCTGGGGGCGGTCGACTACCCCTCAAAGCGTCGTATTAATAAAGTTCCCACACCGCGCATGGGCGGGGTCGCCGTGTTTGCCGGATTGGTCGCAGCGCTTGCACTCCAAGTTGTGGGCACATGGAACTGGGGGTGGCCGTCTGCGCTGATCCCGAGCCCTACCATGCCGGTCAACTATTACCTGCTCGCCGCCGCGTTTGCCATCATCTTTATAACAGGCGCCATAGACGACGTGGTAACGCTGCGCCCCTATGCCAAGCTTGCGGGCCAGATCGTTGCCGCCGCCGTGGCTGCCGCGGGCGGGCTTGCCATCGGCAGCATCGTGAACCCCTTGGTGCCTGGTTCTAATATTGACCTTGGTTGGTTCTCCTACCCCATCACCATTATCTACTTGGTGGCCTATGCCAACATCATCAACCTTATCGACGGGCTCGACGGCCTGGCCACGGGCATCTCGGCCATCGCCAGCCTCACCATGTTCAGCTTCTCCATCTTGGCGGGGCGCGTTGACGCCGCGGCGCTCTCTATCGCGCTCTTTGGCGCCTGTCTGGCGTTCCTGCGCTTCAACTTTCACCCGGCGACCATCTTTTTGGGTGACTCGGGCGCGCTCACCTTGGGCTTTGCCCTGGGCACCGTGTCGCTGCTGTCGGTGAGCCGCACCGCCGCGCTTACCTCGCTCTTGATCCCGCTCATCGTTGCCGGCGTGCCCATCATTGACACGCTTGCCGCTATCGTACGCCGCAAGCGCGCGCACATCAGCATTGGACAGGCCGATAAGGGCCACATTCAGCACCGCCTCATCCAAGAGGGCTTTGACCAGCGCCAAGCGGTGCTCCTCATTTATGCCTGGTGCATCATGCTTTCAGTGGGTGCCACTATTATCAACCAGGTTACCATCGGTCCCCGCGTGGTCATTTTCCTGGTGCTGTTGGTCTGCTCGGTTGCGTTTGCCATGCGTCTGCATCTTTTTGAGCCCGTCCTGCGCCACCACTACAATCCCAAGACGCACAAGGACGAACTCGTCACCCCCGACGACCCTGCTTTTTCCAAGGAGGAGCGCGACGCCGAGGCCGAGCGCGAGCACCGGCGCGAAGAACGGCGCGAAGAGCTCGAACGCATTAAGAACCATTTGCGCGATAATACCGGGGAGAAACAGCATCGCCCCTAGGCCCACGCCCGCCTGCACCCATCGTTTTGTCTGTTGGCACCGGCGCGACGTGCAATACGGCCTTGTGCTACCAACCAGAACGGAGACACCATGCCCAACGAGCGCAGCTACGAAACCGCCTGCAAGCGGAGCGACCAGATTCGTGCCGACCTGCCGCTGCACCCCGAAAAGTACACCATGCTCACCGGCGACCGCCCCACCGGCCGCCTGCACCTGGGCCACTACTTCGGTACGCTCAAGGGCCGCGTGGAGCTGCAGAACCTGGGGGTCAAAACCGCCATCTTGATTGCCGATTACCAGGTCATCACCGACCGCGACACCACCGAGCACATCCAGGACAACGTCTACAACATGGTTATGGACTACCTGGCGTGCGGTATCGACCCCGCCAAGACCATGATTTACGCGCACTCCGCCGTGCCCGCATGCAACCAGCTCATGCTGCCGTTCCTCAGCCTCGTCTCCGAGGCTGAGCTGCAGCGCAACCCCACGGTGAAGGCCGAGATGGAAGCGAGCGGCCACGAGCTCACGGGCCTTTTGCTCACCTACCCGGTGCATCAGGCGTGCGACATCCTGTTCTGCAAGGGCAACGTGGTGCCCGTCGGGCGCGACCAGCTCCCGCACATCGAGCTTACCCGCCTCATTGCCCGCAAGTTTAACAACCGCTACGGTAAGGTCTTCCCCGAGGTCGACGCGCTGCTTTCTGACACCCCGCTGCTGCCAGGCCTCGACGGGCGCAAGATGAGCAAGAGCTACGGCAACGCCATCTCGATCTCCATGACCGCCGAGGAGACTGCAAAGCGCATCAAGAAGAGCCAAACCGACTCCGAGCGCATGATCACGTTTGACCCCGAGAACCGCCCCGGCGTCTCGGGCCTGCTCTCGACGGCGGCCATCTGCACCGGCCGCGCGCCTGAGGAGATTGCCGAGGAGATCGGCATGGGCGGCTCCGGCCAGCTCAAGAAGTACGTGACCGAGGCCGTGAACACGTACTTCGCACCCATCCGCGAGCGTCGCCACCAGTTTGAGCAGGACCTCGACTACGTAAAGGATGTGCTCCACGAGGGCAACCGCCGCGCCAACGAGATCGCCGAGGCAACCCTCAACGAGGTGCGCGAGGCCATGGGGATGGTGTACTAGGCCGAAGTGCCCGGGCGACTGAACCCAAGCCGCGCCTCCCCTGCAACCGATAACGGAAGGACCCCGCCACATCATCGATGCGACGGGGTCTTTCCGAAGTACACCGCTGATTGCACAGAGGGGAGGGATGCAATCAAACGCGACACGGAAGGTTTTCTCATCGCCTGCACCTCCCGGTCGTTGAGTTAACTATAGTAAACTCGTTGACCGGCGTCTATACCAGCGGCTCTCTCCATGAGATGACCACAGGTTAGCCATGGTTTATTTTTAAAGAGGGAATCTCGAGCACCGGTGCGACACTCAACACACGCCGAAGTCCCGGATTTTGCTGTTTTGGCGACCAGAAACAGCAAAATCCGGGACCTCGATACGCAGATTCGGCACGATGAGGGGTTGGAGGGCGGTGGCGTCCGCCTGCCTATGCCTTGAGATGCTTGAGCACGTGCTGCGCGAAGCCGCGATACGACCAGTCCTGCTCGTCGCCGGGTAGCAAGTCAGTCTCGTTCACATCACGGAAGAAGCAGGTCGGGATCTCGTGCTCCTTCAGGCACTTCGCGATGCAGAAGGTGCAGCCCCGGTCATGGTTCACGGGGTTGAACGGGCACGCGTGGTCGGTGCAGGTGCAAAACGGCACGGTATGGGCCATGGCTCTCTCCTTGGGGCTTGGACAGTCGATGTGACGGACGACAACGCGTCGCCTCGCGCAGAGGCGGCGGCGCGACGGCGTGACGGCCCGAATTTCGGCAATCGGCATCAGACGGGCTCTATTCTAGCCCTGCGGGCCAGCGGCACGCATCCAGATCGACGCGGCCATCAGCGCGAAACACGATGCCCTCCTCCTCGAGCATCTCGCGCTGCACATCGGGGCCGCCGAACGCGAAGCCGTCGGCCAGGCGACCGTCCGCGAACACCACGCGGTGGCACGGCACCTCGCCGGGACGCGGGTTGCTATGCAATGCGAACCCGACGTAGCGCGCCTTGCGCGGCTCGCCGACGAGCTTCGCGACCTGCCCATACGTGGCAACCATCCCTTTCGGGATCTGCTCCACCACCTCGTACACGCGCTCAAAGAATCCTTCGCGCTCCATCGTTCACCCTTCTTGCTGCATCCCGATTTGTTGCCAGCGCCAGCTCAGCCCCCGCTCAGCTATTCAGCGATCACAACCTCGGGGTTCTCGGCCGTCACCAGCGCCTTAACGCGCGTCGTGGCACCCAGATAGCGCTCGACCAGCTCGGCCAGCTCGTCAACAGCCGCCCGGCAATCGGCAATGCGCTCCGGCTCCACGCACTCGATCACGAGGAAGGCGTTCCTCGAATCGTCCGTAAGCGCCGTGCGCACGCCGTCGCGCCAGTTGAGGCATCGGCACACGGCACCCGCGTCATCGCGATAGCACACCTCGCCGGGAAGCGTCGGGTCGTCGTGCTCGTTCTCGCCGAGCGGCAGGAAGGGGTCGCCGCCCTCCGTCACGCCCAGGCGCAGGTCGCCCTCAAACGCATCGATGTCCTCGCCGCCCACGGGCAGCGCGTATTTGAGCGAGATGGCGTTGTAGATGTCCACCGCAGGCGTGATGCTCCCCACCGGATTGCCCTTGAGCACGCGCTTGAGCAGGTTCTCGATCGAGCAGCGCGCGCCCTTCTTGGTCTTGAACGCGCGGTACGCCGCGCGCCAGGCGCGCACGGGCTCGTTTTCCGAGATGGTGCTGCTCGTGATGAACCGCTCGGCGAGCTCGTTCGACCGGTTGAGCAGGCGCTCGATCTGGGCGGCGTCCTCGGTGGGCACCGCGCTTGCGGGCTTCATGCCCTCGACCACCGCAACGCCAATCGCTGCCTGGGGAAATAGCTCCCAGAACGACTGCTCGGCCACAAACTTCTTCATGTGCTTCCGCTCCTTTCCAGAGGCCTCAGCCGGCTGCATAACAACGAGCGCGCACCTGCCGACCACCTTCTTTGCCCTACGGTGCCGGCACGTACGCGCTCGCGCTGCTCCATCCGGGGATGGAGCGTTCTGTCGCGCCCATGATACCCCACAGAGGTGAACAGAGGTGAAATTGCCTCTGTCCTCCTTTCACATTTAGGCGAAATATCCTCTGTCCTCCTTTCACCTTGCAGGGAGGGCGGGCAGCTTAGCGGGTGCGGGTCATGCTCTTGAGGTCCACGCCCGGATAGCGCTTCTCAAAGTTCTCTTTGAACTTGGCTGCCAGATCGGCTGCGGCACGGTCGTAGGCCGCGGGATCGTCCCAGGTTCCACGCGGGTCGAGCAGCTCGCGGGGCACGCCCGGGCACTCGTTGGGCACCTCGACGTCAAACACGTCGTTGTGCTTGTAGCCCGCGATGTCGAGCGACCCGTTCTGCGCGGCCTTTACGAGCGCGCGCGTGTGGTAGAGCGCGATGCGGTGCCCCACGCCGTACGGGCCACCGGTCCAGCCGGTGTTGACCAGGTAGACGCGCGTGTCGTTCTGCGCGATCTTCTCGCCCAGCAAATAGGCGTACACCATATGGTCAAGCGGCATGAACGGCTCGCCAAAGAGTGCCGAGAACGTGGGCTGCGGCTCCTTGACGCCGAGCTCCGTGCCCGCTACCTTGGCGGTGTAGCCCGTAAGGAAGTGGAACATGGCCTGCTCGCGGCTCAGGCGCGAGATGGGCGGCAGCACGCCGTAGGCGTCGGCCGTGAGGAAGAGCACCACGCTCGGCACCTCGCCCGTGCCCGACTCCACCACGCGGTCGATGTGCGTGAGCGGGTAGGCCGCGCGGCCGTTTTCGGTAATGGAGCTGTCGGAATAGATGGGCTCGCGCGTCCTGCGGTCGAGCTTGACGTTCTCGGACACGCTGCCAAAGCGGATGGCGTCGTAGATGTCTGGCTCGCGCTCGCGCGTAAGATCGATGGTCTTGGCGTAGCAGCCGCCTTCGATGTTAAAGACGCCGCGCGGACTCCAACCGTGCTCGTCGTCACCGATCAGCAGGCGGTTGGGGTCAGCCGAAAGCGTGGTCTTGCCCGTGCCCGACAGGCCAAAGAGGATGCAGGTCTTGCCGGTCTCGGGATCCACGTTGGCCGAGCAGTGCATGGGCAGCACGCCGTCCTCAATGGGCAGCAGATAATTCATCATCGTAAAGACGGCCTTCTTGATCTCGCCGCAATACCCCGTGCCCGCCACCACGATCTGTTTCTCGTTCATATCGAGCATCACGGCCGCGGGCTCCACGCCGTCGCGGTCGCGCGAGCACACGTACGTGGGCGCCGCGAGCACCAAGATGTCGGGGCGGCCAAAGACCTCGAGCTCGTCGCGGGACGGGCGCACGAGCATGTTCTGGATGAACAGCGCCTGGTGCGCGCGCTCGCACACCACCATGACCTTGCGCGCATACTGGCGGTCAGCGCCCGCGTAGCCACGAATCACAAAGAGATGGCGGCGCTGCGACATATAACGCACCACGTTCTTGCGCACGCGCTTATAGGTTGCCTCGTCAATGGGCCTGTTGCTCTTGCTGTTCCAATTTACCTGCTCGTCGGCTTCGCCGGCATCGACGATGTAGCGGTTCTCGGGGCTGCGGCCGGTAAAGGCGCCCGTCGAGACCGAGAGCGAGCCCGTCGAAGTAAGGTACGCCTCGTGGTGCGACACCGCGTGCTCGATGAGCTTGGCGGGGCTCCAGTCCACATGGACGCGATCGAAGTCGCAGTTGATTCCGTTTTCCAGCAATATCGTCTCGATCATAGGTTCACCTTTCATCCCGTAGGCGCAGGGCACGATGCCCCGCAGGCCGGTCGAACGGGCTTGCCGCGTGCCCCCGGCGCGAGGCGCTGGGGCCCGGCAGGACGTCGCCGGCAGTGACACAATCACATTTCATATACATCAACTGATTCTCTGACGCACCCCTTTATCGGGGAACGGTGGGGGCTGTCTAGACCAACGGGGCGGGCGGTATAATGACTCCCATTGCACCGACGGCGGACACGCGACGCCCTGGATGGGAGCATCAAGACCATGACGCCTTGGGACACGATTCGCAAAGAGCTCAAGCGGCGCGACGAGGGGCGGCGGGGGCCGTCGTTCCGGCGGGCGGACGACCCCGGCGTGGAGGAGGGACCGCGCATCGACGTGCGCCCCGGACACGACGCCCTGTCCCGAGACCCCCGCGAGGGAGCCGCGCCGCGCAGGCCCCAGCGCCA
>CASEER010000030.1 GCA_949287085.1 uncultured Coriobacteriaceae bacterium
GCCTCGACCGGACCATCGCCTGGTACCGCGACCACGAGGCCTGGTGGCGCCCCGCCAAGGAGGCCACGGAGGCGAAATACGCCGCCCAGGGGCAGTAGCTTGGCGCAGATTCTCGATCTAGTCAATGAATGCCCCGTTGATACCTGCCTTGACTTCAGGGTTTGCCGCGAAAGGGAGCTCGCTCGCCCCTGTTCAGGGTGGCTATTGAAGCCGGTTGATTATAAAAGAGGCGAAGATCCACGGATTCGCTTATTTCATCCATAGTCGAAAACCTAGCTAATAAGTTACCGATTGTTTCCCCTTTTTGTCGTAGAAGGCATCATCGGTTGTTCGCGTTCCGTTGTGGGCGCGCGTTGTGTATGGTCATTCGTACACGACGCGCGCCTTTTTTGCGTTGAAGGAATATATATCCTGGCTCATGCTACGACTGTCTCGAGTTTTGCCTGGAAAACGTTTCAAGTGCTTGTTGGCATCGTTACTTTTGGTAAGGCTGCCCGCGCAACAGGTTTTCTTTGAGCACAAAAGATGCCGCTCGACGCTCATAGTGCTTCGATTCGGCTCCTATGAGCGTCAAATGGCATCCTTTGCACAAATCTTGCTTTGTTCAGCCACGGCAACGCCGCATCAGGGACTGGCTCCAGCTAGATACCATGCCAGATCTATCCCACATTTACCGAAAGCGGTCAAATCGAACACGTCCCCAATCGACCGTACACGACCCCAATTGACCCCTCGCGCCTCTTAAGTTCTCTTGCTCACCTCAAACATGGAAGAAACTGGCAGACCGCAAAAAGAGCGGGAGCCGCGCAGCTCGTACGCTACAATGGTCGGTTGAGTCGCTGGCCATGCGGCTTCATCTGCACACGTGCGTCAGGCTGCGATGCCGCTGAGCTCGCGGACGGCACGCACCCAAGAAGAGGAGGAGTATCTATGGCCATGTTTTTCCCTGGTGAGTCCCACACGTTCTCGGAGTACCTGCTCGTGCCCGGATACTCGTCTTCCGAGTGCATCCCCACGAACGTTTCGCTCACGACGCCGCTCACGCGCTTCAAGCGCGGCGAGGAGCCGGCGATTTCCCTCAACATCCCCATGGTTTCGGCCATCATGCAGTCCGTCTCGGGCGAGCAGATGGGTATCGCGCTCGCCACGGAGGGCGGCATGTCGTTCATCTACGGCTCGCAGGCTCCCGAGCAGGAAGCCGCGATGGTCAAGGCCGTAAAGGACCACAAGGCCGGCTTTGTGGTTTCCGACTCCAACCTCACGCCCAGCATGACCATGCAAGAGGTCATGGACCTCAAGGCCAAGACCGGCCACTCCACCATGCCCGTCACCGAGGACGGCACCCCGCACGGCAAGCTGCTGGGCATCGTCACGAGCCGCGATTACCGCCCGAGCCGCGACGATCCGGCGACCAAGGTGGCCACATTCATGACGCCGCGCGAGCAGCTTATTGTGGGCGACAAGGACATTACCCTCAAGCGCGCGAACGACGTGATTTGGGAGAAAAAGCTCAACGCGCTGCCCGTGGTGGACGACAACGACTGCCTCGTGGGCATCGTGTTCCGCAAGGACTACGACAGCCATAAGACCAACCCCAACGAGATGCTCGATGCCAACAAGCGCTACATGGTGGGCGCGGGCATCAACACGCGCGACTACGAGACCCGCGTGCCGCTGCTGCTCGAGGCCGGCGCCGACGCGCTCTGCATCGACTCGTCCGAGGGCTTCAGCGAATGGCAGAAGCGCACCATCGAGTGGATCCGCGCCAACTACGGCGAGGACGTCAAGGTGGGCGCCGGCAACGTGGTCGACGCCGAGGGCTTCCGCTTCCTGGCCGACTGCGGCGCCGACTTTATCAAGGTCGGCATCGGCGGCGGTTCTATTTGCATCACGCGCGAGACCAAGGGTATCGGCCGCGGCCAGGCCACGGCGCTCATCGACGTGTGCCGTGCGCGCGACGAGTACTTCGAGGAGACCGGCATCTACGTGCCCGTGTGCTCCGACGGTGGCATTGTCTACGACTACCACATGACGCTCGCACTGGCCATGGGCGCTGACTTCCTCATGCTCGGCCGCTATTTTGCGCGCTTTGACGAGAGCCCCACGGCTCGCGTGAACGTGAACGGCCAGTACATGAAGGAGTACTGGGGCGAGGGCTCTGCGCGCGCCCGCAACTGGCAGCGCTACGACCTGGGCGGTGCGGCCAAGCTTGCGTTTGAGGAGGGCGTCGACTCCTATGTGCCGTATGCCGGCGCACTGAAGGACGGCGTGGGCTCGACGCTGTACAAGATCAAGTCGACCATGTGCAACTGCGGCGCGCTGACCATCAAGGAGCTGCAGGAGAAGGCGCGACTCACGCTCGTGAGCGCAACCTCGATCGTCGAGGGCGGTGCCCACGACGTTGTGGTTAAGGACAGCGGCCATCAGATGGTGAGCTACCAGTAAGCGCCGCGCGTACCGCGACAACTTTGCGGCCGGTAATGGCGGTCTGGGGTGTCCCAGGCCGCCCTTTTACGTAAGCTAAAGCTGCAACGTGCATGGGAAGAAAAGCTCTACTTGTTGTGCCCCTGAATAACCTCTCTTTTTCGGCTAAGTTTTGTTTTCTATAATAGAGCGTATACCTGCTATAACAGTGCATTTCTGCAGGTAAATCTTGAATGAAAAAATGGGCAAATAAGAGAGGTTACTTGAAGACCTCTAAAGTGGATCTTCCTTTTGCTGTATAAAACCGCTGTCTCTTTGTACTTTTTCATAGTAACTGACGTCTGGTAAAAATAATAACCCCCAATAATTGACACTATTGTTGCAAGGTGATGATTTTTACGGTCGACTTATTGGTCGTAGGTAGCTCAGTGCCGCTGCGTAGAAGAAAACGTGAAAGAGTTCGTAGCTACGAGCGCACTTGCAAGAGAACGAATAAGGATAAACAAAATACCGGCATCCTATATCCGTTTGCGTGCGTATTTCAGGTCCATCGTACCCTGTCCTTCGACGGGGCGTCCTGCTAGAATAGCGAACGTTACCGAATCCAACCTAGGGGAGCGAGCATGTGCGAACAGTGCACCCATACGCATAACGAGATCCCGCCGTATGATGCCCACGCCATCGAGGCAAAGTGGCAGAAGGCGTGGGAGGACGAGAACCTCTTTGCCGTGGACGAGGACCCGGCAAAACCCAAGAAGTACGTTCTTGAGATGTTCCCGTATCCTTCGGGCGACCTTCACATGGGCCACGCGCGCAACTATACCATCGGCGACGCCATGGCGCGCCAGGCCCGCATGCGCGGCTATGACGTGCTGCATCCCATCGGTTTTGACGCCTTTGGCCTTCCGGCCGAGAACGCCGCCATCAAGCACAACACCCAGGCGGGCGAGTGGACCTACAAGAACATGGACCAGGCGCTGGCAACCATGAAGCGCATGGGCTTCTCGTACGACATGGACCGCCTCGTTAAGACCTGCGACCCCGACTACTATAAGTGGGGTCAGTGGATCTTTGAGAAGCTGTGGGAAAAGGGCCTGGTGTACCGCAAAAAGAGCCCGGTTAACTGGTGCCCCGGCTGCAACACGGTGCTGGCCAACGAGCAGGTAACTGAGGGCCATTGCTGGCGCTGCGGCAGCGTGCCCGAGAAGCGCGAGCTCGAGCAGTGGTACTTCAAGATCACCGACTACGCGCAGGAGCTCCTCGACGACCTCGACCAGCTCACCGGCTGGCCTGAGCGCGTCAAGCAGATGCAGGCCAACTGGATCGGCCGCTCCGAGGGCGCCGAGGTCGACTTCACCCTGTGCGACGCCGACGGCAACCCGACGGATACCAAGATCACCGTCTTTACCACGCGCGCCGACACGCTCTTTGGCTGCACGTTCTTCCTGCTCGCACCCGAGTACAAGGGCCTCCTTGACCTTGTTGAGGGCACGGAGTACGAGGCTGACGTGCGCGCCGTCATTGCCGGTGCCGAGAAGGTCTCAGCGGTCGAGCGCGCGCAGGGCACGCTCGAGAAGCACGGTGCCTTTACCGGCCGCTACGTGGTGAACCCCGTTTCGGGCCAGAAGGTTCCGGTGTGGGTGGCCGACTACATTGTTTCTGACTACGGCACGGGCGCCGTCATGGCGGTGCCCTGCGGCGACCAGCGTGACTTTGAGTTCGCCCGCAAGTACAACCTGCCCATCGTGCCCATCATTTTGATGGACGACGAGCGCGAGGCGCTCGAGGCGGCCGGCGAGTCCATCGATACCTACCATGCCGAGACCGTCGACTGGGATTCGGCGCACGTGGCAGAGGGCACGCTCGTGCAGTCCGGCAAGTACACGGGCATGCGCGGCGGCAAGCACTCCGAGGGCGAAGCCGCCATCGTGGCCGACCTGGAAGCCGCCGGCACCGGCCGCCGCACCGTCGAGTTCCGCCTGCGCGACTGGCTCATCAGCCGCCAGCGCTATTGGGGCAACCCCATCCCGGCGGTCCACTGCGAGCACTGCGGCATCGTGCCCGTGCCCGAGGACCAGCTGCCCGTGATGCTCCCGGCCAACCTTGACCTGGGTGCCGGCGAGACCCTTGCCGAGTGCAAGGAGTTCTACGAGACCACGTGCCCGGTGTGCGGCCGTCCCGCCCGCCGCGAGACCGATACCATGGACACCTTTACGTGCTCCAGCTGGTATTACCTGCGCTATTGCGATCCGCATAACACGGAGCTGCCGTTCTCCAAAGAGGCTGCGGACCGCTGGATGCCCGTTGACAACTACATCGGCGGCATCGAGCACGCGATTCTGCACCTGCTGTACTCGCGCTTTTTTACCAAGGCGTTGCGCGACCTGGGCCTGCTCGACGTGGACGAGCCCTTTACCAACTTGCTCTGCCAGGGCATGGTCAAGGATGCGAACGGCGAGACCATGTCCAAGAGCAAGGGCAACGTGGTGCCGCCCTCGAGCGTCATCGATCCGTACGGCGCCGATACCATGCGCCTGGCGATTCTGTTTATCGCCCCGCCCGAGAAGGACTTTGACTGGGACGAGGAAACCGTGGCCGGCGCCAACCGCTTCATCAAGCGCGCGTGGCGCATTGTCTGGCAGCTCGCCAACGCGGGCGATGCCCACGCAAAGCTTAATAAGGGCGCGCTCGACGATGCCGCCAAGAAGCTCTACCGCGAGCGTCACCGCACGCTGGCCAAGTGCACGGAGGACTTTGACCGCCAGCAGTTCAACACGGCCATCAGCGCCATCATGGAGCTGGTGAACGCGGCGAGCGCGTACCTTAACGCCACCGACGCCGCGCCCGAGAGCCGCGACGCCGCGCTGTGCTGGCTGGTGGCCACCGATATCGTGAGCGCGCTCGCGCCGATCTGCCCCTTCTGGGCCGACGAGCTGTGGCATGAGGCGCTTGGTCACACCGAGAGCGTGTACACCGCGCCGTGGCCGGAGTTCGACCTTGCCGAGACCGCGACCGACACCGTAGAGATCGCCGTCCAGGTGCTTGGCAAGCTGCGCAGCCGCGTGGAGGTTTCGACTACGGCCACGCAGGACGAGATGCGCGCCGCTGCCGAGAAGGCCGCTGCCAAGTGGATCGAGGGCAAGACGGTCGTCAAGGCGATCTGCGTACCGGGCAAGTTGGTTAACCTGGTGGTTAAGTAGCCTTCTGCCCGTGGGGCGGGGAACCGGGTTCTCTGTCCCACGGGCGCCGGCGAGCGTTCACCGACAGGGAATGTGTGATATTTGAGGAGGAACAGCCGCCGCAAACGGGGTTGGTCGCGCCTCGATTACCCCGCTGACCTGCCTGTGCTATGCTTGCAGCGGTAATTAGGTTGTGTGAGAAAGGAGTGAGGCCCTGGCCTCGCTTCTTTTTTATTGAGGAGGTGTCGCATGGTCAAGAGCAAGCAGGAGCAGGCCATCATTGACGCGCTCGAGCAGGTTGCGCCCGAGCACGGCGTTGACATCGTTGACGTCGAGCTCACCGGTGCCACCAAGGCCCCGTGCATCCGCGTGCGCCTGGAGGGCGCGGCGGGCGAGGCGCTCTCGCTCGACGAGATAACGGCCCATACCGCGTGGGTGAGCGATGTCGTTGAGGGCATCGATCCCGTGCCGGGTTCCTATACGCTCGAGGTCTCCACGCCGGGCATCGATCGTCCGCTCCGCCGCCCGCGCGACTTCCAGCGGTTCGTGGGTGAGCGCTGCGAGCTCACCACCACGGCAACCGAGGGGCGCCGTCGCTTCAAAGGCACCATTGCCGCGGCGGACGAGAGCGCCGTCACGCTTGAGCTCGAGGGCGAGGACCCTGCGACCATCTCCTATGACGACATCAAGAAGTGCACGTTGAAGCCGGTCATCGACTTCAATCGCAAGGAAGGGAAGTAGAACGAATGGCAGCATCGCAGATGATGGAAGCCCTGGCGGAGCTCTGCCAGGAAAAGCATATCGATCAGGGCGCGCTCATCAACGAGCTCGAGCACTCCCTTGCCGAGAGCTATGCCTCGGTCCTGCACCTTCCGTTTGGCGCCGAGGTCACCATCGACCGCGCGACCGGCAAGGTCTATGTGTACGAGCGCGTTCCCGTCGAGGAGTCCTACGACGAGGAGACCGACGAGTACACCGAGTTCACCAAGAAGAACGTGACGCCCAAGGACACGAGCCGCATTGCCGCCCAGCATGCCAAGGCGGCCATCAACGCCCTCGTGCGCAAGAGTGCGCGCGAGCAGATCTACGAGGAGTTCAGCGACCGCATCGGCGACATCATCACCGGCACGGTCCTGCAGTCCACGCCCGACTTCACCATCGTGAAGATCCGCGACGGCGTGGAGGCCGAGCTGCCGCACTTTGACCTGCGCCGTCACGAGGGCGAGCGCAACGAGCGCCCGGCGGGCGAGCGCTATGCCCACAACCAGCGCATCCGCGCCGTGATCATCGACGTGCGCGACCCCAACTCCACCGAGCAGCCCGTCCGCGGCGAGCACTCGCGTCCGCCGATCGTCATCAGCCGTACGCACCCGGCGCTCATCCGCCGTCTGTTTGAGCTCGAAGTGCCCGAGATCTACGACGGCACCGTGGAGATCAAGTCCATCGCTCGCGAGCCGGGCCAGCGTTCCAAGGTGGCCGTGCACTCGCTCGACGATCGCTTGGACCCGGTGGGCGCCTGCGTGGGCCCCAAGGGCAGCCGTGTGCGCACCGTGGTGTCCGAGCTCCGCGGCGAGCGCGTCGACGTGATCCTGTGGGACGCGGACCCCGGCCGCTACGTTGCGAACGCGCTTTCGCCCGCCAAGGTGAACCGCGTCCTCATTGACGAGGAGAAGCGCTATGCCGGTGTGATCGTGCCGGACGACCAGCTTTCGCTCGCCATTGGCAAGGAGGGCCAGAACGCCCGCCTGGCCGCGCGCCTTACGGGTTGGCATATCGACATCAAGAACGAGACCCTGGCCCAGGACATCTTGAGCCACGTGAAGGTTCCCGCCCCGGCCGATGACAACCTCATCGATGACGAGGAGCCCGGTCGCTGCGCGTACGTGAACGAGGACGGCGTGCGGTGCCGCAACCAGGCGCGCCCCGGTTCCCGCTTCTGCGGCGTTCATGATACCGATGCCATCGCAAACGCGGAGGACCTCATCTAGCGGGTTAGGGGCGATGAGCCCCCGCAGCAGCGACCCGTTGGATGCAGTTGCGCGCTCGGCGCGCGAGAGGTAGGTGAATGGTATGGCGAAAACCCGTGTTTCGAGCCTTGCCAAAGAATTTGGAATGACGTCGAAGGAGCTCATCGGCTATCTCGATGAGATGAAGATCACCGGCAAGACCGCTTCTTCGTCGCTTGAGGACGTGTTTGTCCAGATGGTGCGCAAGAAGCTCGCGCCCGTGCTCAAGGAGCGCGAGGCCGAGCTCGAGGCCAAGCGCCGCGCCGAGGAAGAGGCCGCCGCGGCCGAGGAAGCCGAGCGGGCCCGTGAAGAGGAAGCCGAGCGTCTTGCTGCC
>CASEER010000031.1 GCA_949287085.1 uncultured Coriobacteriaceae bacterium
GCCTCGACCGGACCATCGCCTGGTACCGCGACCACGAGGCCTGGTGGCGCCCCGCCAAGGAGGCCACGGAGGCGAAATACGCCGCCCAGGGGCAGTAGCCGGGTACAGCCGCCACGCATACAAGACAGCTACGCTTGCTTGCGAGCCGTCCCCCCGGGGCGGCTCTTTTCATATGCTCCAGATTCATCGCAAAAGACGCTCGGTCTGAGCGCTGTAGGCCATTGGACTCCAGGTATCAAGATGCAGCGAGTTGCAGGTAGTGCTCGGTGTTCATCCTTGGTGGACAACCTGGTTCATGTGCGTTGCGGCATGTGCCGGCTATCATGTCGTTTTCGTTCAAATGATTGCACTGCGATGGTATTTGGTATCAATGAGACATATTGTCCAATGGAGGGGAGCAAAGACATGCTGAACACGCTTCGTCGCGCGGCTTGGCTGTTCTGCGTTGTGTGCGCCGTGGCAGCTTTTGTTGGAATATTCGCGTTGACTCTGCAAACACCGGAACAAACGACGGCGCTGTCACAGGCGGCGGAGCGGCACGTTACGCCCATCACCTCTACTTCACCCAGCACGGGGACGCCGGGCGTTTCCTTGGGCGGGGGGAGTGCGAGCCCCGTGGGCATAAGGCAGACCGTACGCAACTTGCTCAAACGCGCCGCCGCAAAGCTTCTTTCGTACGCAAACATTCGCGCCTGGGCGCATGTCCCGGAGTTCTTTGTCCAGGGCCTGCTGTTGTTTGGCGTGGCAGCTTTGTGGCCGCCTCGGGATGAGCGTGAGACTCCCGCCAAGCATCTCCGGGCCCGCTACCGCATACCCCTGCAGGGACGGCTGGCGATTGCCCTCGCGCTCTGCGTCGCGTGCTCGCTGTTCGACCAGATTCACAAGGTATTTGTCCCTGGAAGGGAGTTCGACCCGCGCGACCTGCTCTTTGACGCTATGGGCTACCTGCTCGCGCTCGCAGTCGTCGCTTTTGCCGCCGGTGTGGCCAAGAGGATTCAAGTGCGTATGGCTACCAAGAATTGCTAACTCCACCTGCAGCCGCTGCGTGCTGATGGTCATGCGTCTCGTCTCCATGCGTCGCGCCATCGGTTGAAGACATTCTTCGCCGTCTCATCGCGCAAGCTCCTCATGCTAACTAAGACTGCGCGTGTCTCGCGCGTTGGAGCATATTTTGATTTAATGGCACCAGGCGGGTTGTTCCGGTGGTCCGTCAGCGCACGTAAATCTGGGCTCCGACGGAGGGCTAATATGGAGGCGTTTGCTATCACGGACCGCGGAAATGCGGTCAACGAGGACTTTGTTGCCTGCGGCGACGAGTTTGGCGTGCTGCTCGATGGAGCGAGCGGTTTGGCGCAGGAGCAGCTCTTTGCAGGCGAAGCCCCCTCAGACGCCTATTGGCTCAGCCATGTGGCTGGCACCGAGGCGGCCCGGCTGCTGCAGTCTGGTGCTTCCTGCCTCGAAGCGGCCCACGGCGCGTATGAGCTAGTGGCCCGCCGGTATACCAAGCGGATTGCCACGGCTCATATTGCCCCTGACCCGCTGCTTGCACCCTCGGCAACTATCGCACTCGCCCGCGTGACCGCTCATACGGTCGAGCTGCTTTGGATGGGAGATTCGCCGCTCGTGGTGGTGCTCCGCGACGGTATGGACGTGCTGTTTGACCCCCAGATCCGCGCGCTTGACGCCAAGGCACTTGCTCGTGCCAAAACCTTGCGGCAGCTACCGGGAAATGAGGGAAAGCCCGCGCGCGAGCTCGTGCGCGACATGCTCGCGCATCATCGTACGCTGCGCAACCAGCCGGATGGCTACCGCATCTTTGACCCTGTTGATGGCGATCCCGCGCGAGCGGGCATGCGCACCTATGACCGTGCCGACGTGGTGGCGGTACTCGGCATGTCAGATGGCATGATGGCCGCGTTTGAAACCTATCATTTGGCGGACGTAGAGGCATTTTGCCGCAACGCGACAAGGGGACAAGCCCAGGAGCTCATCCAGCGCATGCGCGAGCTTGAGCGTGCGGATTGCGCCCTCACCACCTACCCGCGCTTTAAGGTTTCTGACGACGCAAGCCTCTTTTGCGTTCCCGCGGGCGGAGACGAGGCTGAATAACTGCTGACGGGCTCTGTTTGCGCGGGCAGTACTTCAGAGCGGCCGTTCACGGGTGCCCCCCCTCCGCCCTCACGAGTAATGAGAGCGAATAGCTGCTGGGGGCGAATAGCTGCTGCTCATCGCGACTCTCGCGAGCGGGGGGCTCCTCCCCAACAGGCCCCCCGCTCGTGAATATGCTCAAAAAAAGACGCCCCGGAGGGCGCCCTATCAGTCATAGATATTCCCAAGAAGGGGAGTGCCGCCACGCGACACCAAACGCTGCTAGGAGCGAGCGACCTTGCCCGACTTGAGGCAGTTGGTGCACACGTTCATCTTCTTGCGCTGGCCGTTGACCACGCAGTAGACGCGCTGGATGTTGGGACGGAACTTACGGTTGGTCACGCGGTGGGAGTGGCTGATGGAGCGACCAGCAACGGGGTGCTTACCGCAGACTTCGCAAACTTTGGACATATCGAAACCCTCCTTGGGCGGTCTGGAACTACCCACTTAATCAAACAGATAGGAACTATAGCACAGAACCAAGCAAATGCGAGTAATCTTCATAGACAAATTCCGGGGTCGAGCAGGGCGTTCTCATCATAATCCGTTTGGTACCTTATGAATGAAAATTATATGAAGGACCAAGAAACCCGGGCGGCGGCCTTTCGCTCGCCAAAACGATGGGGAAAAATACTCACCACGTGCGCAGGGGCGCAGGATGCGCGGCAGACGGCTGCTCAGGCAGGCGCGTCGGCCACACAGGCTGCACTTCAACACACTTTTATATAGAAGAACAGAAGGGTGCCTGCGGGCGCCCTTCAAGCGTCTGGGCCGGTTGTCGTGCGTCGCACGCGCCCGTGCTGGCTCGGCGCGCGACAACGGAAGGGATGGGCCGTTGAAGATCTTCAAGTTCCTCAAGGGGCACGGGATCAACTTCCTCATCGCGCTGGTGCTGCTCTTTATGCAGGCCAACTGCGAGCTCACGCTACCCGGGCTCATGAGCAACATTGTTGACGTGGGCATTAGCCAGGGAGGCATCGAGAGTCCGGTGCCGGATCAGATCACCTCGGATGACCTTGCCGACGTCGAGCTCTTCCTCGACGAGAGCGCGGCGAATCAGGTCGAGGGCCTCTACAGCGGGCCCGACAGCGCGGGCGTGCGCACCTTCGAGGGTACCGACGACGACCGCGCTGCCGTTGCGGACGAGGTCGCGCAGGCCGAGATGCTCGTCTACCAGATCAACCAGGGCATTCCGGTCGAATCAGTCGTGTCGGACGGCGATGCGGCGACCATCGCCGCGATCAAGGCGCAGGTGGGGGATACCGTCGACCTCGACGAGCTCGTGCAGCTCGCCGAGGGCATGCAGTCCGCTGATGCGGGAAAGCCCGTCGAGCTCGGCCCGGGCAGCTTGGCCCAGATGCGCGAGACGATCGTGGAGAGTCTCGGCGACCAGGGTGACACCATCATTCAGAGCCGCGCCATCGAGTTCGTGAAGGATGCTTACCGCAACGCCGGGCTTGACCTCAACGACGTGCAGACGAGCTACCTGTTTACCGAGGGTCTGACCATGCTCGCCTATGCGCTCCTCTCGGCCCTCTGCGCGATTCTCGCCGCGTTGAACGCCTCCAAGACGTCGGCTGCCATCGCGCGCGATCTGCGCCATGAGCTCTACGAGCGCGTGCTGAGCTTCTCGCCGGCCGAGATGGAACAGTTCTCCGCCGCATCGCTCATCACGCGCGCTACCAACGATATCCAGCAGATCCAGATGGTGCTCGTGATGTGCCTGCGCATCGTACTCTTTGCTCCGTGCATGGGGCTCGGCGCCGTGGTGCGCGTGCTCACCACGCCCACGGGACTCGAATGGATTCTCGTGGTCGCGATCCTTGCCATCGCCATCGCCATCGGCATCCTCATGGGCGTGACCATGCCCAAGTTCCGCCGCATGCAGAGCTTGGTCGACCGCAACAACCTGGTCGCGCGCGAGATTGTGACGGGCATCATGCCCATCCGCGCCTTTGGTCGCCAGGGCTATGAGCAGGAGCGTTACGACCAGGCCAACCGCGAGCTCACCAACACGTACATCTTCACCAACCGCTGCATGTCGGCGCTTATGCCGGTGATGCTCATCGTGATGAACGCCACGACCGTGGGCATCGTGTGGTTTGGCGGCCACGGCGTGGACGCGGGCGGCCTCATGGTGGGCAACCTCATGGCCTATATCAACTACGTCATGCAGGTCATCATGAGCTTCATGATCCTCACCATGATTTCGGTCATGCTGCCGCGCGCCGACGTGGCGGCCGAGCGCGTGCAGGAGGTGCTCGCCACGCATTCGAGCATCGAGGACCCTGCCCCCGAGGCGCGCGTGACGCGTGAGCAGGGCGAGGGCTGGCACGGCACGATCGCCTACAACGACGTGACCTTTGCGTACCCCGATGCCGACGAGCCAACGCTCGAGCACATCAGCTTCACGGCCGAACCGGGCAAGACCACGGCCATCATCGGTTCCACGGGCTGCGGCAAGTCCACGCTCGTGCAGCTCATCCCGCGCCTCTACGACGTGACGGAAGGCTCCATCACGCTCGACGGCGTGGACATTCGCAACATCGGCCTCGAGGAGCTGCGTCGCACCATTGGCTACGTGCCGCAGAAGCGCATGCTCTTTAGCGGCACCATCGCGAGCAACATCAAGTACGGCGACCCCGCCATGTCCGACGGCGACATGGTCGAGGCGGCCGAGGTAGCGCAGGCGACCGAGTTTATCGACAGCAAGCCCGATGGCTACGAGAGCCCCATCAGCCAGGGCGGCTCCAACGTGTCGGGCGGCCAGAACCAGCGCCTCTCCATCGCGCGCGCCCTGGCCATCCATCCCAAGGTGCTCGTTTTTGACGACAGCTTCAGCGCGCTCGATTACAAGACCGACGCCGTGCTGCGCCAGGAGCTGGCCGAGCGTGCCGCCGACGCGGCCATCGTAATCGTGGCGCAGCGCATCGCGACCATCATGCATGCGGACGAGATCCTCGTGCTCGACGACGGCCGCATCGTGGGCCGCGGCACGCATGAGGAGCTGCTGCATAGCTGCCCCGAGTATCTGGAGATCGCCAAGAGCCAGCTCTCGGCCAAGGAGCTTGGCTTGGAAGAGGAATCCGCTGCAAATACTGTCGCTCTGGAAGGAGGTGAGCGCTAATGCCGGGCCCTATGGGACGCCGTGGTCCCGCGTCTGAGCGCGCGAAGGACTTTAAGGGAACGCTCAAACAGCTCATCGCGTACATCGCGCACGAGCGCATCGCGCTCATCGTTGCCATTGCCTGCGCCATCGCCTCGGTGGTGTTTAACGTCATCGGCCCGCGCATTCTGGGCCAGGCCACAACCGAGCTGTTCAACGGCTTGGCCGCCAAGGTCACGGGCACGGGTGGCATCGACTTCACCAAGATCGGCTACATCCTGGCCGGGCTCCTCTGCCTCTATGCGACCAGCGCCGCCATGAACTTCATCCAGGGATGGATCATGACCGGCCTCACGCAGCGCGTGTGCTACCGCATGCGCAAAGAAATCATCGAGAAGATCGACCGCATGCCGCTCAGCTACTTCGAGACCAACTCGGTCGGCGACGTCATGAGCCGCGTGACCAACGATGTCGATACGCTCGGCCAGTCGCTCAACCAGAGCGTGACGCAGCTCATCACCTCGGTGACGCAGATCATTGGCGTGGCGGTCATGATGCTCTCGGTGTCGGTCACGCTTGCAGGCCTCACCTTCCTCACCGTGCCGGTGTCGCTCATCCTCGTGGTCGTCGTGGTGCGCTCGTCCCAGCGCTACTTCCGTCGCCAGCAGACCATCCTCGGCCGTGTGGACGGCATCATCGAAGAGAGCTTCTCGGGCCAGAACGTCATCAAGGTGTTCAACCGCGAGCAGCGCGCCGTGGCCGACTTCGACGAGGAGAACGCGAACCTCTACGATTCCGGTTGGCGCTCGCAGTTCTTCAGCGGCCTCATGCAGCCCATCATGAACTTCGTGGCTAATCTCGCCTACGTGGGCGTGGTGATCGTGGGCGCGTTCCTGGCCATCGCGGGCACCATCAACCTGGGCGACATCCAGGCGTTTATGCAGTACGTGCGCAACTTCACGCAGCCCATCACCCAGCTTTCGCAGGTGTCCAACATGCTGCAGATGCTTTCGGCGGCGGCGGAGCGCGTCTTTGAATTCTTGGCCGAGTCCGAGGAGACCGCAGACGCCACCACGCCCGAGCTGCCGCGCTGCCGGGGCGAGGTCACCTTTGACCACGTGCGCTTTGGCTACGTGCCCAACAAGACCATCATCCACGACTTCAGCTGCCATGTTGAGCCGGGCCAGACCGTGGCCATCGTGGGCCCCACGGGCGCGGGCAAGACCACGCTCATGAAGCTGCTCATGCGCTTCTACGACGTGAACGCGGGCTCCATTACGGTCGATGGCGTGGACCTGCGCGATTGCGCGCGCGATGACCTGCGCAAGAACTTTGCTATGGTGTTGCAGGATACGTGGCTCTTCAAGGGCTCGATCCTTGAGAACATTCGGTACGGACGCGCCGATGCGTCGGACGATGAGGTCCACGCCGCTGCCCGCGCCGCGCTTGCCGACCACTTCATTCGCACGCTTCCCGGTGGTTATGATTTCGAGCTCAACGAGGACGCTTCAAACGTCTCGCAGGGTCAGAAGCAGCTGCTCACGATCGCCCGCGCGTTCATTGCCGACCGCCCCATCCTCATTCTGGACGAGGCGACCTCCAACGTGGACACGCGCACCGAGGAGCGCATCCAGCGCGCCATGGACGCCCTCATGCAGGGACGCACGAGCTTTGTCATCGCGCACCGCCTGAGCACCATCCGCAACGCCGACGTGATCTTGGTGCTGCGCGACGGCGACATCGTGGAGTCGGGCACGCACGAGGAGCTGCTCGCGCGCAGCGGCTTCTACGCCGAGCTCTACAATTCGCAGTTCGAGGAAACCGAGTAGCCACGCGCGCGTATTCCGCCGCAGCGGGGTGGCCCCCGTTGCGGCGGGGTGGCCCCCGTTGCGGCGGGGCGCCTTCCACCCCCGTTTCTCAAGTTCGGGCGGATTTCACGTATATAACTGCTTTTTGAATCGGTTATATACGTGATTTCCGCCCGAACTCTATG
>CASEER010000032.1 GCA_949287085.1 uncultured Coriobacteriaceae bacterium
GCCGTTGCCGGCGAGGCGGCGCTTGAGCAGGACGTGATTGACGAGCTTGCCGAGGCGGGCGAGGGCGCGGACCACATCCATCGCCTGTGCGAGCGCGACCATTGCGGCTGCGAAGAGGACAGCCATGATAGCGATCATGACCACGGCCACGACGACCACCATCATAGTCATGACCACGGCCACCATCACCATGGCGGGGCGTGGTCGGTGGTGCGGAGCGCGCTGTCGCACACCATCCAGGTGACGGTGTTCATCTTTATCGTTACTCTGATTTTGGTGGCGGTGCTCGAGACCGTGGGCGAGCCGGCACTCGAGGCGTTTTTGGGCGGCAACCGGGTGCTTGCGGTGTTTGCCTCGGCGCTGGTGGGGCTCATTCCCAACTGCGCGGCAAGCGTGGTCATTACCCAGCTGTACCTCGAGGGCATGCTGTCGTTTGGCGCCATGCTGGCAGGCACGCTGGTGGGCGCGGGCGCCGGCTTTTTAGTGCTGTTCCGCACGAACCGCAGCGTGCGCGAAAACGTGATTATTCTCGCGGCGCTCTACGTGGTGGGTGTGGTGTGCGGAATCGCGCTCACGGTGGCGGGGTTGTAGCGTTTCGTGCTGCTAGGCAATCCGGTGCATAAAGAGGCCGCTCCGCAGCTTGGGCTCGAACCATGTCGACTTGGGCGGCATGAGAAGCCCGGCGTCGGCCACGGCCATCAGCTGCTCGATGCTGGTGGCATAGAGCGTAAAGGCAATGCCGTTGGTACCCGCCCGCTCAACAAGCTCGTCGGTGCCGCGCACGCCGCCCACAAAGCTGATACGATCGTCGGTGCGCGGGTCGCCAATGCCCAGGATGGGGCCCAGCAGGTGGTCCTGCAAGATCGAGGCGTCAAGCGCGGCGACCGGGCCCGCCGCAGTAGCCTGCGCGGATAGCTCCGGCGTGCAGGAGAGCTTCCACCAGCGGCCGCCGCTCGCCATGCCAAAGGTGGTCGGTGCGGTTGGCTCAACGGCGTCGGCGGATTCCTCGACCGTAAAGCCCGCCGCCGCTATGCGAGCAAGCAGCTCGTTAAGCGCAAACCCGTTGCGGTCCGCCACCACGCGGTTGTACGGCAGGATGGTGAGCTCGCTTGCGGGGAAGAGCACCGAGAGGAAGTAGTTGAACGGTTCTTTGCCCGTATAGGTGCCGGCGGCTCCGGCTTCTGCGCGCATGGCGTGGGCGGCGCGCACGGCCGACGCAGCGCGGTGGTGGCCATCGGCAATATAGAGGCTCGGCATGCGCTCGAGCATGGCGTGGATGGCCTCGATGGTCTCGGTGCGATGGATGCGCCAAACGGCCTGCTCAACACCATCGTCGTCGGTAAAGTGGTAGAGCGGTTCGCCGGTTTTGGCGGCGTCGAGGATGAGCGCGAGCACGGGTTCGTCGCGGTATGCGAGAAAGATGGGGCCCGTTTGGTATCCGAGCGCGCGAATGTGGTTCACGCGGTCCTGCTCCTTGTCGGGGCGCGTGAGCTCGTGGCGCTTGATGAGCCCGTTGTCGTAGTCGGCAACCGAGCAGATGGCTACGATGCCCGTCTGGCGGTGGCCGTCGCGCGTGAGCTCGTAGAGGTAATAGCACGGCGCGGCATCGTAGATAAGCGTGCCGTCGGCAATGCGCTCCTGGAGGAGCTCTGACGCGCGTGCGTAGACCTCGGGCGCGTACATGTCTTGGCTGGCAGGGAACTGCGTCTCGGGGCGGTCGATGTTCAAGAACGAGAGCGGCCGGTCTGCAACGTAGGCTGCGGCCTCCGCTCGGTCAAAGACGTCGTAGGGCGGCGCGGCAACCTCCGCCGCATGCTCCGGCGCGGGGCGAGTGCAGGGAAACGGCAAGACCTTCATGGTAGGCCCTTTCAGATCATGTGGATGGTTGGCTACCCCATTGTAGCGTCCGCGGGTCTTCTCAAGCTGGGTGTACGGGACACACGTGTTGGACCGGTGGCTTTGCAGACAGATCGCGCCCGCAAAACCGGGCGGCGGGCGCAAAACCAGGCAGCACACCCGCGCCGGCATGCGGGCTCGTGCTACTTGATGACGCGGACGCGGTACATCGAGGGAATCTGCTTGAGCGACTCGATGGTCGAGGTGTCAAGGTGCTCGTCGGTGTCAAACATGGTGTAGGCGTTCTCACCGGCGCTTTCGTTGACCATGCGCTGGACGTTTGCGTTGTCGTGCGCAAGGATGGCGGTGATCTGGCCGATCATGTTGGGCACGTTGGCATGCAGGCAAGCAATGCGGCTTGCCGCGCGCGCCTTGCCCATGGAGCAGCTGGGATAGTTGACCGAGTGCGCGATGTTGCCGTTTTCCAGGTAGTCCTTGAGCTCGGAGATGGCCATGTCGGCGCAGTTTGCCTCGGCTTCCTCGGTGCCTGCGCCCGAGTGCGTGGTGATGAACGTGTTGGGCATGAGAACCGTTTTGGGCGTGGCAAAGTCGGTGGCAAACCAAGAGAGCTGCCCCGCGTGGAGCGCGGCGTCGACGGCATCCTCGTCCACGATGGTCTCGCGGGCAAAGTCGATGAGCACCGCGCCCGGCTTAAGCAGCGCGAGCTGGTCGGCGCCGATCATGCCAATGGTATCGGCCTTCGAGGGCACGTGCAGGGTGAGGTAATCGCAGTTGCGGCAGAGGTCCTCGAGCGTGCCCACGCGCTGCACGTCGCGGCTGAGCTCCCAGGCGTGCTCCACCGAGATGAAGGGGTCGTAGCCGTAGACGTCCATGCCCAGGTACACGCAGGCATTGGCCACTTTGGAGCCGACGTTGCCCAGGCCCACGACGCCAATGCGCTTGCCCTTGAGCTCATGGCCCACAAAGGCCTTCTTGACGTGCTCGGCATGGGTGAGAATGTCGGGGTCGGTCGCGTTCTCTCGCACCCACTGCATGGACTGCACCACGCCGCGGCTCGAGAGCACCATCATGCAGAGAACGATTTCCTTGACGGCGTTGGCGTTGGCGCCGGGGGAGTTGAAGACCACCACGCCGCGCTTGGCGTAGTCGTCGATGGGGATGTTGTTGACGCCGGCACCGCAGCGGGCGATGGCGCGGATGCTCGCGGGCAGGTCGTAGCCGTGAAGGTCGGTCGAGCGCATGAGGATGGCGTCGGCCTGGGTCGTGTCGTCCACGAACGCATAGCCGTCGCCAAAGGTGACCTGGCCGTCTTTGGTGATGTCGTCGATGATCTTGATGTTTCGCATGATGCTCCCATCGGGTTCTTGGTGTATCGCTCACGCTTGGGCGGTCCGGTTCGCCCGGAGGCGTGGAAGGGTAGTGGGCGAGCGGCGAGGCGGGGTCCTGCGGCTCGCCTAGAGCGATCGGTGGGACCGGTCAAAATCCTCGATGTAGCTTGCAAGGACCTTGACGTCTTCGAGGCTTACGGCGTTGTAGATACTTGCACGCATGCCGCCCACAAGGCGGTGGCCCTTGATGCCCTCGATGCCCCGCTCGCGCGCGCCGGCCACAAAGGCGGCGTCAAGTTCGGACGAGGGGCTGCGGAACGTCACGTTTGCCAGGGAGCGCGAGGCGGGGTCGGCCGTGGGGCGCAGCACCGTGCAGGCATCGAGCGCGCCGTACAGCAGGTCGGCCTTTTCGCGGTTGCGCTGCTCCATGGCGTGCAGCCCGCCGGTGTCCTCGATCCAATGGAACACCTTGCCGCACAGGTAGATGCCAAAGGTGTTGGGCGTGTTCATCATCGAGTTCTTGTCTACCTGCGTGCGGTAGTTCAGGTAGGAGGGGCAGCAGGCGAGCGCCGGGCCCGCGCCCACCAGGTCGTCGCGCACGATGATCACCGTTATGCCCGCCGGGCCCGCGTTCTTTTGCGCGCCGGCGTACACGAGCCCGTAGCGCTTGATATCGAGCGGCAGGGACAAAAAGCAGCTCGAGACGTCGGCTACGAGCGGCGTGCTCCCGCAATCGGGAAGCTCGTGGTACATCGTGCCAAAGATGGTGTTGTTCTGGCAGATATAGACATAGTCGAGGTCGCCGGCCGCGGCGCGCTCGGCCACGGGCGCAAGATCGGGGATGCGGTCGAAGTTCGTGTCTTCGCTCGAGGCAAGCACCTCGGCCGTTCCGTATTTGGTGGCTTCTTGCCAAGCAAGGCGCGCGAAGTTGCCCGACACCACGTAGCCCGCGCGGCCGGTGCGCATGAGGTTCATGGGGATGCCCGCAAACTCCAGCGTGGCACCACCCTGCAAGAACAGCACGTGGTAGTTCTGGGGGATGCCGATGAGCCGGCGCAGGGTATCCTCGGCATCTTGGATGACCTCGGAAAACTGGGCCGAGCGATGGCTCATCTCCAAAATGGACATACCGCAGCCGTGATAGTTGAGCAGCTCGCGTTGCGCCTCTTTGAGCACGCATTCCGGGAGCGCCGCCGGGCCAGCAGAAAAATTATGCACGCGTGGCACAGTAACCCCCTCAACGTTTGGTACCGGGTGCCGTTACTCTACCACAGGCGCCCCGGTGTTCTGTGTGGCCCCTATTATTAATCCGACTGAAATACTCGGATTATCAAACCTCCTTGCGTAAGGGCGGAGGGGGTGGAGTTTGCGATGCGGCTGCAGCAGGGCCGCCCTGCGTTTACGGAGCAGCTGACGACGTTAGCGCTGCGCCGGGGGCAGCAGGGGGTTTACGGAGGCTGCGCCGGGGGTGCTTTGGTGCGCGGGGGCCGTTGAGCGGTTACAATGGGCGTATCGTTTGCAACGAACGCGCGGCGTACGCGGTGCGGAGCGTGCGCGGCGCGGCTCGGTGGGCGAGGAGGCTTACATGGCAATATATGTGCTGTCTGATGTTCACGGCCATGCGCGGGCGCTCGACGAGGCGCTCGACCTTGCCTCGCCGGCCGACGACGACCAGGTATATGTGCTGGGCGACATGGTGGACCGCGGCCCCGCGTCCGTTGAGGTGATTCACCGCGTGCGCGCGCTGCCCAACGTGCACGTGCTTATGGGCAACCACGAGCGCATGCTGCTCGACGTGCTGCTCGAAACAGGCGAGATGGACTCGTTTACCTGGGCGCTTAACGGCGGATACACCACGCTCACGGGGCTTGACGGGCTCGAGCGCGAGCAATGCGTCGAGTTGGTCGAGTGGCTGCGCGGCCTGCCGCTCTTTGACGTGGTGGATACCGCGAGCCGTCGCTATATTCTTGCGCACGCCGGCATTGACGCCCTGGAGGCGCGCGCGTATTTGGCGACGGCCGGGGTTGATGTGTCCGAGGGGCGCGGTGCTGCAGCGGCCACGCGCGAGCAGCTGCTGGACATGATGGCACGCCAGGCAGACGAGACCCTGCTGTGGACGCGCGAGGACTTTTGGGGCCAGCCGACGGGGCTGGTGGGTGCCGATGGCACGGGTCCGGTGGTGGTAGTGGGGCATACACCCTCGATCGTGCTGTCGAGCTATGCTGACCGCATGGCCAACGATGGCGTCACCGCAGACGGGCGCGGCATGGTTGTTCCGGTGGGCGCGTGTCCGGCAACGGACGGCGTGGCGGATCGCATAGACATTGACTGCGCGGCGGCGGCGGGCGCGCCGCGCGGGCGCGTGGGCATCGTTCGGTTGGATGACGGCGCCACCTGGTACGGCACCGTCAACGAAGGCGAATAGGCGCGGGCCCGCCGCTACGACGAAAACGGATTGCGCTCCTTTTGGATGGCGCGGCGGATATTGATGTACTCGAGCACTAAAAGCACGAGCAGCACCACCATGGCGGCAAGGTAGCTCACCACGGCACCCGTGAGCCCAATGAGGTTCACCAGCACGAGCGAAAGCAGCGTAACCGCCGCAAACGACAGCAGGTAGAGCCGCATGACCGAGCCCTGCCGGCGCAGCACGGTAACGATCGCGTACAAAAAGTCGATTGCGGCGATCACGCCGCCGGCGATTACCATGAGGTAGCACAGCAGCCGGAACTGCTCAAAATCAACGCCATACATGATGCCCATCAACGGAATGCCCACCGTGGCCATGAGCACGCCCACGCCTGCGGTAATGCCCACGATCACGGCCATCATGGCATAGATGATCAGGTCAAAGCGGCGGCGCTTGCGCGGGTTGGACCAGATGTTGGCCAGGCGCACGAGCTGCGGCTTGTAGATAAACCCAATGATGATCTGGATGCTCTGCGAGGGAAAGTACAGCGCGTTGAAGTAGAGCTGGTTCTCGTAGGCCAGCGCGCCCTCCATCACGAGCTTGGGCATGGTCTCGATGAGGTTGAACAAAAAGAGCGCCGCAAAGAGCGGGAAGCACTGCCTAAAGAGGTCGCCCACCTCCTCGGCACGCCAGGGGCGCGATTTTTCGGTCTCAAGGAGCGCCAGGGGGATGGTCACGAGCACAAGCGACGCCACGGCCGCGATGCCCATGGCGATCGACGCCACGGCAATGTTGTGCGTCACCAGCAAGAAGAGTGTAAAGATGAGGAACACCGACCCGGCGCGGAGCGTTTGCGAGATGCCTGCCAGGTAGAGCTTGTCGGCCTGCTGGAGCCGGCCCTCGTACACGTCGGCCACGCCGTCGACGAGTTTGAACAGGTACACGCCGGCACAGATGGTGGCCATGAAGGGCTGGTAGTCGCGCAGCGTGCAGTAGAGAACGCCCAGCACGAGCGCCGCGACGGTCGAGATCCAGCGGTTGACCTGGTACGACGAGAACGCGTGCGTTTCGTCGATGTCCGAAACCTGGTAGTTGCGCACGCCGTAGTTGGCCGCGTACATGAGCAGCATGCCGGTGGAAAACGCGAGCGAGAACATGCCCGCCTGCTCGGTGCCGGCAAGCTGGGTGGCGATGATGGAGAGGATGGGGAGCGACATACCCCACACCGTGGTGCCGATGGTGTTCCACACGTAGTCGCGCGAGGCGCTGTGCGACTCGTATTCCTCCTCCTGCTCGCTGAGCGAGCCCTGGTACACCGCCTGCAGCAGACGGGTCCACCATTGGTTGACCAGGCGGGCAAGATAGGGCTGCTTGCGGCGGCGCGCAGCCGTGCCGGCGGT
>CASEER010000033.1 GCA_949287085.1 uncultured Coriobacteriaceae bacterium
CCTTGTGCTGGCCGCACGCGGCGCACTCCCCTGCTTGCGCGATGCGCCGCCCTGCGCAGGGCGGGCGGCCCCACGTGCGGCGCCCGCGGCACTAGAACCCTTTGTTGCGGCACGACGGAAGGTCGGCTTCTGAGCCTTAGAAGCCGAGGAACTTGACTTCCGTTTGGAGCTCAACGCCATACGTCTCTCGAACCTTTCCGCGTACCGTGCGAATCACCTTGAGGACGTCCGCCGCCGTGGCGGTGCCCTTGTTCACAATAAAGTTAGCGTGTACGGGCGATACCTCCGCCCCACCAACGGAAAAACCCTTCAATCCACAAGCCTCGATGAGCGCGCCGGCGCTCGCTTCGGGCGGGTTGCGAAACACCGAACCGCACGATGCCACCGCCTGGGGCTGCGCCCTGCGGCGGCGCGACAGATAGCGGTCCATGCGGGCGCTAATCTCCTGCTTGGGCGCTGGCTTGAGGCCGAGCGTGGCTTCAAGCACGATCTCGCCCGCCGGCAAGCTGCACTGACGGTAGCCCCACACGATGTCGTCCTGGGTGTAGTGGCGAATGCCCGTACCCGGGCGGTAGGTCATAACGTCCTTGACCACCGAGCCGATCCACTCATCGCGCGTGCCGGCGTTCATGTTGATGGCACCGCCCATGGTGCCCGGGATGCCCACGGCAAACTCAAGGCCCGACAATCCCTTGGCGTACGCGTCGTTTACCGTGCGCATGAGCACCGTGCCGGCGCCCACGGTGAGCGTGCAGCCGTCGTCGGCAACCACCGTGCGGGTAAACTCGCGGCCAAGCATAATGACCACACCGCGATACCCGTCGTCAGACACCAGGATGTTGGACCCGCGGCCCAAGATCACCCACGGAACGCCCTCGGCGTTCACCGTCTCGATCGCGCGATTGAGCGCATGGTAGCTATGGCACGTAACCAGAAGCGCCGCCGGGCCGCCAATACGATAGCTCGTGTGGCGTGCAAGCTTCTCGTTTTCCAGCACATCGGTGTCAAGCGCACCGATGAGCGCCATCGAGACGTTAAACAGGCCCATCGAACGCTCACGCGTCCTTGTTGGTCATATAGTCGATAAACTCCGGACCCACCTGGGTCACATCGCCCGCGCCCATGGTAATCAGCAGGTCGCCCGGCTCCACAATCTGCTCGAGCGCCTCAAGCAACTGCATGCGGCCCGGCACATACGACACGCTCTTGCCCGGGTGATGTGCGCGCACCGTATCGGCGAGCATCTTGCTCGTCACGCCGGGGATGGGCATCTCGCCCGCGGAGAAGACGTCGATCAGCACGAGTTTGTCGGCGTCGGCAAAGGCATCGGCAAAATCGTTGACGAGCGCCTGCAGACGCGAATACCGGTGCGGCTGGAAGACCACGTCCACGTTCTTAAAGCCCAGCTGACGGGCAGCGACGAGCGTCGCCTTGATCTCGGTGGGATGATGGCCGTAATCGTCCACCACGGTAATGCCGTTGACGTCGCCTACATGGGTAAAACGACGGCGCACCCCGGCAAAGCCCGAGAGCGCCTGGGCGGCGGCCGCCACGTCAAGCTTGAGCGCCCAGGCCACGGTGAGCGCCGCCGTGGCGTTGAGCAGGTTGTGCGTGCCCGGGTTGCTCTTGATGGTGATCTGGTAGGTGGAGCCATCGGGCATGCGCACCGAGCAGCTCCCCTCAAGGGCATGCTCGTGCGGGTGCGGCGTGCACACCACGTCGCAGGCGTCGCTGGTGCCATAGGTGATCACCGTGCGGCCCGTCGAGTGCGCGAGCTCGGCCACATGCGGGTTCTCGCCGCACGCGACCACGGTGCCGTCCTCGCCCACGAGGCTCATAAACTTGACGAAGGTCTCCTCGATCTCGGCGAGCGAACCGTAGTGGTCAAGGTGGTCGGCCTCGATGTTGGTCACCACGACCACGTTGGGGTCGAGGTAGAGGAACGAGCTATCGGACTCGTCGGCCTCGGCCACGAAATACTCGCCCTGGCCGTTCTTGCCGTTGGTGTCGTAGCCCTCCACAATGCCGCCGATCAAAAAGCTCGGGTCGAGCTTCATGCGGTCGAGCATCGTGGCCACCATGGACGACGTGGTGGTCTTGCCATGGGTGCCGGCAACGGCCACGGTGATGTAGCCCTGGCCCAGCTCAGAGAGCATCTTGGCGCGCGGCCACACGGGAATGTCGAGCTCGCGCGCACGCACGAGCTCAGGGTTGGTATCGGGGATAGCCGTAGAGACCACGACCACGTCGGGGTTCACGGCATCAATGGTCGCCGCGTCGTGGCCAATATGAATATCGACCCCGGCACGGGTGAGCTGACGAATGTAGCGGGACGTCTTAAGGTCAGAACCGCTCACGGCGTAACCGCGCTCATGAAGCACGAGGGCGATGCCGCTCATGCCGGCGCCGCCGACGCCAATAAAGTGCACGCGAAACGACCCGGGAGCCTTCTGGGTGTCTACCATGTGGGGTTACTCCCTCTCTCTGGCGGATGGTTCAACCCATTGATTGTAGGTGACATTGGCCGCAAAAACAAAACCGACACGGGACGCCCACGCCTTGGCCGGGGCGCTATCGCGTTAGACGAGCGCCTCGAGTGCATCGGCCAGCGTTTGCGCAGCACGGTCTTGGCCGAGCCCCTTGGCCGCTGCGTGCATCTGCGCCCGGCGCGCGCCATCGCGCACCAGGTCAAGCAGGGTGTTCGCAAAGTCCTCGCCATCGATCTGGGCGTCGGGGCACAAAAGCGCCGCACCGGCATCAACCAGGTAGCGCGCGTTGGTCGTTTGATGATCCGCCGTAGCGAAGGGGTACGGCACGAGCAGCGCCGGCACCGCCAACGCGGCGATCTCGGCAATGGACGAGGCACCCGCGCGCGAGAGCACGCAATCGGCCGCCGCCAGCACATCGCCCATGTCGTCGATGTACGGACGCACCTGGTAGCGCTCAGCCTCTTGCGGGGTGAGCGCCAGCGCCGCCACGGTGTCGTCGTAGTCGTCGGCACCGGTGGAGTGCAGCACATGGAGCCCCTCGACCTCCAGCAGGCGCGCCTTGAGCGAGGCCATGCGCGCATTGAGGTGGTGCGCTCCCAGCGAACCGCCAAAGACCACCAAGAGGGTCGCGTCGTTTGGCACGCCCAGCTCCGCGCGACCACGAGCACGATCGCCCGCCAAGATCGACGCGCGCACGGGGTTGCCGGTAAAGGTAATCGCATGAGGGTCGGCGCCGCGCTTTTCAAAGACGGCGGCTACGCTCGGCTGGGCAATCGCGATGAGCGAGGCGCCCTTTGCCGACTCCTTGTTGGCAAGACCCGGGACCGAGTTCTGCTCATGAAGCGCATACGGGATGCCCAGCTTGGCCGCTGCCCGCACGAGCGGCAGCTCGATATAGGCGCCAAAGCCAATGACCACGTCGGGCTTGAGCGCCGGGTCGCGCTTGAAGTCGCGTGCCAAGCGGCCCTCCTCGCGGGCAAGATGCGCGAGCGCCGCAAGGAGCGTCCAGGGGCGCGATCGATCAAAGCCCGTTACGTGCACGGGCGTGAAGGGAAACCCGGCCTGCGGGACCAACTTGCCCTCCAGACGACGCGACTCACCGTAAAAGCGCACGTCGTGGCCACGGCTACGCAGCTCCTCGGCCAGTGCGAGAGCCGGATTGACATGGCCCGCGGTTCCACCTGCTGCGATAGCGATCTTCATGTGAGCGGCCATAGCAATTCCTTCCCTAGCGATTGTCGTCATCATAGCGCCTTTGCGGCCCGCGGGCACGCAAACGGTCCGCCGGGTCGGAACCCAGGTTCACCCGTTCATACGAGCCGCCACGCGCATAGGCGCCCGAACGGCCCGCCGCGGCACCGCGCCCCGTG
>CASEER010000034.1 GCA_949287085.1 uncultured Coriobacteriaceae bacterium
CTGTGCGTGCGGCAGGGACAGGCGAGTGCACCGGGCCGCAGGGTCTCGCGATACAATAGGGACTGCCAGGTTAGGAGGGGCACGATGATTCCGTTTGAGCGGCAACAGCTGATTTTGAAGTATCTGGGCGAGACGAACATCTTGAAGCTCGAGGACATTCAGGAGCTTTTGCCCGACACATCGGTTTCTACGTTGCGCCGCGACCTCAAAGAGCTCGAGAAGCAGGGGCGCGTGGAGCTGCTCGCTGGCGGAGCCGTGCGCCTGCACGCGGTGTCGCACGAGCTGGGCGTCATGGTCACCGGCGCGCTCCATGCAGCCGAAAAGGAGCTCATGGCACAGATTGCCGTGAACCAGGTGGCAGACGGCGACACGGTGTATCTCGATTCGGGCACCAGCTGTACGGCGCTCCTGCGGCACCTGATTGACCGCGACGTAACCATTTACACGGCCAACGGCAGCGCGTGCTACATCACGGGTGACATGCGCGCGCAGCTCATTGTGATCGGCGGCTCGTACAACCCGCATACGTTGTCCATGACGGGCCCCATTACCGAGGGCGTTTTGCAGGACTTGTATTTTGACAAGGCGTTTGTGGGCGTAAACGCGGTGAGCGTGGACCGCGGCGTGACCAACCCCACCTACGACGAGGTCATTAAAAAGCGGCTCGTCAAGCAAAATTCAAGCAGCACCTACGTGCTGTGCGATAGCAGCAAGTTCCACCGCGTGTCCAATGTGCGCGTGTTTGGGCTCGAGGGCTTCACCCTTATTTCGGACGCCGCCGACGACCGCCTGGGTCGCTACGTGGAGATGCTCACGCCTGACGCATAGCATGGGGCATCTGCTTGCTTGGGTGCGCGGCCCAGCTTGTGCGGCGCGAGCGCTCGGGAGAGGCGGCGCGACAGGCGGCCCCTTCGTGTGGGCTAGGCGAGCGTACGGGGAAAGAGCGCGCGCAGGCGCGCCGGGGCGGGCGCGGTGATGTTCACGGCTTCTCCGCTGACCGGGTCGGCAAAGCGCAGGGTATGGGCGTGGAGCATGAGACCGCGCGGATCGGGCCGGCCATAGAGCTCGTCGCCAAGCAGGGGAAAACCCGCATGGGCTAGGTGCACGCGAATCTGGTGCTTGCGGCCCGTTTCTATTTGCACCTCAAGCAGGCTCAACCACTGGTCGCGCACGCAGCGCATGTCGAGCACGCGAGCGCAGGTGCACGCAGCCTTGCCGGTGCGGCTTACGCGCATGCGTCGGGCATCGTGGCGATCGCGGCCGATCGGGTCGGTAAACGTGTGCTCACGCCATGGCACGCGTCCATGCACGATGGCGAGGTAGCGTTTCTCGCACGCGTGCTCGGCAAGCATGCGGTCGTAGGCGGCCTGCGTTTGCTTGCAAACGGAGAACAGCACGATGCCGCTCGTTGCGCGGTCGAGCCGCTGCAGGGCTTGCAGGGCGGGCGCACAGGCGGGGTCGACGCCCACAAGGCGCTCCGCGGCTACGGCGTTCCGCACCAGGTCGGTGAGCGTGGTCACGCCCGTGCCATCGCCATGAACAATGATGCCGGTGGGTTTATCGACGGCCAGGAGCGTGGCGCTCGTATAGAGCACCGCGGGATCCGTGGCGCGGAATGCCAAAGGGCCTGTTGCTGGTAAAGCAGTCGCGACCATATTAGTCAACGCCCACAAACAGGCAGCCGGTTGACGTGCCCTTTTGACGCGGTGCCGGCTTGCGGCCGGCGTGTGCCGCTTCAAGGGCGCGGCGTGCGCGCGCAACCTGCTCGGCTAGTTCGTGCGGTTCAAGCAGGGTGCCGTCCACCATAAAGCGCGCAACGCCCGCGGCGGCAAGCGCGGGGATCTGCGGCGTGAGGTCGAGCGCGTAAGCGTCGTAGAGCCGCGAGCGACCATGACTATCGGTGCGTACCGGCAGCAGCTTGTCGTCGATGTTATGCAGCACCAGGTGACGCTTGCGCAGCTGGCAGCGGGTGCAATCGTGGATGCAGGCGTTTGTCACCTGCAGAATGCAGTGCTCGCTCGTCATCACGCGCGGCTTGCCGTACACGCAGATGCCGAGCGTCAGCGGGCTTGCAGGGGCAAGCTGCTCGATCTCGGCAAGCGACAGCTCGGGCGAAAGCCAGGCGCCGCATGCGCCATGCTGGGCAAGAAAGGCCAGGCAGGCGCGGTTATGGGCGGGAATGCACGAACGGACCTCTGCCGAGGCGCCAAGCTCTGCGGCCCGTGCGAGCTCAGACATATTGCCCACGGCAACGGGCGCGCCGCTTTGCGCCCACGGGTCAAGCCGTGCATGGTCGCGCTCGCGGCACACCTCGTCGAGGATGGGGATAAAGCCCTGTTCAGCGGCTTCGGAGGGCGTGAGACCCGCCGTATCGAGGTCGTCGGTAGCAACGTAGATGCGGGCGGCACCTGCTGCGCGGGCTGCCTCCGCCGCATCGAGTGAGGTCGCGATCGCGCACAGGGTGGGTTCGGGCGCGTTGTCGAGCGCTGCGGGGGCGGTGCGGGTTGCGGCCTCGGGTGCCCTTGCAGCGCGCGCACTGCGGTCCGCAGCCTCAGGTGTCCTTGCAGCGCGCACGGTGGCGGCACGTAGGTCAACCGTTGCCAACTCTGCAGCTCGCGCAGTATAGGGTGCCAAAATGGCCGTTTCAAGCAGCTCGCAGGCTTGGGCGCGCACGTTATGCACGGCCGAGAATCCCATGCCGCAACCCTCATCAAGCTCAACGGTGCAGCTCGCCATCTCAAACGGCGTCGTGCCCATGCGGCCCACGTGCTCAACCAGGTCATTGCGCGAGACGGCCCGCGTGCGCGCGGCCTCAACCACAAAGCCCTCGGCTCGGGCGCAGAGCGCGGGGTTATCGCAGCACGCCACCTCAACCGTAAAGGGCTTGCCCAGGCGCGCCGTCACGCGCACGTCAATGGCGCGGCGGCGGGGCACCGTGCGCTTGAGCACCCGGTCGGCGCGGTCAATGGCGGCTTGGCTGCGAATCACGCGCACGAGCCAGTCGCGCTTAACGGGGTGGGCCACCTCAACATCAAGGACCTCGCCCGCGTTGGCGTCGCGCCGCGCGAGGGTGGTAACAAAGGTGTCCGGGTCGGCGTCGTCGCGGAGTTCCAAGAGATCGCCCGTGCCCACGGGGGCGTCAAGCGCCAGACGCGCCGTGCCCGTGGGGCCCTTTACCGCGGCGCGCGCCCGCTCGGCCTTGGTCTGCGGCTCGTGCGCGGTAAAGCGGAGCACATGACCCACCGTTTCGCCGCGGTTGTTGGAGCGCTCGTAGCTCATCATGCTATCGCCCGAGTCGCCGTCTTGGTACGCATGGGTAAAGTCGCGGTTAAAGCAGCGCTTGAGCTGCCGCGCACGGGCAGCCCGCTCGGCTGCATCGGGCGTGCGGCCGTTTAGCACGTCGTCGAGCTCGCGGCGGTACACATCGGTTACCGCGTACACGTAGTCGGCGGCCTTCA
>CASEER010000035.1 GCA_949287085.1 uncultured Coriobacteriaceae bacterium
CCCCGGGAACACCGCGAGCCACCACGAGCCTGCGGTGAGATAGCCCATGGCCTCGGACAGAATGACGCCGATGGCCGGCTGCTCGGGCGGCAGGCCAAACCCCAAGAAGGTGATCGAAGCCTCGTGAAGCACCGCGTGCGGAAACAGGAGCACCAAGCCCACCACATACTGCGGCAGCACGTGGGGAAGCGTGTGCGTGAGCGCGATGCGCCGGCGCGATACGCCGAGTGCGCGAGCCGTTGCAATGTAGGGTTCCGAGCGCACCTGCAGAATCTCGGCACGGAGCACGCGGGCGAGGCTCGGCCAGTGCGTGAGGGAGATGCCCACCATAACGCCCAGCGCGCCGCGTCCGAGCGCGTAGCTCATAAGAATGAGGAGCACCAAATGCGGGATGCCCATGGTGAGGTCGATGAGCCAGCTGACCGCCGCGTCTACCCGCGGGCCGCCCAGCGCCGCCGCGGCGGCGAGCACGAGCGCGATGACCGACGACACCGCTGCCGCAAGCAGGCCCACCACCACCGAGGTCGAAAGCCCCGCGAGCGTGCGCGCCAGCATGTCGCGCCCCATCCAGTCGGTGCCAAAGGGGTGTTCGAGCGAGGGTGCCAGGCTGCGCGCGGCAAAATCGGTTGCCACAGCTGCATCCTCGAGCAGATGCCCTGCAACGGCAATCGCCGCAAGCGCCACCCCCACGAACAGCACCATCGCCAGCGCCGCACGGCGCCCAGCCAAGAAGCCGGGGCGCGCAGGTTCGTGGAACACCGTCGGGCATTGCTCGCCATCGTGCGAACATGACGCCCCAACACCCGGTTTTTTCAAACCACGTGGCACGCGTAATCCTGGTTTCTGTGAACCACTCATGGGCGGACCTCCCTGCGCAAGCGCGGGTCGACCACGCCGTAGAGCACGTTTGCCAGCGCGTTGCCCGCAAAGACGAGCGCCGCCGTGGCAAGCGCGATGCCCACGAGCAGCGGGGCGTCGCCGCCGAGCCCTGCGGTAACCGCCGCATGCCCTAGCCCCGGATACGAGAACACCTGCTCCACCAAAATGGAGCCGCCCACGATCTCGCCGATCTGCGAGCATTGCAAGGTGAGTGCCGGCAACACGAGGTTGCGCAGCCCGTGGCGGAGCACAATCTGCCCCAGGCGCTCGCCCCGCGTACGCGCAAACCGCACGTAGTCGCTGCTCAGCACGTCGATGGTCTTTTCGCGCGTATGCAGCGCCACATTGGCCACACCGGTGAGCGAAAGCACGAGCGCCGGCAGCGCCATGTGGTAGAGCTGCGCGGACAGCGGCACCGCGCCCACGGATCCGATGGGTACCGAGAACCCCAATGGAAACCAGCCCAAATACACGGCAAACACCATGAGCGCCATGAGCGCAAGCCAAAACGTCGGTGTGGCCGAAAGCACATAGCAGTAACCGCGCACCACGCGGTCGAGCGCGCTGCCGCTGCGGGCACCCGCCGCAACGCCCAGTGCCAGGCCCAGCACCCCCGCAATCAGCCACGCTGCAGCCAGGAGCAGCGCCGAGTTAGCGAGCCGCTGGCCCACGACCGTTACAACGGGCGCGTTAAAGCGCAGGCTCTCGCCCAAATCGCCGTGAAGCGCATCGGTGAGCCACGCGGCATAGCGCTCCACCACCGGCGTATCCGCACCCCAGCGCTCGGCCAGCTGGGCGCGCCGCTCCGCGCTCATCGTCGCATAGGCGGCCTGCCCCACGTTCGCCTGTACCGGATCGATGGGAGAGCTCCCCACGAGCGCGAACGTGAGGAAGCTCACCGCGAGCATGAGCAGCACGAAGCGCACCGCACCGCGTGCGAGCGCCCTCATGACCATGTCCAGCGGTCCACGTTGTTCACGAGCGACCACCCGTGTCCATGGGGGTGCGGCTTCTGCTTGGCAACGTTGAGGCCCGAGCGCTTGAAGTACAGGTGGTCGACATTCGCCACCCAAACCCAGGTCGCCGCCCCCTTGGGAGCAAAGCCGTCCTCGCCGTCCCACGCAGCCAGACGCCAGTATTCGTACGAATCTTCAATGTCTGGCTGCGCCAGCGCATCGTCCAAGTGCTTGTCGATCGCCGCGTTCTTGTAGCAGGCATAATTGCCCCAGCCCGTTGAGTAGTTGAGCGCATAGACCTCGGTCGGGGCGTTGGAACCCCAGCCCCAGAGCACCGGGTCGCTGTACTGATGGGGATAGATCTCGTCCCAGCTTCCGCCGCGCGGCGTAACCTCGATACCGATCTCGGCAAGCTGGTTGGCAAGCTCGTGGGCCATCGCTTGGCGCACCGAATCGTCCGAGGCATACCACAGGTCAAAGGCGGCCCGCACCCCGTTGCGCACGCGCACGCCGCTATCGTCCGGCTGCCAGCCGGCATCATCGAGCAGCGCACGGGCATCGTCGCGGTCAAGATTCACGCGCATGTCGTCGCTCGACCAGGGCATGTCGTCGCTCACGCTATAGGCGACCTTGCCGTACCCCGCCAGCACGTTGTTGATCACCTGGTCGCGGTCGATTGCCTCGTTGATGGCGCGGCGCACGGCGAGGTCGCAAGTCACGTCGTTGCCCGTGGGATAATCCGCGTCCCCCTCGACCGTCTTGGTACCGCCCGCGGGAATGGTGGGAAGCGCGATGCCGCGCGAGTCAACCGTGGCGTAGTTGACGAGCTCATAGCCCGTAAAGGACTGCTGCGCGTGCGTGGCGTAGGTGAACGCGATGTCCACCTCGCCCGCCTGCACCGCGGCAAGGGCGGCGTCCTCCTCCATGAAGACCACGACCGCGCGCTCCATGCGCGGCGGCTCGCCGTAGTAGTCCGGGTTGGCGCGAAAGATGGCTTGCTGTCCCTGGTCCCACCGCTCCAGCAGGTAGCGTCCCGAGCCGATGGGGGCGGCACCGTAGCCCTTGCCATAGGCATGCTCGGGCACAATGCCCAGCACGGCGAGCGTATACAGCAGCGCGTTGTATGGTTTGTTGAGGTGCAGCTCAACGGCATAGTCGCTGGTGGCAACGGCCTCATCCACCATAGACAGGTCGCCCTCAAAGGCCGCGCTCGCAACAGCGGAGTTCACGGTAAAGGCAACGTCGGCCGCGGTGAGGGGCTCACCGTCAGAAAAGACCACGTCGTCGCGCAGCTCGAACGTCCAGGTCAGACCATCGTCCGAGCAGGAGTACCCAGTGGCCAGATCGTTTACAAACTCCAGGTTCTCGTTGGTGGTGATGAGGGTGGACTGGAGCAGCGGCTCGTGCACATGCTCGCCGCAGCCCCACGCCACCAGTGGGTCAAAGCCCGCCGCCGGCTCGCTGCCCGCGGTCATGGCGATGACAACCTGCTTCGTGCCGCCCGCCACGGACGAGCCCGCCGCGCCTGCAGCCGAGCCGGTG